>CAZQQP010000446.1:882-2512 GCA_964595475.1 uncultured Planctomycetaceae bacterium | reverse complement strand
TTCAGGCGGTCCCGGACGACCGTGTTCAGCCACGGGATGTCGATCTTGACGGGACACTGGGGGACACATCGCGAGCACCCGGTGCAGAGGTCGTTGAACCCGGCGGCGTCGTGGCCGTCGAGACCGGCCTCCCAGCCGCCGGCGATGCCGCCGGTGTAGGTCTCGCCACCGAAGGCGTGGCCACCGACCTGCTGGAAGTTGGCACAGCTGTTCAGGCAGGCCGAGCACCGCACGCAGTAGAGCGTCTCCCGGAGGTCGTCGTCCCGGCGCATCTCGCGGCGGCCGTTGTCGATCAGCACGAGGTGGAACTCCCGGTCGGTCGGGCCCGCTTCCTGGTCGCCCGCGCCAGCGTCCTCCCGGCCACCGTCAGGGTCGCCGGTACTCCCGTCGACACCGTCGCCGGTCCCTGTGGCCGCCCCGGACGGCGGGGAGTCGATGGGTGGCGAGACGAGGGTCGTGTAGGCGGTCAGGTCCTGGCCGGTCCCCGAACGGGCGACGAGGTCGAGGAACGGCGCCAGGTCGCCCACGCTCGGGACGAGCTTCTCGATGCCGGCGACGGCGACGTGGACGTCGGTCCCCTCGAGGACCTTCCGGTCGTTGCCCTCGTTCGTGAGGACGCAGAGCGTTCCCGTCTCGGCGACGACGAAGTTGGCGCCGGTCATCCCGACGTCGGCGTCCGCGATGCGCTCGGCGAGGTGGTCCCGCGCGAAGTCGGTGAGTTCGGCGGCCGTCTCCAGGGGCTCCTCGAGGTCGAAGTGCGCCTCGAACAGGTCGGCGATGGCCGCCCGGTCCTTGTGGATGCCCGGACCGATGAGGTGGGAGGGCGCCTCGTCGGCCAACTGAACCACGAGCTCCCCCAGGTCGGTCTCGACCGGTTCGACCCCCGCGTCGGCGAGGGCATCGTTGACCGCGATCTCCTCGCTCGTCATCGACTTGCTCTTGACGACGGTCTCCGCCCCGCCATCCCGGCAGACGTCGACGATGTAGTCGGTCGCGGCGGCGGCATCCGCCGCGACGTGGACGGTCCCACCGTTCGCCTCGACGGCCTCGGTGACTGTCTCGATCAGGCTCGGCAACTGCTCGATGGCGTCCTCCTTGACCGCCCGGGCCTCCTCCCGCAAGGCCTCGTGGCGTTCCGCACCGAGGTCCGCGAAGGCCTCGTACCGGGCGTCGTTGAAGATGCCGGTATTGGCCGCGACGGCGTCGCCCTCGGTCGCGAGCAGGTGGCGGATCCGCTCGGCCTTCGCCGACCGACTCGACGGTCGGTCGTCCACATCAGCCATCGGTGATCACCACCAGGTGGAGTTCAGCGGGGCCGTGGACGCCCCGGACCATCTCGCCCATGTCGGCGGTCGCGCTCGGGCCGGCGATCAGGACGGCGTCGCCGCCCCGCCCGAGGTGGTCGCCGAGCGCGTCGAGTGCGGCCGGCAGGTCCGCGACGAGGTCCGACTCGCGCACCACCGCGACGTGTCGATCGGGGTAGGTACTGGCGGCCCCCTCCCCGGCGGCCGTCGTCAGGACCCCGACGGCGCCGTGGTCGACGACGCCGAGGACGGCCTCGGTCACCCCTGTTCCGGCCGCTCGGACCGCCTTCGAGTCGGGGTCGGTGTCGACCGGGTCCGGCAGGTCG
>CAZQQP010000446.1:0-872 GCA_964595475.1 uncultured Planctomycetaceae bacterium | reverse complement strand
CCCTCGAAGGATATCGGCGTCCCGATAGCCGGCCCCTCGACGAGCCCTGCTACCGTGCCGGCCGCGTCCGCCGTGGACGTCCGGTGAACCGTGGCCCCGCCCCGCCGGGCTGCCTCGGCGAACCGAGTCACTGGCCCACCCGCTCCGGATTCCGACTCTGTCATCCCGATCCACTCCTGTCCCGACACGATCTCGAGGACTCCTGCTGTCGCATGTCTCTGGTGTGGGGTACCGAGCGGAACGGCAAGAGTGTCCCGGGCGGTGCGTGGACGTTCGATCGACGAGACGGAATCGCTCGCCCTCGTCGACGTCGTCGAGACGGCCTGGGACAGCGTCGAAACGTTGCCGCGTCGCTCCGGTTTGACCTCTCCCGGACCCCCGGATCGAGGCAGATTCCGGCCGCCTCCAGCAGTTCCTCGAGAACCTGTTCCGGAACTCGGTGGAGCACGGGGGCGGAGACGACCTCGCGCTCACCGTCGGGACGACGCCGCAGGGCATCCTCGTCGCCGACGGTTCGGGGTTCCCGGATTCCGACCAGGAGACACTCCTCGAAGAGGGGTACACGACCTCCAACGAGGGATCGGGCTCCGGCCTCTCCATCGTCGAAACCATCGCCTGGGCTCGTGGGTGGAGGGTGGGTCTCGGCGAGAGTGAGGCGGGTGGAGCCAGAGTCGACCTCACGAGACGACGGCAACCGAGCGGGATCCATGGAGGAGGACACCGACCTCGGTGACGGGACCGGAGAGGGTCACAGCCCGTCCGGTATCGACGCCGAGGGCTGACCGGCTCGCTCCGCGGAGCGGCTCGAACGTACGGCTCAAGGTGCTCCGGCCGCTGGTGTCCAGCAATGAGCGACGCCAGCGGTCCCCTCA
>CAZQQP010000445.1:0-2554 GCA_964595475.1 uncultured Planctomycetaceae bacterium | reverse complement strand
TCACGCGAGCGGGCCGAGGGCGTCCAGTCGTCTCTACACCCGTCGGAACGCCACATACGAGAGCGGACGTCCCACTACGGATCGAGCGCCTCCAGCCGGTGTGGGTGGTAGCCGAACTCCCCGGCCATCCCCTCGTAGACCTCGGCCTTGGCGGTGAGGTAGACGATCTGCCAGCCCTCCTCTGTCAGCCGCTGCAGCGTCTCGAACCCGTTTCGGAGCCGTTCCGAATCCGCCGCGAGAAAGGGGTCGTCCAGGAGCAGGAAGCCGGTCCCGTCACGGAGCAACTGTGAGGCGAGCGACCGCCGGGCGGCGAAGTAGAGCTGGTCCCTGGTACCGCGGCTGAGCTGGTGGACGGGTCGGTCGGTCCCGTCGGCAGTCGTCACGGTCAGGGTCTCCGCGTCGGGATCGTAATCCACAGCGGTGTACCGGCCGTCCGTGAGCGCCTCGAACGTCCGGGAGGCCGGCCCCTCGGGGTCGAAGAGGGTCGAGACCTTCTCCGCCTCTTCGGCGGCGATAGCGTCCAGGAGTCCGATGGCCTCGCGGGAGACCGTCGCGTTCCGCTCGATCTCGTCGACGACGTCCCGGAGCGAAGATTCGAGGTCTTCCAGGCCGACCACGGTCCGCGCCCGGAGCTCCGGGGCGGCCTCGACGAAGTCCGGTGGATTCAACTCGTGCGCTCGGCGCTGGAACTCGTCCAATCGCTCCTTGAAGTCTTGCAGGTCTGATTCGAGCGTGTCGAGCCGGTCATCGAGTTCCGCTTGCTGCTCCCGGAGGGCTTCCAGCCTCGTCTCGTCCAAATCGTCGGGATCGACGTCGGTATCGCCGAGGTCCGCCGCCAGCCCGTCGAGTTCTTCCGCCCAAGAGGCGGTTTTCTCGGCGGGATCGTCGGAATCAGGCTGGCCAAGCTCCGTTTCGAGGTAGATGCGAGCACCCCTCCGCTCGCGCTGGGTGGTCTCCCGTTCCTCGACGCGCTCCTCGAACGCCGCGATCGACTCGACGCCGACCGTCGAGAGGGCCGTCGCGAGTTGGTCCTCGAGATCCTGGAGCCGCTGGTCGGTCTCTGCGGTGTCGGTTTCGAGCGCATCGATCCGGTCGGCGGCGGAGTCGGTTTCTGTCTCCAGGCGCTGGACGCGCCGGATTGCGCTCTCGAGTGACTCCTGGAACCCCCGAACGATCGGTGCGATCTCCTCGACGTCCGCCACCTCCAGGCCGGCGTCTCGAGCCTCCTGGACCAGCCTACCCTCTCGGCTCGCCGCGTCCTCGACACCGCTCGCGAGCCTGTGGTGGAACCACCACGCAGCACCCGCGGCGACGAGCAGACCGGCACTGATGCCGAAGGCCGGCACCGAGTCAGCAAGAGCCCCGGCGGTGCCAGCGATGCCGGCGCCGAGCAACGCGGCTATCGCGGCGCGTCTTCGAAGGACGAGGGACGACTCCATGGCGCCAGGGTCACCGCTGGTCCGGTCGCGATACTCGGAGAGCGATTCCTCGAGGGCGTCCACGTCCGGTTCTCGCCGTTGCAACTCCCGGCGGTCCGCTCTCGCCTCCTGGAGCTCGTCCTGGAGGTTCTCGTGTTTGGCCTGCGCTGCCGCCAGGTCTTCCTCTAGCCCCTCGAGTGCCGCCTCCGTCCGCTCTATCTCGCCCTCCAGGTCCCGAAGCTCCTCTAGCGTTTCACGGTCGAAGGCGGCCAGTTCCGCCAGTCGTTCGTTCGCACTGCGATGGGTATCGAGGTTCGCACGCCCGCTCTCGAGCCGGGCCAGATCCCTGGCAGTCTCCTGACGCTCCAGGTCGGCCTCGACCTGTCGGAGTTCCCGACGAGTCCGGAGGCGGTCGCGTGCCAGGTCACCGATCCCCCGATCCTCGATCTGCTCGAGGTATGCCTCGATGTCGTCCGCGAGCGCGACAGCCTCCTCCTTCGCCGTCCCGGTATACTCGCCCTTCCGGTCGACGAGGTTCCGGGACCGCTTCGTGATGTGGCCGACACCACAGAGGCGCTCGACGATGGCCTCGATCTCCGAGGTGTGGATGTTTCCCAGCTGCTCGACGAGCGAGGTGTAGTAGTCCGGCCCCTCCGGGAGGGCCAGGTCGCTGTCGCGGATGACGAAGAGGTTGCGGAGGTGGTGGGCGTCGATGGGGCTCACGTCGGGCAATCTCGTCTCCTCGCCGAGTTCGTGGGTCGTCCCGTCCTCCTCGAGGACGACCCGGCCCGTCGGGTCGGCTCCCACCCGCGGATCCGGGTCCATGTGAGTCCTCACGTCGGGATCGAGGATCTGCAGGAGTGCCTCCAGGTAGAGGGTCTTGCCGGACTCGTTCGGCCCGGCGACGATCGTCAGATCGTCCTCGAGCGGCGGCCGACAGTCCACGAGCGGTCCGTACCGGTCGATCTCGGCCCGATCGAGGCGCACGGTCACTCGCCTCCCTCGCTGAGCGCCTTGCTGGCCTCCCGGAGCGTCCGCGCCCGGACGGCCTCCCGGAGGTCGTCGTCCCAGTCCGTCTCGGCCAGGCGCCGTTCGAACTCCCGCAGGACCGTATGCGAGCGGAGCTCGCCGACGCC
>CAZQQP010000444.1:1932-2573 GCA_964595475.1 uncultured Planctomycetaceae bacterium | reverse complement strand
TTTTCGTCTTCGTCTACTTCGGCGTCGTCGCCGTCACGGGCACGTACTACGTTCAGGCCGTCGCCGTGCTCTCAAACGTCGGGGCCGTCCCGACCACGCTCCCGGCCGGGACCGTCCCCGCGGTCGCCCTCGTGACGAGCCTGGCCGCGGCCGGGCTCTCGACGGCCATCCTCGTGGTCAACAACATCCGGGACCGCGAGGACGACGCCGCCGCGGGCAAACGGACCCTCGCCGTGATCGTCGGCTACACCTGGTCGCGGGTGGAGTTCGTGACGATGGTCGGCCTCGCCTATGCGGTTCCGCCGATCCTGTGGCTCGGCTTCGACCTCCCGGCGACGATTCTCATCCCGTTGGGTACGCTGCCGCTCGCCGTCCTGGTCACCAGGACGGTCCTCACTCGTACCGACGGCGAGGAGCTGAACCCAGCCCTGGAGCGCACGGGGCAGTTGCTTGCGCTCCATTCGCTCCTCCTGGCAGCGGGGCTGGTTGCCCCGGAGGTGATGTAGATGGCGGGTGATCCGATCGACGTCGAACCGTACGCACTCCCACTGTCCCGGCCCCTCGAGACCGCTCGCGGAACGCTGGAGACGCGCGAGGGGTTCCTCGTCCGCGTCGAAGCAGATGCGGATCCCGCCATCGAG
>CAZQQP010000444.1:273-1922 GCA_964595475.1 uncultured Planctomycetaceae bacterium | reverse complement strand
CCGGCCGACGACCCCGAGGTCACCGCCCGCCAGACCGACGCGGATCCCGCCGCCGAGACCGCTGGCGGTGGCGACCGGGCCGCCTGGAAGGTGAACGGCGACGCGGGGTACGGGGAAGAGGGTCGCGGCGACGATGGGCGCGGGGAAGCGGGCGACCAGGTCGTGAGAAACGGGCAGACCGGATTCGGTGAGGCCGCGCCGTTGGCCGCATATACCGAGTCCCGCGAGGTGTGCGAGGCGGCCCTCGATAGGGCCGCCGACGTCGCCGCCAACGGCGGTCTCGAGGTAGCCCACGACTCTCTCGACGAAGCGTCGACGCCGGCAGCGGTCCACGGCCTCGCGACAGCGACGCTCGACGTGGCAGCGAAGGTGGTCGACCAACCCCTCTACCGGCTCCTCGGTGGGGAGGACCGCGAGACGGTCCCGGTCAACGCCGTCGTCGGTGACGGCTCGGCGGCCGAGACTGCTGACGCGGCGACTGCGGCCGTCGATGCCGGCTTCGACTGCGTCAAAGTGAAGGTCGGCGCACGGGAGCCCGCGGCAGATACAGAGCGCCTGGAGGCCGTCCGGGCGGCGGTCGGGCCCGACGTGGCCCTTCGCGCTGACGCCAACGGTGCCTGGACGCGCCGAGAAGCCGAGCGCGCACTCGGCGACCTCGCGTCGCTCGACCTCGAGTACGTCGAGCAGCCGCTTCCGCCGGGGAACCTCGAGGGGCTCGCGTCGCTCCGGACCGGTTCGGTTCCCCTCGCCATCGACGAGGGACTCACGGTCGCCGACGTCGACGACGTGATCGCTGCGGAGGCCGCCGACGCCGTCGTCGTCAAACCGATGGCCTACGGCTCCCCGGTCACCGCCCGCGCCGTCGCGACGTTGGCCCTCGAGGCCGGCCTCTCAGTCACCGTCACGACGACGATCGACGCGGTCGTCGCCAGGACGGCCGCAGTCCACGTCGCCGCCAGCCTCCCGAGCGTCGCCGCCTGCGGGCTCGCGACGGCGGACCGCTTCGCCGCGGATCTCGGTGCCGACCCGGCCCCGGTCGCCGATGGCGCGATCGCGGTCCCGCAGGCGCCGGGCCTCGGCGTCGAGGAGGTGTCGACGTGACCGGGAGCGACGGGCCCGGTACCGAGTGGCCCGAACGCGAGTGGCCCAGCCGCGACCTCGTCGGGCACAGCGCGACATCGACGCCGAGGGGCACGGCCATCGTCGATGCGGACCGAAACCGGGAGTGGACGTACGACGCCGTCGATACCATCGTGGGCGACGTCGCAGCCAGGCTGACCGACTACCTGCATGGGGATGGGGGCCGCGTCGCGACGCTGTGTGGGACCCGATTCGCCACGGCTGTGCTCCTGCACGCCAGCATGCGAACCGGGAGCGCGGCCGTCCCGCTGGATCCGTCCCTCACTGCCACGGCCGTCGCCGCGCGGCTCGAGCGAGCGGACGCGGACCTCCTCGTCTGCGAGCGCGATACGGAAGCGACCGCTGTCGAGGCCGCCTCTACTGCGGACTGTCCGGTCAGCTCCGTCGACGCCCCGGAGGGGACTGCGGTGACCTCGCTCCGGCCGGCGGGGACCGTATCTGGCGCGTCGCCGGCAACGCTCGACCGGGAGGACGAGGCCCTCGTCGCCTTCACCTCGGGGACCACCGGC
>CAZQQP010000444.1:0-263 GCA_964595475.1 uncultured Planctomycetaceae bacterium | reverse complement strand
GGTGGGCAACGTCGTCGCGAGCGCGACGGGGTCGGCGTTCCGCCTGGGGACGCTTCCGGCCGACCGGTGGCTCTGTTGCCTCCCGATGCACCACCTCGGCGGCCTCTCGCCGGTGTACCGCTGTGCCTGCTACGGGACCACGCTCGTCGTTCAGCGGGACTTCGAGACCGACGCGACCGCGGCCGTCGTCGCCGACTACGACGTGACGGGCGTTTCGCTCGTCCCCACCCAGCTCCGCCGCCTCCTCGACGCCCACTGGACCC
>CAZQQP010000443.1:1848-2591 GCA_964595475.1 uncultured Planctomycetaceae bacterium | reverse complement strand
AGGGCGTGGGTCGGGAGGTTCGCGTGGCGACCAACCCGACCGACTTCTTCCGCACCATCGGCGAGTGGAACCCCACCCATATCGTCCTCGACCTTGTCGTCCCGGAGGTTGATGGCGTGGAGATCATGCGACGCCTCGCGGCCATCGGCTGCTCCGCGGGGATCATCCTCCTCAGCGGCGTCGGGGACCGTGTCCTCGATGCCGCCCGCCGCTCCGCCCACGACCACAAGCTCCGTCTCCTCGGTGCCCTGTCCAAGCCCATCGCAGCCAAGGAGCTTCGGTCGCTGCTCCAGAAAGACCGGTCGCAGTCCACGGAGCCCGACAGCCCGGAGGACCGACAACCGAAGGCGCCGGACGAGATCTCCCCGGTCCTGCTGGAGCGAGCCATCGAGGAGAACCGCTTCTCTCTCCGCTACCACCCGAAGATCGACTGCCACACCGGCGCCGTCGCCGGCTTCGAGGCCCTCGTCCGCTACGACGACCCGACCCATGGGAGTTTCGCCCCGGACCGGTTCGTCCCCGTCGCGGAGCGCGAGGGTCTGATCGACCCGCTGTCCAAGCTGATCCTGCAGCACGGCCTCGGCTGGCTCGCCCGCTGGCAGGGCACGACGGGCGGCTCGCTCGCGATCAACCTCTCGGCGCGGCTCCTCGGCGACGTGGAGCTGGCCAACCACATCGCCCGCCGCTGCGCCGACGCGTCGATCGACCCGGGCCGCCTCACGCTGGAGCTCACCGAGACGGGC
>CAZQQP010000443.1:0-1838 GCA_964595475.1 uncultured Planctomycetaceae bacterium | reverse complement strand
ACCATGGACGACCCCGTCATGGCCCGTGCGTTGATGACCCGCCTCCGTGTGAAGGGCTTCCACCTCTCGCTCGACGACGTGGGCACGGGCTACTCGTCGATCCTGCAGCTCGCCCGCCTTCCGTTTTCCGAGATCAAGATCGACAAGGCCTTCGTCATCTCGGCGATGATCTCTCAAGAGTTCCGAACCATCATCAAGTCCGTCATCGACCTCGGCCACAACCTCGGCCTCCGCGTGGTGGCCGAGGGAGTGGAGGACGAGGTCACGTTGGCCTTTCTTCGCGACCAGCGTTGCGACCTCGCTCAGGGCTATTACATGGGCCATCCGATGCCCGAGGAGGCCATCCCCTCGTGGCTCGAGCGGTGGGAGAAGCACCGACACCGGGCGTACCTCGCCGGCTCGGCCTCCTGACGCGTCCGCCGCGATCCCCGCCACGCCCGTCCATGTCGCCCGCCCCTTTCACCTAGACTATCTTGATGGCTGGCACGCCCCCGAGCGAGCTCGCGACGCCGGACCACGCGCTGATCTACGCTCGCCTGTCCGACGCCGACCTCACCCTTACCCGAGCGGTGGGTGGCGCGGAGCGCCTCACCGGCTACGACGCCGCGACCCTCCGAGACCGCCCCGGTTGGCTGCGCTACGTCGCCCCGGAGGACCGGGCCACCGTCCGAAACCTCCTGGACACGACGCCGCTCGGGGAGACTTACCGCCTCGAGTATCGGATTCGCCAGCGGACGGGGACCCTCCGCTGGGTCTGGGATTACGGCGTGGTGACACCCGGTGAGCAAGGAACCGTCCACGAGGGCACCGTCGTGGACGCCGAGGGCGCCCGGCGGACGGAGGCCCGCCTCGCCCACTACGAGAGCCTCCTCGAGAACGTCTCCGACATCATCACCATCGTCGACCCGGACGGCACCATCCAGTACGAGAGCCCCTCCATCCGCTACGTGCTCGGGTTCACCCCGGAGGAGCTCGTCGGCCGCCAGGTTCTGGAGCTGGTCCACCCGGACGATCGAGAGACGGTCCAAGAGGCCCTGCGTGCGGCGGCGAACCGTCCCGACCACGCCCAGACCCGCTTGTTCCGCTTCATGGGGAAGGACGGAAGGTGGCGCTACCTTCGTGCGATCGGCCTCCTTCCGTCGCAAGATCCGTTCGTCCACGGCATCGTGGGGACGGTTCGCGACGTCACCGACGAGGTGGCGGCGGAGCAGGCGCTGCGCCGCTCGGAGGAGCGCTATCGCCACATGGCGCTGTACGACCCCGTCACCCGCCTACCGAACCGTCGGCTGCACCAGGACCGCCTCGCCCAAGCGCTCCGCTCGGCGGACCGCTCGGGCAAGCACGTGGCGGTCCTTTTCCTGGACCTCGACCACTTCAAGTCGGTCAACGACCGGTACGGCCACTCGGTCGGCGACGCGGCCCTGAGCGCGATCGCCGACCGGCTCGTGGCCCAGATCCGGGAAAGCGACACGCTGGCCCGCGTCGGCGGCGACGAGTTCGTCGGCGTCCTCGCGGATCTGGACGAGTGGGCCGACCTCCGCCCCATTGTCGATCGCCTCCTCGCCACCTCCGCCGCTCCGCTCACGATCGAGGGTCACCAGATTCAGCTCACCGCGAGCATCGGCGCCGTCGTTCGCACGTCGCGCGAGCAGACGCCGGAGCAGCTCCTCGCGGCGGCGGACCACGCGATGTATCAGGCCAAGCGGCAGGGCGACGCCCGCTACCGGATCCTCTCCGCCGAGGACGCCGTCGAGGACGGGGGCGTCGGCAACGAGGCCTCCGGCGAGTAAGGAGGCGGAAAAGAATAAGTTGAGCCTATACGCCAAAGCGAGGAGCGG
>CAZQQP010000442.1:0-2594 GCA_964595475.1 uncultured Planctomycetaceae bacterium | reverse complement strand
ACCCCACCAACATCGACGTGGACGCCCAGGGCCGGCTCTGGGTGGCCGAGGCCGTCGACTACCGGAGCTACAACAACCAGGACGGCGAGCACCGCTGGCACGAGGACGGGGACCGCGTGGTCGTCCTCCGCGATACGGACGGAGACGGAAAGGCCGATGACTCCCACGTCTTCGTCCAGGACCCCGAGCTCGTCGCCCCCATGGGCATCTCGGTCATCGGCAACCGTGTCCTCGTCTCCTGCTCCCCCTCCATCCTCATGTACACGGACGTGGACGGCGACGCCCGGTTCGAGCCGGAGGTGGACAAGAAGGAGAAGTTCCTCACCGGCTTCGGTGGCCTCGACCACGATCACGCGGCCCACACCCTCGTCGCCGGGCCCGGCGGACGCTGGTACTTCTCCACGGGCAACGCGGGGCCCCACATCGTCAGCGACGCCAGTGGGTGGACCCTCCGTGCCGGAAGCTGGTACACGGGCGGGTCGCCCTACCACACCACCAATCAGCCGGGCCTCATCTCCGACGACGGGCGGGTCTACGTAGGCGGGGTGGCGGGGAGCATCCGCCCCGACGGGACGGGGCTCACCGTGGTCGGCCACAACTTTCGCAACTGCTACGAGCTCGCCGTCGACTCCTTCGGCAACCTCTGGCAGAACGACAACGACGACACGATCAGCTGTCGGACCACCTGGCTCATGCGGTACGGCAACGCGGGGTACAGCTCCGCGGACGGTGAGCGGCGGTGGACCGTGGACAAGCGGCCGGGGCAGCCCGTGACCGACGCCCACTGGCACCAGGACGACCCCGGAGTCATGCCCGCGGGCGACGTGTACGGCTCCGGAGCACCGACGGGCATCGTGCGATACGAGAACGGGGCGTTGCCCGAGAGGTACCGGGGCATGCTCCTCTCCGCGGAAGCGGGGAGGAACCTCATCTGGGGCTACCTTCCCGAGCGCTCGGGCGCCGGGTTCGAGCTCACGTCCTCCCGCTTCACCTTCATGGCGCCCGACCCGAAGGACGCGAGCGTCTCCCGCCGATGGTTCCGCCCCTCCGACGTGACCGTCGGCACGGACGGCGCCGTCTACGTCGCCGACTGGTTCGACCCGTTCTCCGGCGGCCACCGCGCCAAGGACGAGCGGGCGATCGGCGCGATCTATCGCATCACGCCCGAGGGGGAGAACCCGCGGCCGCCGCGCATCGACATGTCCACTCGCGAGGGGAGGCTCCGGGCGGCGAAGAGCCCCGCGCCCAACGTCCGCTCCCACGGGCTCGCTCGCCTGAGGGAGCGGGGCGGCGACGCGGCGAAGAAGCTGCTCCGCCACGACAACCGCTTCGTCCGCGCCCGGGCGCTCTGGGTGCTCGCCCAGTCGGGTCGGCGCGGGCGGAAGCGGGTGGAGAAGGCTCTGTCTCACGAGAAGGCGGCGATGCGGATCGCCGCGTATCGGGCGCTCCGACGGGCCGGAGCCGACACCGCGTCGCTCGCGAGGCGGCTCGCCGACGATCCGTCGATCGCGGTGCGTCGGACGGTGGCGCTGTCCCTCCGCGACGTGCCGCTCGAGAAGTGTCGAGACACCCTCCTCACCCTCGCCGAGCGGTACCCCGGCGGGGACAGGTGGTTCCTCGAGGCGTACGGCACCGCCTGCGACCGACGGGAAGGGATCGTCTACGCCATGCTCGCCCGCCACTTCGACGCCCCACCCACGGAGTGGAGCCGGGCCTTCGCCGACCTCGCCTGGCGGCTCCACCCGCCCGCGGCCGTCGGGCCGCTCCGGGAGCGGGCACTCGCGGCGGAGCTTCCCACGCGGCAGCGGCGACGCGCCGTCGACGCGATCGCCTTCGTCGACACGGAGGCGGCCGCCGAGGCCATGGTGGCGATCGCGAAGCAAAGCACGGACGACGGCGGAACCGCCCGGACCCGACGGCTCGCGGCGTGGTGGGTCCGTCACCGCGGCCGGGACGACTGGGCGGGCTACGCCGCGGTGGAGCGGTTTGACCGGCAGCGGAAGGCGGAGAAGAAGGCGGACATTCCGATCGGGAAGTACCGGCGGATCCTCCGCGGAGGAGACGCGGCGAGGGAGAAGCTCGAGAGGGCGGCGAGGAAAATGGCGACGTCGCCGAGAGGCGGGGCCCGTCTTCTCCGGATGGCGTCGCGGGGGGAGATCCCGGACGACGTCCGGAACCTCGTCGCCGAGCACATCGACGAGAATCCGGACGTGTCCGTCCGGGTGATGGCCAGCCGATACTTTCCCGTGGAGACGCCCGGCGGGAAGGCGCTGCCGTCCATCGACAAGCTCGCCCGGAGGGATGGCGACGCGGAGCGGGGGCGGAAGCTGTTCTTCGGCCGGGGCGGGTGCAAGGCGTGCCACCGCTTCCGCGGACGCGGGGAGGACATCGGGCCGGACCTCACCGGCGTGGGGAGGAAGTACGATCGGGCGGGCCTCCTCGACGCGATGATTCACCCGTCCGCGTCCATCGCGAGCGGCTACCACGCGACGAAGCTGAAGCTGAAGGGCGGGGAGACGCGGATCGGCTTCGTCGTGAGAAGCGGGGAGAAGGGGCTGATCAAGGACCGCACCGTCAAGGATCACGCGATCCCG
>CAZQQP010000441.1:0-2610 GCA_964595475.1 uncultured Planctomycetaceae bacterium | reverse complement strand
CGGGTCGCTGCCGGGGAACAGCGCCCGGTCCTTCTGCGACTCGTGCTTGAAGATGGCGTTGCGCTTCCGGGTGAGCTCCTCCGGGCTGAGGGGCACCGCCATCTCGATCTGCTCGGGCTCCCACTCCTGCCAGGCTCCGCGGTAGAGCTACAGCTCCGTCTCGGAGAACCAGGGCTGGTCCTTGACCCGCTCGGTGGCCTGGAGGATGGCGGAGAGACAGACGCGATGGGTGCCGTGGGGGTCGGAAAGGTCCCCCGCCGCGTAGATCTGGTGCGGGCGGATGCGCTCCAGCAGGTCCGAGACGAGCTGGATGTCCGCCTCGCTGAGGGGCTTCTTCCCCGTGCCGCCCGTCTCGTAGAAGGGCATGTCGAGGAAGGTGAGGTTCTCCGCGGGCACGCCGCAGTGGCGGCCCGCCGCGTGGGCCTCGCCCACGCGGATGAGCCGCTTGATCTGGCGGACCGCGTCCGTGTCCGAGGCGCCGGGCGACTTGCTCTGGAGGACGGGCGCGAGCTGCTGCTCGAGGCGGGCGGTCTGCGTCTCGTCGATGCCGAAGAGGCGGTTGAACGCGTGGGCGAACTCCACGAAACGGAGCGCGTCGTCGTCGAAGACCGCCACGCTGCCCGAGACCTGGTAGGCGATGTGGACGGTGTGGCCCTGCTCCACGAGACGCATCAGCGTGCCGCCCATGGAGATGACGTCGTCGTCGGGATGGGGGGAGAAGATGAGCACACGCTTGGGAAAGGTCGCGTCGCCCGGCCGAGGCGGGTCGTCGGGGTGCTTGGCCGTGTCCGGCTTGCCGCCGGGCCAGCCCGTGATGGTCGACTGCATGGACCGGAAGACCTTCCGGTTGATGTCGTAGGCGGGTCCGTGCTGGGCGAGAAGGTCCTGCAGACCCCGCTCGTTGTAGTCCTGGTTCGTGAGCTTGAGGACGGGCTTGTCCAGTGTCTGGGCGAGCCAGATGACCGCCTTCCGGATCAGCGACGTGTCCCAGTCAATGGGAACGCTGAGGACCCAGGGACACCGGAAGCGGGTGAGCCCATCGGCGGCGGCGCGGTCGAGGACCGCCTCCGCGTCCGGGTGGTTCTGAAGGAACGTGGCGGGGACCGACGGCGTGATCGGCCCCTCCACCAGCTCCGCGACGGTGGGGGCCTTCTTCTCGCCGAAGGCCATCAGGATGACGCGGCGGGCCTCCAGGATGGTCCCCACCCCCATGGTGATCGCCCGCCGGGGAACGTTCTCCTCGCCGAAGAAGTCCTCGGCGGCGTCGCGGCGGGTCATCCAGTCGAGGGTGATCAGCCGCGTGCGGGAGTCCTTGCCCGACCCCGGCTCGTTGAAGCCGATGTGGCCGGTCCGGCCGATGCCCAGCAGCTGCAGGTCGATGCCGCCGGCGTCCCGGATGGCCTGCTCGTAGCGGTCGCACGCGTCGTAGACCGACTCGATCGGGAGGGTTCCGTCGGGGACGTGGACGTTGTCCGGGTCGATGTCCACGTGGTGGAAGAGGTGGTGCCACATGAAGCGGTGGTAGCTCTGCAGCGCCTCCGGCTCGATCGGGTAATACTCGTCGAGGTTGAACGTGACCACGTTCCGGAACGACAGGCCCTCCTCCCGGTGCATGCGGACCAGCTCGTTGTAGACGCCGACGGGCGTGGACCCGGTCGCGAGGCCGAGGACCGCGGTCTCGTCCGCCTCCGCCCGGCTGCGGATGAGGCGGGCGATCTCCGCGGCCACGGTCCGGCTCGCCTCCGAGGACTCGTCGACCACGCGGGTGGGGATCTGCTCCCGCTCCGTCAGCGCCTTGTACGCGGTCCTCGCCATCGAAGCGTCTCCGTCTGTCGGCTGTGGACACCGCCGATTGAAGAGGCGAGCCGCGGGTGCGTCCACCCGATGGCCCGGGCGGCCCCCCGGCGGAAAGCCGCGGACGCGGGGTGCCGTCCTGTCTCCTCCTCCGGGCCGCGCCACCCGACGGCCCGGCTGCCGTCGACGGAGTGACAGCGGGAGTGGAATGCTCCGGGAGAACCGCCGATAATTCATGTGTACCCGACGCTCGTGAGCGTCGGCGGGCAAGAGGGCTGGCAACCGCGGAGGGTGTCAGTGCGGTGGCGTGACTGTATTTAAGAAAGGAGCTCACGATGAGTCACCGAGTTCGACTGCTGGTTTCTCTGTTCTGCGCGTTGGCGATGGCGATAACGGTCGCCTGCTCGAAGAGCGGCTCGTCCGGCGGCCAAGGCCAGGAGCATCCGGAGGGATCCGGCTCGAAGCAGCAGGCCCAAGGCCAGGAGCACCCCGAGGGTCAGGAGCACCCCGAGGAGGGTGGCAAGAAGAAGGAAAGCTCCAAGAAGTCGGCCAGCGGGAAGGCGTCGAAGAAGAAGTCCGGCTCGAAGGAGAAATCCGGGTCCAAGAAGAAGTCTGGCTCCAAGAAGAAGTCCGGCTCCGACTCGGGTTCCAAGAAGGAGTCGAGCTCGAAGGAGACGTCGAGCGGCGACCAGTCCGCCGACGGTGGACAAGCCAAGAGCTCGAAGGCCGCGCCCGTGACGGACAAGGCCCTCGCCCAAGCCATCAGGCAGTATGTGAAGAAGCAGGCCGCGAAAAACGACGGCTTTTTCATGGTCC
>CAZQQP010000440.1:0-2633 GCA_964595475.1 uncultured Planctomycetaceae bacterium | reverse complement strand
CGCCTCGATCTCGTCCTTGTTCTCCTCGACGAAGCGGCGGAAGTCGCTGACGAGCGTCCGGGCCCGCTGCTGGAGGTCGTAGCGGAAGCCGGTCTCCTGCACATGGTCCTGGCTGACCTCGTCGATCACCTGCTCCGTGGAGCGGCGGGCGTTGGTGATGACCTCGCGGAGGCGTGGGTTGTCGAAGGGGGTGAGGGCCTCCCGCGTCGTCTCGTGCTCCGCCTGTTTTCGCTGGTCGACGCTCGGCTCCGCTCCCTCGGGCAGCTCGAAGCGCTCGGCCGCCCGTCGGTGGATCGTGTCCTCGTCCGCGCTCTCGAAGAGATCGCGGGTGAGGGTGTGGAGGTCCCGGCCGGCGGTCTCGGCGATCGCCTGCTGCTGGGCGTCGCTGAGCTTCGGCGCGAGCCGGGAGAGGCGGCTGCCGAGGGTGGAGGCGATCTCCGCGCCGGCCTGCCCCTGCGCCACGCTCTGGAGGAGCGTGTCCGTGGGGACGCTCGGCTTCTGGTCGAGGGGCTTGGAGTGGGTCTTGTCCTTCTCGCAGACGCCCACCGCGTCGACGACGACGAAGCGGGTCTTGTGCTGGACGTCGCCGGTGACGGATTCCAGCTCGTCCGGGTCGACCACCCGCACGCCGCGGCCCTTCATCTGCTCGAAGTAGGACGCGGAGCTGATGTTCCGCATGAACAGGAGACATTCGAGCGGCTTCACGTCCGTGCCGGTGGCTATCATGTCGACGGTCACCGCGATCCTCGGGTCGTAGGAGTTCCGGAAATCGTTGAGCAGATTCTCGGGTTTCCGCCCGGTGGTCTGCGAGGTGATCTTCTGGCAGAACGCGTTGTCCTTGCCGAGCTCCTCGCGGATGATCCGCACGAGGTCGTCGGCATGGTTGTCGTTCTTGGCGAAGACGAGCGTCTTGGGGACCTCGGTCCGGCCGGGGAAGATCTCCTCGAAGAGCTTGTCGCGGAAGGTCCGGACCACCGTCCGCATGTGGTCCTCGGCGACCACGTCGCGGTCGAGCTGGTTGGCGGTATAGGTCAGGTCGTCGTCGAGCTCCGCGAGCCGCTGGGCGCGCGTGCGGCGGTCTCGCCGGGGCACCTGGAGGCCGGGCTCCGCCTCGATGGTGCTCCCATCCTCGCCGATCCGCGTCCGGATCCGGTAGACGTCGTAGCCGACGTTGACGCCGTCCGCCACGGCCTTTTCGTGGGAGTAGTCCTGGATGAGGTTGCCGTTGAAGAAGCCGATGGTCTGAGCGGTGGGCGTGGCGGTCAGGCCGACGAGAAAGGCGTCGAAGTAGTCGAGGACCTGCCGCCAGAGGTTGTAGATGGAGCGGTGGCACTCGTCGACGACGATGAAGTCGAACGTCTCGATGGGGACATCCGGGTTGTACACGACCGGCTCCGGCTCCTTCTTGACGGCGTTCGCGGCCTCGAACGTGGAGACGTCCTCGTTGTGCTCGTCGAGCTCGCCCTCGCCCTGGAGGATGGAGTAGAGGCGCTGGATGGTGGTGATGACCACCTTGCTCGCCGGGTCGATCCGGTTCGCCCGCAGGTGCTGCACGTTGTACTCCTCGGTGAAGCTGTACTGCGTCCCGGGCGTGTCGAACCGGTCGAGCTCGCTGCGGGCCTGCCGGCCGAGGGTGTTGCGGTCGACGAGGAAGAGGATCCGCTTGGCGCCCGCGTGCTTGATCAGGCGGTAGGAGAAGCTGCAGGCGGTGAACGTCTTCCCCGAGCCCGTGGCCATCTGGATGAGGGCGCGCGGGCGATTCTCGGCGAGGGACCTCTCGAGGTTCTCGATGGCGGTCACCTGGGCGAGCCAGAGGCCCGACGGGTCGAGCGGGGGCATCCCCCGGAGGTTGGCCCGGAGCTGGCGGTCGCCGAGGCGGAGGATGCGCCGGATCTCCTCGGGGCGGTGGAAGGTGAACACCCGTCGGCTCCGCGGCGACGGGTCGAGGTGGTTGGTGAAGAAGGTCTCGGTCCCGGTGGACTCGTAGCTGACGGGGAGGGGAACCCGGTGGGCGGGAAGCTCCTCGGGGAGGTTCGCCGTGTACTTGAGGGATTGCGTCTCGACGCCCGCGAGGGCGTGGCCCTCGGACTTCGCCTCGATCACGCCGGCGGCCCGCCCGTCCACGTAGAGCATGTAGTCCGCGTGGCCGGATCTCAGGGGGAGCTCCCGGACGGCGCCCCCGATGCCCGCCGAGAGGTTCATCGCCGAATGGTCTTGTACGACCCACCCGGCCGCTTGGAGCTGCCGGTCGATGGATTCCCGGGATTGCTGTTCAGGGGTGGTCATCGCAATCGTCCGACCGCGCCCGGCCCACTCGAGGGGTCTCACTGACATCTCGACGCTCATCTATGTTAACGTAGCCGAGAGGCACCACCAACGAGTGGGCGGAGCCGGATCCTCTCGGCAGATGCAACCGGCGAGACCGTCCTTTCGGGTGGGGCGGGCGAGGATCGGGACCGACCGGTCGGGGCGGGGCCGCTCGCGGCGCCACAGGCCGGGGGCCTCCCGGCGAAGAGCCCGTGTTTCGGGGTCGGGGGGACGACCGGTCGACAACGCGCGAGATTCTGAATCGAATGGGCTTAGATAGGGTAACGAGGGCCATATGTTAGCATGGAGGCGACATCCAGTACGAG
>CAZQQP010000439.1:0-2642 GCA_964595475.1 uncultured Planctomycetaceae bacterium | reverse complement strand
TCCGTTCGGCCGGTTGGGGCGAGGGCTCGGTGACGGCGGAGCGGCTTCGAGCGCTTCGGACGACGGGCCGCGGGGAGGGCGTAAGCGGCGATTTCGGCGCGGAGCTGAAGCTGACGGACGGGGAGGCGAGGCGCTCGTTGGGATCGGCGGTGGTCTCGGGGGAGATCACGTCGGGGAGCTGGGACCTTGCGTCGTCGGCGGGGGTCATCCGTGCCACGGAGGGGACGAGCGCGGAGTGGTCGCTGGACGTGGACGGCGAGGTTGGTGCGGTCCGCGGCTTGTCGGGGTCTGTGGAGGGCGAGCTGACGGCGGAGACGTTCGGGGTGGTCCGCAGCGACGGGGACTTGGGGACGATCACGGCGGATGGGTCGACAGGTGCGGGTCGGGCGATGCGCGCGGTCGTGGCGGGGAAAGTGCAAGACGCGACGGTCGAGGCCTCGGAAGGGTCGATCCACGCGATCCGTCTCGACGGAGTGCAGGGCGGGTCGTGGCGTGTGGGCGGCTCGGTCGACGTGCTGTCGGTGGCCGGCGACCTCACGGACGCGACGGTCGCAGTGGACGAGGGGGCGAGGAGGATCTCCGTTGACGGGGATGTCACGGACAGCCTGGTCGGCTTCGGCTCCGACGTTCGGCGGCTCCACGTGGATGGGCGGTCCGTCGGCTCCGAGATCCTCGCCGGCGTCCACTTTGAAGACGGGCGGACCCCGTCCCTCGACACGGCGAGCTTCACGGCCGCGACCGTCGAGGACGCGAGGTTCGGCGATCGACTCGTCGACTCCGTCGTGGCCGCGGGCGGCAGCCCCGGCTCGGACCACCGGTTTGCGGACGGGGAGACCCTTCCCGGCGGGCGGATCGGCCGCCTCCACCTCGCCGCATCCGTCGTGGGCACGAAGGGGGCCACCCACCCGAATCCTGGCATCTACGCGGGGGACATCGGTCAGGTCTTCCTCGACGGCGACCGCTTGCCGACCAAGGCCGCCGCCACGTCGGCCACGACGGGCTCCGCGACGCTCGACCCGCTCCCCTCCGCGACGAACGAGCTGAAGGTGGGCGATCTCAAGGACATCGTGGAACGGGCGGTCTCCCGCGCGGAGGACCTCGGCGTGGACGCGACGATCGCCGTGACCGACCGCGAGGGGAACTTCCTGTCGGTGACGCGGATGGACGGTGCGGAGCAAACCGTGGACATCGACGCCGGCGGGGCGGGCGGCCTCGAGGCCGTCGACGGGGTGGTCCCCACCTCGCTGATCGCGGGAACCAAGGCCGGCACCGCGGCGTTCCTGTCGACCTCCGACGGCAACGCCTTCACCACGCGGACGGCGGGCCACATCATCCAGACCCACTTTCCCCCGGGCGTGGACTTCCAGGACGGCGGCCCGCTCTTCGGCGTCCAGCTCTCCAGCCTGCCCACCAGCGACGTGAACCGCCTTCCGCTCGGCCTCTCCGCCGACCCCGGCGGCCTCCCGCTGTACCGCGGCGGCGAGCTCCTCGGCGCCATCGGCGTGGAGGTGGACGGCACCTACACGGTCGACCAGAGCGGCATCGGCGGCTCGCCCACCGTGGAGGAGCGGATCGCCCTCGCGGGACAGGCGACGCTGGCGCCGCCGGGGCCCCTCACCGCGGACAACGTCTTCATCGACGGCATCCGCCTCGACTCCGCGAACGGCAGCCCACCGCCGGTGCGCTCGCTCCGGCCGCTTCCCGACTACGACACCCGGGTGGCTCCGCCCAACCACGATCTCAAGGAGCTGATCCCGCCGCAGCAGACCCCCGCGTCGCAGTTCACCCTCACGTCCTTCGACCTTCCGAGCGGGACGACGATTCCCGGCGAGGTTCCGGACGCGAGCGCCGGCACGGGTCAGCGGGACTTCTTCGACAACGCGAGCGGCACACTCGACTTCGATGCCGGCAACAACGGGCTCAACGCGAACGGGAAGCGGGTTGCTGGCAGCGGCCTGACTTCGGACGAGGTGGCACGCATCCTCGGTCAGGGCCACGACACCAACCGCATCCTCCGGGCCGCCATCCGCCGGGACGATCCCAAGGTCTCGCAGGTCACGGTCTCCGTGGTCGACGTCGACGGCAACCTTCTGGGTTCCTTCCGCACGCCGGACGCCCCGGTCTTCGGCTACGACGTCTCGGTCCAGAAGGCACGCACCGCCGCCTTCTTCAGCCGCGCCGACGCCGCGGAGCAACTTCAGCAGCTCGACGGCGATCCGAACGGCGAGGTGCCGGGAGCGCCGAACGCGGCGGCGCCCGAGGTGAACGTGGGCGCGATCAACTCGAACCTTCCCGGCATCTTCCAGGGCGAGCCCAATCCGTACACCCGCCACGTTCGCGAGGCCCGCGAGCTCGGCGTGCTCCTCGACGGCTCCGTGGCCATGGCGGACCGCACCGGCGGCTTCCTCTCCCGGCCGAACTTCCCGGACGGCATCGACGACGCGCGGCGTGGCCCGTTCACGGCCCAGCCGCCCGACCGATTCAGCCAGTTCAACACCGGGCAGCAGACCGCGCTGATCATCCCCGAGCTCGTCGAGTTCCTGAGCGAGTTCAACGACATCGCCAACGATACGAGCGAGGCCAACGCCCTGCGGATGTTCAACGACGGCACATTCCCGGGGCTGAACGGCTCGGTCCCGAAC
>CAZQQP010000438.1:0-2649 GCA_964595475.1 uncultured Planctomycetaceae bacterium | reverse complement strand
TCGTGGAGTGGCTCCTGATGGCGCTGCGCACGCTGTTCGTGGCGCTGCTCGTCTGTGCGCTGGCGCGGCCGGTGATCGAGCGGCTCGGCTTTCTCACCGGCGGGAGCACCGGCCGGGACGTCACCGTGGTGGTCGACGCCGGTGCCACGATGGGGCTTCGCAGCGGCGGCACCACGAGCATGGAGCGGGGCAAGGCGGCGGTCCACACCCTCGTGGACCTGCTGAAAGAGGAAGATCACCTCACCGTCATCCGTGCGGGGCGAGAGCCGGAGGTGCTCCTCCGCGGCTTCGTGGGCAACCGCCGCGACATCGCGGAGCGTGTCGACGGCATCCGCCCGACGGCCGGACCCGCGGACATGGCCGCCGCCATGGATAAGGCCCTCGATGCGCCGGCCCACGGCCCGCGGACCGTCTATCTGGTCACGGACGGCAACGCCGCGTCGTGGAGCTCCATGAGTGAGGCGTCGCCCGCGGCGAGCGCCGGGGAGGACACGCGGCTGGTCACCTTGGACGTGGGGCCGTCGCAGGCCGTGCACAACCGTGCCGTCGTCGGGGAGCCACCGGACGAGCGCAACACGGTGGCGGGCCTTCCCGTGCTCCTGGAGGCCACCGTGCTGAACAGCTCCGCGGACCGCCCGCTGCAGAGCGTGCTCTCGGTCAAGCTCGAGGGGGAACAGGTCGATCGGAAGCAGATCCAGGTCGAGCCGGGACAGAAGCGGACCTTCCCCGTCACGGTCACGCCGGAGCAGCCGGGCGTGGTCCGGGGCAAGTTCGAGCTGCCGCGCGACGGGTTTCCGGCGGACGACAGCTTTTTGTTCACGCTCCACGTCGCCCCGAAGGTGCGAACCCTCATCATCGGCCCGAAAAACGTGGGGGAGGCGAGACAGGCGCCGAGCACCTACCTTCGGACGGCGCTTCGCTCGCCGAGCGCCGCTCGAGCGATCGGACCCGAGGCGGAGAAGCAAGCGAGGCAGATCGCGGGGGCGATCGAGACGACCGTGGCCCGCCGGTCGAGGGTGGAGCCGGCCATGATCCGGAAGGCGGACACGGTGATCCTCGCGGGCGCCAAGCTGACCCGAGGTCTCGCCCGCGAGCTCCGCGACGCGGTCGCCGACGGGACAGGTCTGCTCGTCTTCGTCGGCCCGGAAACCGACCCGTCCAACTACCAGAAGCGTCTGCTCGACGCCACCGCCGCGGCGCCCACCCTCGGGGAGCCTGTCGGCGACCCGGACGACCCGTCCACCTTCCAACCCATTGGGGAGCTCCAGCTCAGCGATCCGATCCTCCGTGCCTTCGACGACTCCGACCGCGACCCCTTCGGCACGGTCCGGCTCTACCGCTACGCGCCGATCGGCCTGTCCGCTTCCGAGGGGGAGACGAGCGACGACGCGGGCCGCACGCTGATGGAGACCCTCGACGGCACGCCCGTGCTCGTGAGAACGTCGCTCGGCGACGGGAAAGTCCTCCTCGCCGGCTTCGCGGCGACCCCGGGGTGGTCGAACCTGCCGCTCCAGCCCGCGTTCGTGCCCCTCCTCCTCCGCGCCGTCACGGACGTCCGACGGCCGCCGCCGGTGCGGGTCTCGCCGCCGGGAGGACCGTCGCGACCGGCGGTGCTTCGGCTCACCCGCGGCTGGGACGACGCCCGCGCCGTCGGGATCGACCCGGGCGGCAAGAAGCACCCCGTAGAGCTTCGTCCGACGGACGGCGGCCGCGTCGGGGCTTTCAAGCAGACGGAGCGGAAGGGGTACTACCAGTTCCGGGTCTCCCCCCGCCGCGAGGGGGCGCCGCGGGTGATGGAGCGTGGCTTCGCGGTGAACCTCGCCCCCGCCCCCTCCGCGTTCGACATGCTCGGGAAGGCCGCCCTCGAGAAGCGGCTCGGAACGGAGAACCCGATCGTGATCGCGGGCTCCCCTGACGACCCCACGCTCGCCGAGCAGCTCACCCACCGCCGGGAGATCTGGCGGGTGTTGCTCTGGGCGACGTTCGCGATCATCGTCGCGGAGTTCGTCCTCGCCACGCTGCGACAGGAGGCGGAGCGGCGGACCGGGGACGGCCCGCGTCGGCGAGCCCGACGCTTCGGCCGGCTCCTCAGCCCGTGGCGGCTGGCCGAGCCGCGCTCCGGCGTGGCGGGATGATCTTGGCTATGGAGAGACCCATGCGTGCGGAGGACCTGGAAGAGCTCGTGACGCGAACCGGGAAGAAGGTCCGCCGAAACGCGGTGGTGGCGGGTCTCGCCGCCGCCGCGCTGGTGTCGGTCGGCTGGCTGACGGCGGCGGTCCTCCTGGACATCGCCATCCCGCTGCCGGTTGCGGGGCGGATCGCGGTGGCCGTGTGCTTCTGGTTGCTTCTCGCGGCCGGTCTGCTCGTGCTCGTCGGCGGGCCGCTTCTGCGGCCCCTTCCCCCGCAGCGGGTCGCGGCGTGGATCGAGCGGACCGTGCCGAACATGCACAACCGCCTGATCACCGTGCTCGACCTCCGTCGCCGCGGCGAGCGGGCCTACGAGCCCTTCGTCGAGCGTCTCGTGGAGGAGACGCGTCGACGGCTCGCGAGCTATCGGCCGGAGCAGGTGGCGGACGCCCGCCCCGCCCGGCGGCTGGGGACCGCGGCCGCGGTCGCGGGGGCGGCCGTGGCGGCGACGGGGCTGCTCTT
>CAZQQP010000437.1:2409-2652 GCA_964595475.1 uncultured Planctomycetaceae bacterium | reverse complement strand
CGCGCCGGGTCCTCGAGCATCTCCTTAATGGTCACCAGGAATTGGACGGCCTCGTCCGGATGGCGGGTCCGCGCGTCGGCGACGATGGTGTCCACATCCACCCGCGGTTGCGGGCTTTCGACCGCCGGCGCGCTCACGCGATAGCCCAGCGCCCGGTCGATCTCCTCGTGGAAGATCAGGGGCAGCCCGGTCATGAAGAGCAGGAGCATGAACAGGGCGCACACCAGGCTGGTCCATTTGTGG
>CAZQQP010000437.1:0-2309 GCA_964595475.1 uncultured Planctomycetaceae bacterium | reverse complement strand
CCCGGGCGATGGGTTGGGGGAAATCCCCTTTGGGGAAGGAGGCCGTTTCCGGGTTGGGGGGGGGAGGGCTCGTCGCCTCCGCCACGGCACGGGAAACTTCCCCCGGCTCCGACGGTCCATGGGGCGGCAGCGTTTGCGCCGAGCGGTGCCAAGGGAGGGCCGGGGTATCGCGGCCGCGGCCGGTGAGGGCAATCAGGGGTGCGGGCTACGGGGACTGGGGCGGGGCGCCCGCCAGTCGAGAGGAGGTCGGCAATGGAACAGCGGGCGGCGACCACGGCCGGGGCCCGGTCCGCGGGCGGGGGAAGCATCCTCGACCGCATCGGCAGCACACCCCTGGCCAACATCGAAGGGGTCTGGTGCAAGCTGGAGTTCCTCAACCCCAGCGGCTCCGTCAAGGCGCGGCTGGCCAAGTACATGGTCGAGCGGGCCGAGGCGGAGGGCCAGCTTCGGCCCGAGGACACCATCGTCGAGGCCTCCAGCGGCAACACCAGCAATGCCCTGGCGATGGTGGCGGCGGTCAAGGGCTACCGCATGCTCGTGATCCTGCCCCGGGGGCTGTCCTCCGAGCGCCTCGCCATCTCCCGGGCGCTGGGCGCCGAGGTTATCCAGATGGGGGACTTCCACGTCACCGAGGCCCTGAGGCGATCCCAGGAGCTGGGCGAGGAGGCGGGCTACTTCTGCCCGGGGCAGTTCAAGTCGGAATGGAACGTGGAGGAGAACCGCACCTGGCTGGGCCAGGAGATCCTGGCTCAGCTCCCCGAGGGCCGGTCCCCCGACGCGGTGGTGGTCGGCGTGGGCACCGGGGGCAGCCTGATCGGGCTGGGCCAGGCATTCCGGGCGGTCAATCCGGACTGCCTTGTGATCGGGGTGGAGCCATCGGAGTCCACCACCATTGCCACTGGGGAGGTGGCGCGCCACCAGATCGAGGGGATCTCCGACGGCTTCGTCCCGGAGATCCTCCAGCGCCACCGGGACGAGGTGGACGAGCTGCTGGCGGTGCCGAGCGCCGATGCCGTGGCGGAAATGCGCCGCATCGGTTACCAGCACGGCTGCTTCGTGGGGCCCAGCTCGGGCGCCCACCTGCTGGCCGCCAAGGAGGTCCGGCGCCGGTACCCCGAGCTGGAGACCGTGGTCACCCTGTTCTCCGACGCCGGGGAGAAGTACTTTTCCGAATACTACCTGCCGGCGGTTCCGGGTCCGGAGGCCCCGGGGGAGAGCCCGGCCTGAGCGGGCAGCAGTCTACCCCAGCCAGGCCCCGTATTGGTAAGCCCAGGAAGGAGCCCGACGAGCTCTTCCTGCTGGGCGATTTCGGGAACTTCCGCCAGGTGGCCGGGGGCTCCTGAAACGGGGTCGCCCGGGTTTGTCACCGCTCAGGCGCGGTCCACGACGCGGTGAATCCGGTCGGGGTCCTTGCATCGGGGCCTCCCGGTTGGAGGCCCGACTCCTGATGGTCCGGACCGTTTGGCTCGCCGGTCGCCTAAGTCGCCAACCCTATCGCGAATCCGCGCTCCGGCCCCTTATCAAGTGGACACGGCTGGCCTCTCCCGGCTGGAAGGCGCTGTTGACCACTGCCAGCCGCCCTGAGCCGCCGAGGGCCAGCTTGGCCATGAGCAGGCCCTGGAGGCTGCCGTTCACCCGGAAGGCGGGGTCGTCGGTGCCGGGGACGATAGTGGGTGCGGCGAAGGATCGGCCGCCGTCTGCAGAGCCGGCGTAACCCAGGCCCCGGGTGCGCGGCCGTTCCTTGTGATAGAGCTCCCATGCCAGGTGGGGATCGCCGTTGCCGTCCAGGCCCAGATAGGGGAAGCGCGCGCCTTCGTATCCTGGCCCGGGCCGGGCCGCGATCTCGCGGGAGGCACCGAATCCGTTGGCCTCACCCCGAGAGCGGGCGTAGCGGATTTTATAATCGCGCCCGCCCCAGGGCCCCTGCGCGTAGGCCAAGTGGACGGTGCCGTCGCCGGCCACGGCGAGCTTGGGGGCGTCGGCATGCCCCGCGCTCGGGAACAGGGTCCGTGGATCCTTGAACGACCGGGCGCGGTCCGTCGAAACCGCGTAGCGGAGATCGCCCGCCGGATCCTCTCCCACCGCCCAGGCCAGATGGACGGTGCCCTCGGGACCGACAGCCAGCGAGGGCCCCCGGGCGGGCTCGCTGTCCCCGCCCGAGACCCGGCGCGGTTCGGCGAAGCCCCGTCCCCCGTCGGTGGAGCGGGTGACGAAGAGCCGGCCCTCGTAGACGGTCCAGGCGGCGTAGATCCCGTCCTTCACCCCCAGGGCCAGGTCCAGGCTGCCGTTGTGCCAACGCTCGGGGGTGA
>CAZQQP010000436.1:0-2660 GCA_964595475.1 uncultured Planctomycetaceae bacterium | reverse complement strand
AGCTGATCGATCGGATCGAGGCGGCGCCGCTCTCCGAGGCGGCGCTCGCGAGCCGCATCCGGGCGGTCGCCCGCCGCGGCGCCTGGCGGCCGCCGCTGCCCGACGCGGAGCGGACGGTCATCCCCGGCTACGCGAGCCTGCGGGAGGCGAGCGGCGCCCACGCTTCGCTGTTCAAGGCCACCCTCGGCGCCGGGTGGCCCACGTACTTCCGTCCCGCCAATACGGTGATCGTCTTCCCTCCCACCCGCCGCCACCAGGCGCGGGTCCACGAGGCGCTCCGGGCCCGCGTCGCCGAGGGGTGGCCCACGGTCCTCTGGCTGGTCAAGTTCCCTTCGCTCCGGATCAACCACGCCGTGGTCGTCTGCCGCGGCGACGGGGCGGGTCGCGACGGGTGTCTCCGCTACCTCGTCTACGATCCCAACGACGCCGAGGCGCCCAAGCGGCTCGAATACGATTCGGAGCAGCGGACGTTTCTCTTCGAGCCCACCTTCTACTTCGTGGGCGGCCCCGTCGACGTCCGCCTCGTCTGCCAGAGCCCGCTCGGATGACGCGGATGCAGCGAGACGAACGCGACCGGAGCGGTGGCCGGGACGTGGTCCTCACCGGCGCCGGCCTCGTGACATGTCTCGGCCTCGACCGGCGGACCACGTGGGACGCGGTCTGCGAGGGGCGAAGCGGCTTCGTCCGCGGCGGGGACCTCGAGCAGCGACCGACGCCCGACAAGGGCGTGGGCCGGGCGCCCGCCTTGCCCGACGACGTCGACCCGTCGCTGCCCCGCGAGGCCCGCTACCTCCGGCACGCGGTGCGCGAGGCCGTCGAGGAAGCGGCGGCGGAGCCCGCGGTCCGGTCGGCGCCGCACCGCTGCGGCCTCATCTTCGGAACCACGCTCCACGGCATGCGGGCGGCCGGGCGGATGCTCCGCGGCGGGGGGCCGGAGTGTCTGCGGGCGTTCCTCCCGCCCGCCACGCTCGACCTCGCGGCGGGAGATCTCGGAGCGGAAGGGGCCGCGATCACCACCTGCTCCGCTTGCTCGTCGGGCCTCGGCGCCGTGGCGATGGGCGCCATGCTCCTCGAGCGGGGCGAGCTCGACCTCGTCATCGCCGGCGGCTACGACCCGGTCAGCGAGTACGCCTACGGCGGGTTCAACAGCCTCGGCCTGGTCGCGGAGGGCCCCGTCCGTCCCTTCTGCCGCGGGCGGGAGGGCATGAAGCTCGGGGAGGGCTACGCCGCCGTCGTCCTCGAGCGGTCCGCCGACGCCCGCCGGCGACGGGCGGAGCCGCTGGCCACCGTCCTCGGCTACGGCGAGTCCGCCGACGCCTACCACCTCAGCCAGCCCGACCCCGAGGGACGCGGCGCCGCGAGCGCCGTCGAGCAGGCCCTCCGCGACGGCGGCGTCTCCGCCGAGGAGATCGCCATGGTGGCGGCCCACGCGACCGGGACCGAGGACAACGACCTCGGCGAGCACGCGGCGCTGGCCCGCACCTTCGGCCGTCGCGTCGGCGAGGTGCCCACCGTGGCGTTCAAGAGCCACCTCGGCCACACCCTCGGCGGCGCCGGCGCCGTGGAGCTGGTCCTCTCCACCACGGCGATCGAGCGGGGCGCCGTGCCGCCGACGGCCCACGTGACGCGGGAAGAGCTTGCGTTCGACGTGGGGCTTGTCACGGACGGGCCCCTCCGGACGGCGGGGGGACCCACCCTCAACATCTCCCTCGGGTTCGGCGGGGCGAATACCGCGATGGTCCTCGGCGCTCCCCCCGCTTCGTCCGACGAGGACCTCGCTCGCGTCTCCACGCGGGTCGGCACGGAAGACCCCCCGGAGGAGACGCCGGTCTCCATCACGGGGGTGGGGGTGGTCCTTCCCGGTGCGGTGGGGAACACGGCCTTCGCGGAGCGGATGGCCGCTCCCGACGGAGTGGACGCGGACACGGGCGACGTGGACGAGGCGGTGCTCGAGGAGCTGCTCACCGCCCGGCGGACCCGCCGGATGAGCGGCCACGTGAAGCTGGCGCTGGGTGCGGGGCGGCTCGCCCTCGACGACGCGGGCGTGGACGCGACCCGCGTGGCGCGGCCCGAGGCGGTCGACGTGCTCCTCGGGTCCACCCACGGGTCCGCGGTGTTCAGCAGCGACTACTACCAGCAGGTCGTCGAGGAGGGCATCGACGCGGCCAACCCGCTGCTGTTCGCGGAGGCGGTGCCCAACGCGGGAGCCGCCCACCTGAGCCTGGCCCTCGGCCTGCGGGGCGCCTGTCAGACCCTCATCGGCTCGCGGACGGCGTGGGTCGACGCGCTGCGGATCGCCGCCCGGCGGGTGGCGGACGGCCGGTGCGACCGCATCCTCGTCGGGGCGGCGGAGGAGTACGCGCCGCTGGTCCGGCTGGCCTACCGCCACTTCGGCCTGCTCGCCCGGCGGAGCGGCGGACGGCCCTTCGAGGCGGAGCGGGGCTTCTTCTGCGGAAGCGGGGCGGTCTGCTTCGTCGTCGAGCGGGAGGAGGACGCCCGGGAGCGGGGCGTGCGGAGCTACGGCCGCGTGGAGCGGGCGGCGAGCGGGGCTCCCTCGCGGACCGCGGAGGACGCGACGGGCCGCGACGGCGACCGGACGAGGCTCCGCGGCCGCGTCGACGCGGTGCGGCGGGTGTGGGCGGACCTCGGCCGTCCCACCG
>CAZQQP010000435.1:0-2664 GCA_964595475.1 uncultured Planctomycetaceae bacterium | reverse complement strand
ATGTTTCAACTGCGCGGGTGCTCGGTGGCGAAAAACCACCTTGAAAGGGGTGGTCGCGCCGTGCAGGGCGTCCGGAGAGGCGACGGGAAGCTCATCCGCCGCGACGCGGGCGGCGGTGCCGTGCGGGTCGAGCTGTACAACCTCGCCGACGAGGCCCGCGACCGCGTCGCCCGGATGCAGCGGATGATGGACGACACCCACGAGCCCTCGGGCAAGCTCCCGCTGCGGTTCCTCGGAGGAGCGAACCGAGGGCGAGGCGGTCCCGTTGCGTCCCGCTCGGCGATCTCCACCTGAGAACCGCGGATCCAACAAGGCTCCCCGAGCTCGTGGCTGCGGACCTGCCCGCCGGAGTTGCGCTCACGAAGCGCGCTCGAGCTCGAGCACGAAGTGGCCCGGCTCGCCGGCCACTGTCGCGCCCGGGGCGGGCCCGCCAAGGACGGGAGGGAGCCGTCTTCATCTCGCCGTTGCCTCGACCGGCGAACGGGAGGTATATTCAACCGTACCGCAATCGAACGTGATGTCTCCGTCGAGTCCACCGGAAAACGCCGACCCCCGGAAAGGATGCTTACCATGCCACGCACACTCCTCCCGACAACGCTCCTCCTCATCGTTCTGCTGTCGATCGCCGGGCCCGTCGCCGCCGGCGACGAGGAGTTCAAGCACGGCCACGGCGTCATCCTGGAGCAGATGCCGGACGTCGAGGCGTGGAACTGGGCCGACCGCGGCGGCTCCGTCGGCCAGAACGACCCGGTCATCTTCGTCGAGCCCGACCGCGCGTTTCCCTACCGCATGTACGTCCACTCCGCCGGCGGCGGGCAGGACCTCTACAAGTCCAAGGACATGCAGAGCTGGGAGAAGATCGCCGACGACGTGATCCCCTCCGGCGGCGGGACGAACTTCAACTGGGGACGCATCGGCCCCGATGGCCGCTACTACCTCTACCGGACCGTCAACGACGATCACACGGAGCTCTGGGTGGGCGAGACGCTCACCGACATCACCAACAAGGGCACGGTCCTCGACGAGTCCGACACCGGCGGCTATTACGACCCCGAGACCGAGACCTGGCACACCTACTACGAGACCATCCCCACGTCCGGACCGTGCGGGGAGGGCATCGCCCACGCCACCTCCAAGGACGGCGTCCACTGGGAGAAGAAGGGCGTGATCCTCGACTTCCGCGATAAGCCCTGGCACACCGGCGACCCGGACGTGATCAAGATCGACGGCACCTATCACATGTTCGTCGACCGCACGGCGCCCGAGCACCCTCGTTACCACATCGCTTGGGCCACCTCGGAGAACCTCCACGATTTCGAGCTGCGCGACCAGCCGATCACCGGCTGGTTCGGCGGCGACGCCTGCGTGCGGTACGCGCCGACCGAGGACACCTTCTTCATGTACCAGGAGTTCCACGGGGAGAACCACGGCGGCGTCGGCTTCGCCGAGGCCCAGCCCGAGTTCCGGCAAGAGCAGTGACCGGCGAGCGGGGCCGTCCCGATCGCGCTGGCGTTCCGGAGAGGTCGCGGCCGCCCGGTCCGTGTCCTTTCCTCCCGCTTCGGGTTCCCTTGGCCTGCCAGGCTTGCCCGACGCGCCTCGACGCGGCCGGTGTCCTCGCTGGACCGCGACCGGGAAAACGCGTCGATCGACGGGCCGCGGCCGAAGCGCGCTTCAGCGGCTGGCATCACGGCGTCTCCCCCCAAATCAACGGATCACGAGGAGCCGCACAGGTTCGCACCTGCCGGATTCACCGCATCGCATTGGTGCTGGTTGTCGCCCTCGGCGGTCATGCGTTTGCCGCGTCCTCCCGCTTCGCCGCGGAGCGTCCGAACATCGTCGTGGTCCTGCTGGACGACATGGGCTACTCGGACCTCGGCTGCTACGGGGCCGAGGTGATCGAGACGCCCACGATCGACCGGCTGGCCGAGGAGGGGCTTCGCTTCAGCCAGTTCTACAACACGGCCAAGTGCGCCCAGTCGCGGGCGGCCCTGTTGACGGGGCTGTACCCCCATCAGGCGGGCTTCCGCGGCCTGGAGCACGGGTGACACTGGCCGAGGTGCTGCGCGAGGCGGGCTATTTCACGGCGATGACGGGCAAGTGGCACCTCAGCGGCAAGCCGACCGAGCGCGGCTTCGACCGGTCCTTCGGCCACCTCAACGGGGCGGTGGACTTCCACGACGGCCTGTGGCGGGGCAACGACAACGAGGGACCGGGGCGGAATCACTGCCGGCTGAACGGCGAGCGCTTCGAGGATTTCGGCGAGGACTTCTACACCACGAAGGACGAGACCGACTACGCCCTCCGCTTCATCGATCAGGCCGTCGAGCGGGATGAGCCATTCTTCAGCTACCTCGCCTACAACGCCCCGCATTGCCCGCTCCAGACGCCGAAGGGGACGGTGATGTAATACCGCGGCCGATTCCGCAAGATCGGCTGGGACAAGCTTCGCCGGCAGCGCTACGAGAACCATCTCGAGGCGGGGCTGATCCAGCCGCGATGGGAGCTTTCGCCGCGGCCGGACTCCATCCCGTCCTGGAAGCAGCTCACCGAGCAGCAGAAGGACTGGGAAGATTTCCGGGCGGTCGCGAGCGTGTGCGCTGGGGCCGGGTCCCGCGGAGGCTTCGGATCGCACTTCGCGGGCACTGGCAGGCCAGCTGCCAGTGC
>CAZQQP010000434.1:2074-2674 GCA_964595475.1 uncultured Planctomycetaceae bacterium | reverse complement strand
AGTGGTTGGCCGGGTTGAGCGTGCCCACGCGGATCGCGGTGACGGGGTCCACGCCCTGCTCCGTCGCCACGCGGATCATGTGGTCCAGCGAGCCCTCCTTAAGCAGGTCCGGCGGCTGTCGGTCGTCCGTGCACCAGCAGAAGCGCCGCTCGTTTCGGACGTCGATCAGCGGGAGCAGCGCCCGGAGGTTCTTCGCGAAGCTCGCCTCCCGGATGAAGATGGTCATCCCCCGTCGCAGCTTCTCCCACGCCTCCTCGGCGACCGACGCCTCGTGCTCCGACTCGATCCCCGCCGCGGCGTAGGCGTTGAGCGCCCGGCCGGAGAGCTGGGGTGCGTGCCCGTCGACCACGCGGCCGCGGCGCTGGAAGGCGTCGATCTTGTTCATCATCCCGGGGTCGCCGCCCACCACGCCGGGGAAGTTCATCACCTCCGCGAGGCCGAGGACCTCCGGCTCGTCGAGGAGCGGGGTCAGGTCCTCCGCCTCCAGCCGCGCCCCCGCCGTCGACAGCGGTGTCGCCGGGACGCAGGAGGACGCGTTGACGTACACGGTCAGCGGCGAGCGGCGGGCGTCCTCGAGCATGAGGCGGATGCCGTCCATGC
>CAZQQP010000434.1:0-2064 GCA_964595475.1 uncultured Planctomycetaceae bacterium | reverse complement strand
AGAACCGATACGGTGAGGCCTGCGAGCGGTTCGGTCGATTCGATCGAGAGGCGCGCCGGCTTCCCGGTCGCGTTCGTCGCGGTGAACGAACGGACACCCGGCGGGATGCCGTCCATGCCCTCGACGTTGGCGATCTCGTGGGGGTCGGTCACCACGCTCGTCACGCCGTGGGGGAGGACGGCCCGCGCCATCTCGGCCGGTGGAACCATGGAGCTCTCGACGTGGACGTGGGCGTCGATGAAGCCGGGAGAGACGTATCGGCCGTCGAGGTCCACCTCCTCTCGGCCGCGGGAGCCGCCGCCCATGCCGACCACGCGGCCCTCCGCCACGGCCACGTCCGCCTCCTCCACGTCTCCGGAGGCGAGGTTCACCACGCGGGCGTTCCGGAGGACGAGGTCCGCGTCCTCCTCCCCCCGACCGACGGCGACGATGCGGTAGCGATCCATGGCGACCAATGTAGCCACCTCGATTCACGGGGGTCAACGACTCGGTCAGCCTCCCCCGTCGTCGTGAGCGTCGTCGAACCCCCACTCGACCGGCCCACCCGCCGCCCCCGCAGCCGGATGCCCACTCGCCCATTCGTCCATTCGCAGCCTCTCCAGCGACCGCAGCAGAGGGGACACTTCTACTTCGGTTCCGTCGCCCGCGTTGACCTTGGCCCCGCCGGCTACGATCCTGTCTTCGCTTGGCGGATGTCGGGGGCCACTGGCAGCACGCCTACCAATGCCGAGCCGGAGTGGCGGAACTGGCAGACGCGGCGGACTCAAAATCCGCTCCAGGGGCTTCCTGGGTGTGGGTTCGAATCCCACCTCCGGCACTTTCGCTATCCACGACCCACCCCCGCGTGTACCGAACCCCCCGTTCCTGCCGCTGAACACGCCCACCGCCGCGGATCCAATTCCCGAACGGGGCGACCCGAGGTCAGATCGCAATCGGATAGGTCGCGGTAGGGACCACCCTTTTCGGGCGGCCCCCGCACAGATCCCAGCGTGCAGAGCTCCCGCACTGGGCTCCTATCTCGGGTGCCTGGCGAAGAAGCGGACGTGTGGGGAAGGGTGCAGGAGCTGGGCCTTGGGGAGCCAGCGGTTGGCCGGCGGGCCGAAGCGGCGCCACGGCAGGCGGTGGCGTGGGCTTCGGCGTTTCAGCGCCTTGCGCCAGTGTCGGATGACCTGGGTCCGGAACGCCTTCAACGCCTCCGAGTTGCCCGGGACGGCATGGGAGTTGAAGTACCCAAGCACGACCCGACGCAGCCATGCCCCTTGCACGGGGAGCTCGATCAGCCGGGTCTTCTCGGGGTGCAGAGCCAGGCCGAACTTCTCCATCCGCTGCGCCAGCTCGCGGTGGAACCGCTCGGCGTCGCCGCGGTGCTGGAACCCCACGACGGCGTCGTCGGCGTAACGCACGACGATCACCGCGCCGGCGGCGTGGTTCTCACGCCACCACTGAGCCCACAGGTCGAAGACGTAGAGTCTTCCGCTGTATGTTGCGCGCAGGCTCAGACCTCCTGACATACCCGCTGTGAGCCCGGATTTTTCGGGACCGTTCCGCCGGCCCGTAACCAGAAGTCGTGAGGGTTGCAGGTCGCAGCTACAGTCCTCCACCCGCGGAAAATCCGGGGCCGACCTCGGCGTTTGGGCGGTCTCGAGGGTCGCGAACCGGTCAGTTCGCAGAGGGGGTATGTCGGGAGGTCTGAGGCTGCGCGCGTCATGTTACGTAGCAGCGGCGAGGTCATAATAGTGGAAACGGACAAGAGGCCCGAGGATCTGTTGCCGTTCATGTGTGACGCCCCAACGGCGTGTCCGGGGGATCTTGGCGATCACTCCGCGCACGTGGAGGCGTTTGAGCCGGCGGCTGATCGCAGTGGCCTGGCGCCGTCTCTCACGTGGGTCTTCGGTGGGCCGATGGAGCTGCTCGCGGATCTCGGCGTTGCGAGAGCCACGTAGCAAGTGTTCCCCTCCGAGCACGGCCTGGGACAGGGGCGCGTCCTCGGGGTGTGCAGGGTCGAGTCAGGCGTAAGGAGGCGGAAAAGAATAAGTTGAGCCTATACGCCAAAGCGAGGAGCGG
>CAZQQP010000433.1:1711-2680 GCA_964595475.1 uncultured Planctomycetaceae bacterium | reverse complement strand
ATCCACCACGCCACCGTCGTCCTCGAGTGGGGCGAGACGACGATCTACGTCGACCCCGTGGGCGGCGCCGATCGCTTCGATGAGCACGATCCGCCCGACCTCGTCCTCCTGACCGACGTCCACGGGGACCATCTCCACCAACCCACACTGAAGGCCGTTCGGGGGCCCAGCACGAAGCTCGTGGCACCGCAGGCCGTCGCGAAGAAGCTCTCCGAGGGGCTTCGGAGGCGAACCACGGTCCTCGACAACGGGGAGAAGACGAAGGTCGCCGGCGCGGGGATCAAGGCCATCCCGATGTACAACCTCACGGAGGAGCGGAAGAAGTTCCACCCTAAGGGACGGGGCAACGGCTACGTCCTCACGCTCGCCGACACGCGTGTCTACCTCAGCGGCGACACCGAGGACATCCCGGAGATGCGACGGCTGAAGAACATCGACGTCGCCTTCGTCTGCATGAATCTTCCCTACACCATGAGCGTGGACACGGCCGCGGACGCGGTGCTCGATTTCCGCCCCGACGTCGTCTACCCCTATCACTACCGCGGCCGCGACGGCCGAAGCGACGTGGGCCGCTTCAAGGAAACCGTCACGAGCGAGTCCGATGTCACGGTCCACCTGAGGAACTGGTACAGCGGCGGTTGACGCGGACGCGCGGTGCGACTCAGCGAGGCGTCTCGCTCGCTGTCGTCCGGTCCGATGGAGGCGTGCCCGTGAATCACGACCCCGTCACTCGACCCTCTCCCACGAGGCGACAGTTCATCCGGGCTTCCGGAACGGCCGTCGCCGGTGGCGTCGTCGCGGAATCGATCGCCTCGAGGGCCTACGCCGCGCCGACCGGCACGCTCCGCATCGGCCTCGTCGGCTGCGGGGGCCGGGGAACCGCTGGAAACGGACACGTCCCAGGAGCCGGCACGGCCGGGGACGGAGCCGGCGGCCGACGACCGGCCGACGGGGTCACCGACGACGGCG
>CAZQQP010000433.1:0-1701 GCA_964595475.1 uncultured Planctomycetaceae bacterium | reverse complement strand
AGGCCCTCAACGCCGATCCACGCACCCGGCTCGTCGCCCTCGCCGACGCCTTCCAGGACAAGGCCTACGCCTGCGCGAAGCGGCTCTCGAAGACGGAAGCGGGAGATCGGGTCGAGGTCCCCGCGGACCGTCGCTTCGCCGGCTTCGACGCCTACAAGAACGTCATCGCCAGCGGGGTGGACATCGTCTTGCTCGCCACCCCGCCCCACTTCCGACCGGCCCACCTCCGCGCCGCCATCGACGCGAACAAGCACGTGTTCGCGGAGAAGCCGGTGGCGGTCGACGCCCCCGGTGTCCGGTCGGTCCTCGAGACCAGCGAGAAGGCCCGCCGAAAGGGTCTGTTCATCGTCTCCGGCCTCAACTCGCGATACGCCCCGTGGCTCCAGGAGGCCGTCGATCGCGTGCGCCGCGGCGACATCGGCGAGGTCTGCACCATGGAGGTGATCCGCTATGGCCGCGGCGTATGGACCCGACCGCGGCAGCCGGAGATGACGGAGATGGAGTATCAGATGCGCAACTGGTACTACTTCACCTGGCTCTCCGGCGACTTCATCGTCGAGCAGTTCGTCCACCAGCTCGACCGGATGGCGTGGACCATGGGCGACCGCTATCCGGCGAGATGCGTGGCGAGCGGCGGCCGTCAGGTCCGGGCCGGTGAGAACCACGGCCACATCTACGACCACTTCAACGCCACCTTCGACTACGGTGACGGGGTGCGGCTGTCGGCGGGCACCCGCCACTGGCCCGGCTGCGACGCCGCCCGGTTCGAGCGGGTCTACGGCCGGAAGGGGGACTGCGACCTCGACGAGGAAGTCATCACGGGCGAGCATCCGTGGAAGGCGCCCCGCGGTGACCGAACCGACAGCCACCAGCTCGAGCACAACGCCTTCTTCGAGGCCCTCCGGGCGGGCGAGTACATCAACAACGGTGACTACATGGCCAAGTCGACGTTAATGGCGATCCTCGCCCGCGAATCGGCCTACACCGGCAAGGCCCTCACCTGGGACCAGATCCTGTCCTCGGAGAAGCGCCGGGCGCCCGAGACGTACGCGTGGGACGCGGCGACGCCCGCGGCGGATGTACCCATGCCGGGGAAGACGGAGTTCTTTTGACCGGCTGCGGGTGCGCTTTTGCGGGAGCCGTGATGGCGGAGACGGCGCTCGCGTCCACAAGGAGGCCCCTTCGCCCCGCGTCTCCGCCTCCCGCGGGTCTCGCTCCCGATGGATCGCTCGACTCCTTCTCGATCCCCGATGCCGCCCACGGGCCGATCTCCCGGGATCGGGTCGCGGGACGTCCTCCACCGTCCTCGCCGGCCGCGGCCCCTCGACTTCATGCAGGCTGTCGAGAGCACCACATCCCCGATGGGCTCGGCATCCTCGGCCTGACGGCGGTGATCAAGCCCCAGCGCCTCCCCCGCCGCTCATCTGCTTCGCCCTGCCCGTCATGGTGGCGCTGACGATCCTCTGTTTGCGATCATGCTTTCGCGGCGGGCGTCTCGTGGACGGAAGGCGCCGGGTTGCTCCTCGGGTTCGGGGCGTACGCCCTGGTCGCGTACCCGATGCAATCGTCGTCAAGCGCGTGTGAGAGGGCTCGCCGCGGCAGCGGGCGGCGACGACGGATCGACTGTGCGCGGTCCACCCGGATGAAGATCCGCGCTCCGGAGCCGAAGAGGCTGGCCTCCGCCGTCTACAGCTTCGTCGG
>CAZQQP010000432.1:0-2681 GCA_964595475.1 uncultured Planctomycetaceae bacterium | reverse complement strand
TCAAGGTACGGCTCGCCCCGTGATCTCGGTGGCATGGGCCCCCTCTCGTCGGTTCGCCACGGGAAGGCCCATCTCCTCCCGGACTCCCCACTCGCCGGGCCCACCTCCGGAATGTCGCCGGAGAGGACCTCGCGACAGCCGTCCGCCGGCCCATGCCCTTGCACACCCCCGCCGCTCCGGATAAGGAGGGAGCGACCGGACGCTCTCCTGCGGATGCCGGAGTGAGCGATGAGCGCATCGGATCGGTTCAGCCTCGACGGACGCGTTGCCATCGTCACGGGCGCGAGCCGCGGCCTCGGCCGGGAGATCGCCCGCTCGCTCGCGGAGGCGGGCGCCGCGGTCGTCCTCAACAGCCGCCGCGAGGCGGACGTCGCGGCGGTGGCGGAGGAGATCGGAGCCGAGCACGGCACTGCCTCCGTCGCGGTCGGCGGCGACGTCACGGACCCCTCCGTGGCGGACACCCTCGTCCGCCGGGCGACGGACGACCTCGGGGGCCTTCAGATCGTGGTGAACAACGCGGGGATCAACCCGCGGGGGAGCATCGAGGAGCTCGGCGTCGACGACTACGACCGCGTGCTCGGGACGAACCTGAAGGGGCCCTGGCTCCTCTGCCGGGCCGCGGCCCCCGTCCTCAAGGCCCAGGGCTTCGGCCGAGTGCTCAACATCGCGAGCACGCTGGGCCTCGTGGGGATGGCCGGGCGGTCGCTCTACTGCTCCGCCAAGGGCGGGCTGGTCCAGCTCACCCGTTCGCTCGCGGACGAGTGGGCGCCCGACGGGATCACCGTGCACGCCATCTGCCCCGGTCCCTTCGAGACGGAGATGAACCGCGAGCTCCTCGACGACCCTGCCCGCTACGAGAAGGTCGCGGGCCTGACGGCCATGAAGCGATGGGGCCGGCTCGACGAGGTGGGCCCGCTCGCCGTCTTCCTCGCGAGCGACGCGAGCAGCTACATGACGGGCACGGTCATCCCCGTCGACGGGGGTTGGACGGCGACGTGAAAGGCGCCGCGCCCCGGGATCGAACGCCGCGAGGTGACGCCCTTTGCAGAAGGCCAACGAGCACGGCGCGTGCGTCGACGAGGTCGCCGCTGCCGCTCCGGCATCGCTGTGCCACCCAGTGGAGGATCATGCCATGCCGAGCGTGAAAGGAGAGAAGTGGGGAGCGAGGCGTGCGGCGGGACTCCTGTTGCTCGCTTCCGTGCCCTGGCTCTCGGGGCCGCTCGCGTCGGCGGAGAAGCCCGCCGCAGGTTCCGCGTCGCCGCGCCCGAACATCGTCCTCTTCGTCGCGGACGACGTCGGGTGGACCGCGTTGTCCGCCTACGGCAGCGACCGCCACGCGACCCCGCACCTCGACGCCCTCGCCAAGCGCGGCGTGAAGTTCACCCAGGCCTACGCGGCCGCCCCGGTGTGCACCCCGACACGGGCCTCGATCCTGGCCGGCCGCCATCCGGCGCGGCTGAACATGACCATCTGGCACGAGGCCGCCGGCAAGCCCCCGGAGTGGCAGCGGAAGAAGCTCGTCCCGCCCGTGACGAAGAAGAACCTCCCGCTCGACGCGGTCACGCTCGCCGAGGTCCTGAAGCGAGCGGGCTACTTCACGGCCCACGTCGGCAAGTGGCACCTCGGCGACGCGAGCCACTACCCGCTGACCCAAGGCTTCGAGATCAACATCGGGGGAACCCACTGGGGTGCGCCGCCGACCTACTTCTTCCCCTACCGCGGGCCCTTCGGCGGCGGCGACGAGCTGCGGTACGTCCCGGACCTTCCCTATGGGAAGGAGGGCGACTACCTCACCGACCATCTCACGGAGCGGGCGATCGAGACGATCGAGCGCGCTGCGGACGAGCCCTTCTTCCTCCACATGGCCTACCACACGGTCCACCTTCCGCTCGAGGGGAAGCCCGCTCTCGTGGAGCGGCACATGACGAGCCATCCCGACGCATCGAAGAAGCAAGCGGAGTACGCGGCGATGCACGCGAGCCTCGACCGGAGCGTCGGCCGCATCCTGGAGAAGCTCTCGTCGGTCGGCGTCGCGGACCGGACGCTCGTCGTCTTCGTCTCGGACAACGGCGCCTCCCTGAAAGTGACGACGAACGACCCGCTTCGCTCGGGAAAGGGCTCGCTGTACGAGGGCGGCATCCGGGTGCCGCTGCTCGTGGACGGACCGGGCGTGGCCGATGGAGCGGTCTGCGACGAGCCGGTCATCACAACCGACCTCTACCCGACGCTCCTGTCTCTGGCGGACGTCCCGGCCGATTCCTCCCACGACCCGACGATGGACGGGAGCAGCCTCGTGCCGCTCCTCCAAGACCCGACCGCCGCCCTCGACCGGAAGGCGCTGTACTGGCACTACCCGCACTACTACCCCACCACGTCGCCGGTCAGCGCGATCCGGAAGGGCCACTGGAAGCTGCTCGAGTATCACGAGGACGATCGGATCGAGCTGTACAACCTCGCGGCCGACCCCGGCGAGTCCGAGGATCTCTCGGACAAGAGAGAGGACAAAGCCCGCGACCTCCGCCGGATGCTTCACGATTGGCGGAGCCGCGTCGGTGCCCCCATGCCACGGCCGAATCCGAAGCGATAGACCCCCGCGCCGCAAGAAAGGGCCTCGGCCGGGTCGGGACACCGAGGGGCTGAAGCAGAGGGACCCTTCCCGCGACCCTTCGCTCGGCCTCTCC
>CAZQQP010000431.1:0-2713 GCA_964595475.1 uncultured Planctomycetaceae bacterium | reverse complement strand
CATTACCGGTGCCGGCCTACAACCCTTCCGCGGTCCCGATCTCATGATCCTTGAACCACTGGGCGACGTGCTGGATTCCCACGACGAAGGAGACACCCGCTCCCGCGACGATCAGCCGCTCCGCGAAGAGGACCGCATAGGACTCGACGTAGGCGGAGTGGATGCTTACGAGCCCAGCGCCAATAAGGATCACGGCGAACGTCCGCGGTGCCCCGAAGCGGTCGGCCGCCCAGCCGGCGACGATCCGGCCGACGGGGGCAAGCCAGATCGCGGAGCTGGCGAGAAGCCCAAGCTCGGCGGTCGAAAGGCCGAAGTCCTTTGCGATGCTCGGGCTGAAGGCGGCGGTGGAAAACCACAGCAAGAAACACCAGAAGAACCCCGCCGTCGCGATGACGAGCTGTTCCACCTTGTGTGTTCGGGAGGCCATCTCCGCACGCATCCCGGTCCCTTTCTGCCTGGATTGTTCGCTGCGCTCCTATTTTATCTATTTGTGGATCTACGTGTCTACTAGCCTACAGACCTCTTTATCCAGATTCTAGGGCGGCGGCGAGATCGGGTTGGTGCGTGCACGCCAGACGGGGCAGGCGGGGGCGAGGGTCCGGCCGCGCGGATGGCAGCCGAGGGAGGCCACGCGTCCTCGCGACAAAGGATCAGCCGGTGATTTCAGGACGTTGCAGGTCGAGCCCGTATGGGCCGAGCCCTTTCAGGTCAGCTGGACGCGGCGACCCCCCGGACGGACGCGCCCAGCGGCTCGGCCTCCGCGCGTCGAGCGGCAACGGTCACCGCAGTTGGATAACCGCGAACCATCATTGGATGCCGTCCCCTCCGCCGGAACAGCAGCTCACTCGCGCTTCTCGAGATACTCCTTCAGCGCGACGGCGTTGTTGTGGCCCTCGGCCCGGGCCGCGAATAGCAGGGTGACCGGGCCGCGCATCGTCCGCTCGAGGAGCCGGTCCTCCTCGTGGGACCGCCGCGTGAAGACGGGCCACTTTTTCCCGGCGATTTCATGGACAACAGCGCGCCGCGAGAGGGAATCGACCTGTCGTACGCATGGATGCGCTCCACGTTCTGATTCGACGGAGGTTGGGTTCGACCGTCCTCCCCGGGTCGCGAACCCCACCGTCCGCTGGACGCTCTCCCTGTTCTCGACAACGGGCCCGACGATCCCGACACGGATCAGATGCTCACCCCCGGACGCGATGGAAATGGCGAGGCCGGGCGGCGACCGTTCCCTCGGCACGAGGCGCCAACGCGGCGGCGTCGGGTCAGTCGGCCTCGGCCGCGGAGAGAAACGCACAGAGGCGGTTGATGTTCCGCACGAACGTGCCCATGTGGAGCCGCCCGTCGTCGCCGACCCAGCGCCCCTTCTCGTCCTGAGCCTCGACGATGCGGGCGACCTCCGGCGACAGGCGCTCGGCGCGTCGGCGGAGCGTCTCGGCGGAGGGCTCGTCGTCTCGGTCCGCGAGGATTGCGTCCCGGCCTCGCTTCCGCACCTCGCGATAGCGGTCGATGGCGCCGGGGATCCCGAAGCTCCCCCGCCATCCGTAGCTGCTTCGCTCCTTCTCGCTGACCGCGTCGTAGTCGTAGAGGACCGACTGCTCGCGTGTGCGATCGCCGTAGATGGGCTTGTTCGTCCCCACCTCGTAGAGACGCGCCCACTTGCCCCCGTCCAGCTTCGACCGCTTCAGCCAGTCGATCGCCGCGGGGATGGGCTCGAGATAGCTCTCGTCCCCCGTCGCCAGATGGAGCTCGATGAGCGTGCGGATGTTCCGCGCGGTCACGGCGGAGCAGACGCCGGCGGGCTCGAAGTCGCGGGCCGCGGCCGGTCGCATGTCGTGGTCGTACTGCTGGGCCCAGCCCGCTTGCGGCGGGTCGAGCTGGGACGCGATGATGAAGCGGCCGCCCTTCTTCGCCGCCGCGAGATCCTCGGCGTGGCCATACCGCTCGTGGGCCTTCAGCAGCGTGGCGATGCAGTCGTTGATCGCCCCGTCGTTGAAGGTGTAGTGGTCGTGATAGCCGCCACGGAGGGGATACCACTGGGGCCAGGCGCCGTTGTCGAACTGGGCCTCCCGGAGAACCGCCCGGCCGAGGTCGACCGACCCCGTCAGCCACGGGGCGTCCACCTCCCGGTCGAGGGCCATGAGAAAGCGGAGGGCGCTCTGGGTGATGTCGTCGTCGAAGGTGCAGGCTCCGCTCCGCCGGGCGGGTCGCGCCGCGGCGGGGTCGAGGTGACCGACGTCGACGCGGTGGTCCCAACCTCCCTCCTTCCGCTGACCCCACGCCAACGCCAAGCCGGCCTCGCGGGCGGCGTCGAGATACCGCTTCTCCCCGGTGACGCGGTAGGCGCGAAGGAAGGCCTGTCCCACGGAGGGCGTCCCGGGCGGCTGGACCCAGATCTCGGTCTTCGCGGCCTCCTCGTAGGTGGCCTCGCCGAAGCGGTCGGTGAGATCCTTGGAGTAGATACCGGCATAGCCGCTCTTCGTGGAGATGCTCCGAAGAAACTCCGTGGCGTGGCGGAGCGAGCGGCGTGCGGCCGGTTCCGCGTCCGCGTTGCCGAAGAGAACGGCCGGCCAACTCAACGCGAGAAGCACGACGGTCAGACGGGTCGTTCGCATGAAATGCTCCCGCTTCGCCAGCCACGGCTCACACGACGTTCCAGGCTCGGAGCAGGTCGATCGGGTCGGGAAGCGGCCGCTGCCAGAGCCAAGCCGGG
>CAZQQP010000430.1:0-2769 GCA_964595475.1 uncultured Planctomycetaceae bacterium | reverse complement strand
GGTGCGACGAGGGGCGAGGGCCGGGGGTCAGCCCCCGGCCCCTCGCCTACTCTACTGGTTGGTTTGTTCTCCGGTTCGCCGTCCTTCGTCTTTCCGAGATGCCCACGCCGAGCGCGAAGCGATGGGAGCACGCGGCGATCCGGAGGAGCGCGGCGGACCGTCCAAGACCGTGACAGCCACGGCTTCGGCTGGCTATCCGGCTCTGCCCGCTTTCGCCGACCTCCGGAGCACACGCTCGCGACCTTATTCGCCGTCGCCGCCTTGCTTCTGATGGGAATAGAGCAGCGTGTTGGAGACCAGACGCATGGCGGACTCCGGCTCGTAGCCGTGGATGCCCCAGTGGCGTACGCCCGCGAGCCCCGCCACGGTGTCCTCGGGGCTGAGGACCACAAAGCCGCCCGCCTCGTCCTCGGCAATCATGAGCCGTGGGTGCGAGAGGTGGCCCGTGCGGCTGCGGATGAACAGTCTGTACCCCACCTCGCGGTTGTCGTGTCCGCCCGGGAGGCCCTCGCCCGTCACGATCGGGTGCGGGTCGCTCAAGGTCTCCTCGCTCCACCCGGCCTTTTCGGCGACACGGTGGAACAGCGCCTTCGCCGCCTTGGTGGCGGCGAGGCTCCCGCCGGTGGCGTCGATCCAGAGGGCGCCGCCTCCGCGGGCGTAGTCGGCCAACGCCGTGACGTCCTCCTCGGAGAAGGAGCCGCTCCCGTCGACCAGCGAGCAAACCGCGAGCGCCGCGTCGTCGAGGGCGCCGGGACGGACGGCTGACCGGCGCACACCGAGCTTGTGTAGCCGGCCGAGAAAGCGGGTGAGGCGGCGTAGGGCGGCGGGCTCGGCCGCATCCCGTCCGGAGTGGCGCACACGCGCGATCGCCGCCGTCCGGTTCGGCTCCTCCTCGGGCCGCGGGATGTACGCCGTCTTCAGCCGTGGCCGGTCGAGGCTCCGCCCCGTGACGTAGACGTAGAGGTTGGAAAGGAGCCGAAACGCACCCGGCTCACCGGTCTCGTTGGCCTGCAGCTGCCGGGACAGATCTTTGTCGTGGAGCAGCACCAGCGGCCGCACGCCGTTGTGAACCATGGCGAGGTTCCCGCGGTAATCCAGCTCGAAATGGATGTCGTAGAGACCGTGCTCGCGGGGCACCTTCTCGAACGCGGCCCCATCCCACAGGCGGCCCACGAGGCGCTCCGCGCTCGAGTGGAACTCCGCCCGTCGGTCGCCCTCGGGCGCCAGGAGGAGCATGCCACCGTACTCGACGTACTTCCGGAGCCGCTCCACCGCGGACCGGCCGAGTTGGAAGGATCCGTCCGTGCTCAGGTACAGCATGCGGCTCTGTAGCAGACGCCGAAGCGGCGTGGTGGGGCGAGCGACCTGCCACGTCATGGGCACCTCGTACGCGTCGCTCGCCCACTGCACGAAATGAAGCAGATCGTGGGGACGCTTGTTCCACGCACCGTCGAAGCGGAGCTTGGCGATCGCCACGGGATCGTCGGCGCGGGCGAGGTAGAGCAGCGCGAAGCCCGTGGAGAGCATCCGCCCCTTGGGCCCCCGCCACGTCCCGTCCGGCCTCTGACGGTTGAGGAGACGGGCCGTCGCGGCGTGGTACCAGTCGATGCCGTTGAAGATGCGCCGTCCGGTCGCCTCCCCCACCCGCTGGACGGTCCACATGTAGTAGAAGAAGTTGCTTCCGATCGCCTCCTCGTCGAGCGTGAAGTGCTCGTCGAGCCACTGGAGGCCGCGACGGAGGTGGGGTGGCGGGTCCGGATGGTCGGCGGGGACGAACTTCTCCGCGTACAGCCGCCGCTGGGTCATGGCCAGCACGGCGGCGCGTTGTTGCCCATCTCGTGGACGATGCGCTGGTGCTTCGGGTGCTGCTTCGGTAGCGAGCCGTGACGCCCCCGCAGGGCCAGCGCCGCCTCCGGCCGGAACGTGTACGTCGGCTGGAGCCGGTCCAACGCCCGCAAGCCGCGGTCCACCGCGTCCCGGATGCGGCCGATGGTGAGCATCCGGGGCGTGACCTTCTCCTCGGAGCCCTTCTTTTTAGGCGGCGGAGGCGGCTCCGGCGGCTCGTCCGTCGCGACCTCGCCCCGCTGGAGCATAGCGATCAAGTGGAAGGCGTAGTCGGCGAAGTTGCGTCGGCGACGGGGTGCCCAGCTCGGCAGCTCGAGCTCGCCGTTGCGGTAGACGCGGTAGCCCTCCGCCGACCGCGCGATTTTTTCCAGCCCCCTTCCCACTCTCGCCAGACGGTCCTCCGGGTAGACCGACAGCACGCCGTCGAACGCGGCGAGGTAGACGAAGGAGAGGATGTCGAACGCGGCCCGATCCTGCTCCCGAACGAGGCGACCCACGGTGGAGACCAGCGTCTCGAGCAGATCGGGGTTTCCGGTGAGCAGCAACGCGTAGATGAGCTCGCCGCGATACTGTCGGACGATCCAGTTCACGCGGCGGACGCGCCGGTTGAACGCCTTGGCCTCCGGGTCCACCTTCCGCTCCATCCGCTTGCGTAGCGCCGCCATCCGCTTGACGACGGAACGCATCTTCTTCCGTCGGGTGGGGCTCATATGCTCGAGCGCCGCCTTCCCATGGTAAGGAGGCGGAAAAGAATAAGTTGAGCCTATACGCCAAAGCAGGAGCGGGAAGCTTCCTTCCTTTGGCGTGGGCTTCGAACCATGTGCGATGCCCCGCCGGCCGCGGATCCCGGCATTTTCGGACGTTGCGCCTGCTCGATCATCGGCTTCGTCGTCTCATCGGTGCCAAGGCGGAAGCCGACTTCCG
>CAZQQP010000429.1:2108-2804 GCA_964595475.1 uncultured Planctomycetaceae bacterium | reverse complement strand
GAGCCAGTGGCGGTGGGTGTGGATGGGGTTGTGCTCGCCGAAGAGCTCGCGGCCGCCGGGAAGGCGGGCGAGGGCATCGAAGACGGCGAGGAGGTACTCCCGGTCGGACTCGGTGGGGTGGGACTGGAAGTAGAGCTCGTGCTCGTCGCGGGCGCGGCGGAGCCGCTCGCCGGGGCCGGCGAGCTTGGGCGGGTCGGTCAGGCCGTTGTCCTCGAGGAAGCGGACGAAGACGCAGGAGAGGACCCACGCGGCGGCGTGCTGGGTGATCCGTTGGTTCCGCCAGGTCTCGAAGGGCTCGGCGGTCCGGCCGGCGTCCGACGCGCTGCGGTGCTCGGCGGCGAGGGCCTCGTGGACCGCCGGCTGGGCGTCGCACCGCTCGCGGAGGTCGCCCTCGAGGCGGCGGTGGAGGGATTGCAGGTCGGTGAGGAGGGCTTGGCGGTCGATCATGGGTGGGTCGGTTCGATCCTGGGTTCTTGGTCGACGGTCGCGTTTGGGCGTCGGAGTCGCGCCCGGAACGAGCCGCGCACGTCAGGAAGCGGCGTTCGTCCGCGGTCAGGCAGGTCCGCTTGCCGAGGGGCGCTGCCGCGGGTCCGCTTCCGCATGAGCGGTCGTTCGTCCGGTTTGTTGCGGGTGCGGGTCATTGCTCGCTTCCTTATGGGCGCGGTTTGTTGTTCCGCTCGTTGTCCCGCTCCCTCA
>CAZQQP010000429.1:0-2098 GCA_964595475.1 uncultured Planctomycetaceae bacterium | reverse complement strand
GCGGTTTGTTCGGCCGCTTCCTTACGGGCGCGGCTCGGTGTAACTGTTTCCTTACTCCTTGTCGCCGCTCCCTCACGGTCGCGGCTCGTTGGGGCGCGGCTCGTTTGGGTGCGGGTCGTTCGGGGGCGGTTCGTTGCCGGCGCCGGTGGTATTGGTATTCGTGCCGCGGTGGGCGTTCTCGACCCAGCCGCGGGGGATGCGAATCCGCTGGCTGGGGGTGAGGACGGGGACCGCTTTCCCGTCGAGGGTGGGCCCGCCCTGCTGCTCGTCGGCGGGGATGAGGAGCCAGAGGCCCGGCAGGCCGTCGGGCCGGCCGACGCGGTCGCGGAGCCGCTCGAGCATCCCGATCTGGTCGTACCGGGCGAGGATCGCCGTGTACAAAAGGAGCGGCGTCCGCTCGCGGCCGGCGATCGCGTGCTCGACGGTCGGCAGGGCGCGGTCGACGAGCCGCTTGAGGTTCCGCCAGTCCTGGCTGGTCGCCGCGGCGGCGTCGGCCTTGAGGACACGCTGCCACCTGACGTTGGCGCGGTCCGCCTGCTCGCGGAGCGCTTCGAGGAAGACGCCCTCGACGTCGACCGGCTCGACGGGATACCGCCGGCAGAGGATCTCCCGCGCGGTGTGGAACATGGGCGGGGAGACGGTCATCGCGATGAAATCGCCGTCGCGTAGGCCGCGGTCGAGCCGCTCCTCGAAGCGGCGGGCCTCGGCGGCCTCCTCGCTGAGCTGCTCCGGCGGGAGCGGCCCCGTGGCCGTGTCCCGGCGGTTCACCGAAGGTGTCCGGGAGCTGACGCCCCGCGTGGATGACGGCCCGACGTAGAGCTGGTCGCCGTCGGACCAGCGGAGCGGAAGCCCGGCGCTCTGGAGCATCGCGTCGAGGGCGGGCCGCTCCGGGAGCGGGGCGGCCTCCGGATACCGGCCCATGACCCGCTCGCGGACCTGATCCGGTTCGAGCCGTGGGACGCCGAGGAGGGCGCCTTGGGAGAGCCGAAGCGCCGTTTCCGCCGCCATGCCCCGCGGGTACAGCTCCTGCCGGCCGGAGACCGCGGCCCTCTCCGAGACGGCCGCGGCGAGGTGAAGGAGGCGGCCGTCCGGAAGCGGCTCCATCGTCTCCGGCGCCGGCACGCCGCGGAGGGCCTCGATGCCGCGGGACGGGGAGACGGGCGGCGCCTCTTCCACGAGCTCGTCCGCCCGGCCGGCGAGGCGGTCGACGTACTCGGCGACCTCGTGGTCGGTCGCGACGAGGACCTTCCCTCTCGTCCGGTGGAGGTGGAACCGCGGCTGGGCGAGGGACCGCTCGACCTCCGTGGCGAGCCGGGCGACGGCGGTCCCGATCCGCGTCCGACGGGGCTCGTCCTCCACGGAGCCGCGGGCGGCGAGGATGGCCTCGGCGATCTCGTGGCCGACCATGGCCCCGCCCCGCGCCGCGAGCATCTCCGCGACCTCGGCGCGGAGGCTGGTGATCGCCGCGTCGCGGGCCCACCGCCCGGTCGCCCGCCCGACGATCTGCCGAACCCGCTCGCGGGTGATCCCGACGTGGCGGGCGACGGCCGCCTGGCTCGGCCAGGTCTCCTCGAGGTCGGCGTCGAGGCCGAACAGCGCTTCGAGGGTCCGCCGCTCGTTGGCGGAGCCGTCGGTCCTCGCCCGCTTCGCGAGCCGGTCGGCGAGGCCGTCGGCGCTGACCCACTCCGGCTCGGTTTCGTCCTCGGTCTCCTCCGGCTGGGGAGCCGTCGTCGGGGGCGTGGGCTCGGGCCGGCCGAGCCGCTCCCGGAGGATGTCGACCGCGTTGCGGATCTCCCGCCGCGTCTTGTTTCCGACGCCCCGCATCCGGGTGATCACGCGGGGCGGGCAGTTCAGGAGCTGCTCGACGGTCAGGATGTTGGCCCGGTCTAGGGCGTTGGTCGCCCGCGTCCCGAGGCCGATCTCGTGGATGGGCGTCTGCGGCCCGGCGGACTGGAGCTGGGCGCGGAGGTCCGGGGCGTCCTCCTCGTCGAGGAGGCCCGGCTCCTCGACGTGCTCGAAGACCTTCCGCCACGCGGCGAGCATCTGCTCGCCGTTGTCGAACCGGTCGGCGGGGGCGCGGCGGAGGGCCTTCCGGAAG
>CAZQQP010000428.1:0-2806 GCA_964595475.1 uncultured Planctomycetaceae bacterium | reverse complement strand
TCGTCAACCTGGGCACGGTGGACGCCGGCCGCGAGGATCGCTCCGTCGCCTGCCTCACCTTCGACGGCCGCAACGGCGGCACCACGGGCATCGAGGGTGGGCTCATCCTCTCCGCGGGCGATGTGGTCCACACCTGGGACTCCTTCTGGGTGGTCGACACCCGCGGCGTGCGCATCCCGCTGCTCTGGGTGGCTCACCGCAGCAATGCCCCACTGGTCATGGAGGGCTGCGAGGACGCCCGCATCGGGCTGGTCGCGGGCCTCCAGGGCGGGAAGTCCGCGGAGAACGAGACCCTCGACCTCAACAGCTACAACGAGGGGCTGACCGTCGACACGGTCCTCGGCTGGGTCGTCGGCGAGCAGAACGACGAGGTCCTGGACATCAACAGCTCACCCGACTGCACGATCCGCCGCGTCGTCGGCTACGGCGCCCCTAAGCAGATGTCGCCGGTCAGCAACAACCCCTATTCGCCCCAGGGCCGCCGTCTCACGCAGAAGGCCCACATCGATCACAACAAGGGCACCGTCGTCCGCGAGACGAAGCTGGTCGATACCGGCAAGAACGCGATCAAGCGATGGGACCGTCGCGTGAAGACCCCCGGCTTCCCGAAGAGCCTCCCCACCCTCGAGATCGAGGCGACGCTGACGGCCGTCTTCGAGGACGGCACCACGCAGCGGGTCTACCACAAGAAGCTCACCTTGGACCTCGCGGCCCGGACCGACGCCGGCGGCAACGACGACTCGTCGGAGTCTGAATGAGCCACGGTGGCAGACAGCCTCCCGATCGCCCGCAATCCCGCGAACCGAGCGTCTAACGGGCGAACCACGAAGGGCACGAGGAGCACGAAAGTGCCTCGTTTTTCACCGTCGCAACACGTCGGGGGCTGCTTTGGGTCGCTCGAGCAAAAAGCTTCCGTGCCGATCGCGAGTGTGCAGGCGCCGGTTCAACTCACCGCCGGGAAGCGGCGGAGCGGAGAAGCAAGCAACCACAGAGGCCACAGAGGATCACAGAGGGAAGGCCGACGCGCGAAGAGTCGGTTGCAACGACAGAAGCGGCGGCTACGGCGGGCGTCTGGAGAAGGACGCAGGGAAAGAAGACTCGGATCTGCCGACGCCGTCAGGGGAGTTGCTCCACCTCTTCTTTCCGTGCGTCCTTCTCCAGACACCGCGTGGGGCCTCAGAAGGCCCCACGCGAACGCCGGCGGAGCGGGTGAAAGAGAAGGCCAATTCTCGATCTGCGGGTCGTCCGTCGACACACAGCGGCCTTCTCTTCCACCCCCTCCGCCGGCGTTCGCCGCGGCCGCCCCGGGTGCGCCTTGTACGTGTCGCGTATGCGCCCGCCTCCTCCCCCTCTGTGTTCCTCTGAGGCCTCTGTGGTTCGTTCTCTGTTCCGCTCCGCGGCCATTCGCCACGGCGCATGGAACGGAGCGATCGCCCTTCCACTCGCAAATCGATGTCACCGAGGAGCAGCCCGATGCAGTGGATGAATGTCCGTCGCGCGTCCGCCGTCGTGTGGGTCTCGTGCATGCTCGTCGTGGCCGTCCCCGCGCCGGTGACGCCGGGATCCGTGGGCCCATCCGCCGCGGCGGCGGAGCCGGACGCGAGCGCTCCGAAGATCGAGAAGCGGGGCACGGTGGACCTGGACCTCGTGGAGACCACGCCGGTCGTCTTCGAGGGCACCCTCTACCGCTTCGAGTCCGTCCGGGACAACTACTGGAACAACGACACGGGCGAGCCCTATTTCCGCTTCGTCAACCACGAGACGGGTGCCCCGACCCCCGCCTTCGCTCAGGGCTTTCACTTCGGCACCGCCTTCGTCGAGTCGGGCACGGTCTACGTCACCGGGACGAACGAGCCGGGCGGCAGCCACGTCCGCATGTTCGCCTCGGAGGACCTTCGCCACTGGGACTCCTGGCCGGTCCTGAACCTCCCCGACCACACCCTCTACAACACCTCGCTGTGTCGGGCGGAGGACCGCTACGTCCTCATGCTCGAGATCGGCAAGCCCCGCAAGATCGCGGGCCGCCGCTTCACCGCCCGCTTCGCGACGTCGAAGGACCTGCGCCGCTGGCAACTGACGCCGCCCGACCACGTCTACGCGAAGGACCGCTACACGGCGCCCCACTGCCTCAAGTACCTCGACGGCTACTTTTACAATTTCTATCTGGAGGCCCATCAGGGCTCCGAGACCCGCGTGGTCCGGTCGAAGGACCTCGTCCACTGGGAGCCGAGCCCCCTCAACCCGGTCCTCCGCGCCTCGGAGGCGGACCGCCGCATCGCCAACCCCGATCTCACGGAGGCCCAACGCCACCGCATCGCGACCGCCACCAACCGCAACAACTCCGACATCGCCTTCTGCGGGTATCAGGGCCGCGTGATCATCAACTATTCGTGGGGGAACCAGCGGGGCACGGAGCACCTCGCCGAGGCGGTCTACCACGGGACGGTGGAAGCACTTCTCCGCGGCTGGTTTCCCGGCGACCGCGGCGACCGGCAGCCGTAGACCCGCTCGTCCCGCTGGGACGAGCGGTCACCTTCGCCGGAGCTGCGCCGCACCCAGCCGGCCCGCTCCGGCCTCGCCCCGAGACCCGACGCAGGTCCTCTTCCGTATATGAGACTCCGTCTTTTCGGTGGAACTTGAGAGAGGGAAGTGGAGGTGAGGGGATTCGAACCCCTGACCTCGTCCATGCCATGCGCGACTCGCGATTCCCGCCGAGCCTCCGAAGCCTCGGACACACAAGAGTTTACCGGCATCCCCGGCTTTCGCAACCCCTCGCATCTGGAGGCCGTTTTTCCCCGGATGGGGT
>CAZQQP010000427.1:1710-2811 GCA_964595475.1 uncultured Planctomycetaceae bacterium | reverse complement strand
CCAAGGCGCACCCGGGCGGCTGCGGTAGAGGGCGGCAGAGGGCGTGGAAGAGAAGGCCACTATGTGACCATGGACGAGACTCGGATCGAGAATCGGCCTTCTCTTCCACGCCCTCTGCCGACCTCTGCGTGGGGCCTTCCGAGGCCCCACGCGGCATCTGGTGAAGGACGCAGGGAAAGAACAGGCAGACGATCGCCCCACGACGGCCTCGACGGGGTGGGCGTTCTTTCCCTGCGTCCTTCACCAGACGCCCGCCGCAGCCGCCCCTTTTCTCGTTGCAATCGATGGTTTCGGACGTCGCCCTCCTCCTCTCCCCTCTGCGTACCTCTGCGGCCTCTGTGGTTGGTTTTTGTTCCGGCCCGCTGCCTTTCCGCTTGCCGAGAGGTCCACGCCGCTGACGATCGGACCCAACGCCTTGGTTCACGCCGGTACGTGCGACCCCACTAAAGACGATGCCGATTACAGGGGGCTGGTTCATGGGCTCGGGTGGCAGCCAACGCCGTGAACCGAGGCCGTGTCGCGTCCCGTGGCACCTCCGTGCCGAACCACGCGGCTTCGCAGGGAATCGGCGCGGGAGTCCGTCCGGTGCTCGACGGACCGGCGTGAGGGCAAGGGATCGACCCGACCCCATACCACGGACAAGGCCGCGGACTGCCACCGGCGGCATCCCGCTGGGACTTGTCCGTGCCACCCGAACATGATCGGCGCCCGGGCACACTGAGGAACGGGCACGCAACGCCGTGAAGAACTCCGCCGCGTCCGCGTCGTCTTTGCTTGGGTGGCACGTGGCACGGAGGAGGGGCGTCCGCGGCGCTCGTCGGTGGAACCTGGCGGCCGACCGCAACGTTCACCGAGATCTCCGTCGGACTGTACATCGGCGATCCGGGTGGCGCTTCAACGATCCGACTCCATGCTCCAGGCTCCAGGCCCCACTGCGAGAGATCTGGATCGTCCGCTACCCTGTTGGCTTGGCGGTCAACTCGCCTCTGCCGAAGGAGCCTCCATGGGTTCATACAGCCGACGGCGCTTCTTGCAGTTTGGCTCGGCATCTCTCCTCGCCGCGGCGGCCCGTCCCGCCTTCAGCGACGCCTCGGGAGGGGA
>CAZQQP010000427.1:0-1700 GCA_964595475.1 uncultured Planctomycetaceae bacterium | reverse complement strand
CCACGGCCGACGTGGTGGTCTACGGGACGACGCCGGCGGGCGTCATGGCGGCGGTCGCGGCCAAGCGAGAGGGGCGGTCCGTGCTCCTCATCGGGTCGGACGGCCACGTGGGAGGCATGATGACCAGCGGCCTCTCCCGGACGGACGTGAGCGGTCGCCACCACGTCGGTGGGCTGGCGCGGGCCTTCCTCGAGGACGTCGCGTCGCGCATTCCGGAGAGCCGACGCGCGAAGTGGAGCAAGCCGTGGGACGTGACACCGAGCACCGCGATGGCGACCTATCGCCGCTGGCTGAAGCGGGAGGCGATCCCGCTGTGGACCCACGCCCCGCTCGAGCGTGTCGAGAGCGCCGGCACCCGCATTCGGCGGATCCGCCTCGCGGACGGCCGGAGCGTCGCCGGTCGCGTCTTCCTCGACGCGAGCTACGAGGGGGACCTCCTGGCGGCGGCGGGCGTCTCCTTCACCGTGGGGCGGGAGAGCCGGGAAACCTACGGCGAGCCCCACGCGGGGTGGTACCAGGCGCCGACCAAGGAGTATCCGAAGGAGGCGTATCGGGAGCCCGGCGAGATGCTCGGCGGCGACGGGCCGCGCTACATGCACAACAACCAGTTCGGGGCCCGGATCCCGGCCCGCGACGAGGAGGGTGAGCTGGTCTGGGGCGTCCACCGTGAGGAGCCCCGCGAGCCGGGGACGGGCGACCGGGGGATCCAGGCGTACTGCTTCCGGCTGGCCGTGACCGACCGGCCGGATCAGCGGGTGCCGTGGCCCAAGCCGAAGCATTACGACCCCCAGCGCTACACGCTGCTGCTCCGCTACATCCGGGCCCACCCGGGGATGAGCTGGCACGCCCTGCTCCACCTCACGCCCGTGACGAAGGACACCTACGACATGAACGCGTCAGGGCCGTTCACCATCGACTACGTCGGCGGCGGGTGGGACTACCCGAAGGGGGATCGGGAGACCCGTCGGCGGATCGTGCAGGAGCACGAGGACTATCAGAAGGGCTTTCTCTGGTTCCTCGCCCACGACGAGCGGGTGCCGAAGAAGATCCGCGACGAGGCGAACCGGTGGGGGCTGTGCAAGGACGAGTTCGTCGACAACGGCCACTGGCCGCCGTGGCTGTACATCCGCGAGGGGCGGCGGATGGTCGGGCGATACGTGATGAAGGAGGCGGATCTGTTCGACCAGCCGGCCAAGCCCGACGTGGTCGGCCGCGGCTCCTTCGGCGCCGACTCCCACCCCGTCCAGCGCTTCGAGGCGGCCGACGGCGCGGCGGAGGAGGAGGGCCACTTCGGGGTGTGGGGCGGCTGGTACGAGATCCCCTATCGCTGCCTGACCCCGAAGGAAGGGGACTGCGTGAATTTGCTCTCGCCGGTGTCCGTCTCCGCCTCCCACGTGGCCTTCGGGTCCATCCGGATGGAGCCGACGTGGATGGTCCTCGGCCACTCCGCGGGCGTGGCGGCCGCGATGGCGGCGAGCGAGGAGCGGTCGGTCCAATCCGTCGACGTGGAGAGCCTGCAAGGCCGCCTGCGAAAGCAGGGCCAGAAGCTGGGGCCGGAGGGCGACGCCGGGATTCCGGTGGCGGACCTCGAGGGCACCGTGGTGGACGACTACGACGCGGAGCTCACCGGCGACTGGGTGACGAGCACCTCCACGGACGGCTTCGTGGGGCGTCGCTATCTCCACGACGGCGACGAGAAG
>CAZQQP010000426.1:306-2840 GCA_964595475.1 uncultured Planctomycetaceae bacterium | reverse complement strand
CTGGTCGAGCATGCGCGCGTAGGTGCCCAGGTCCATGTCGCATTCCATGCCGTCGTCGAGGACGAAGACCTCGCCGTGGCGGTAGGGGTTGAGGGTGCCGGAATCGATGTTGAGGTAGCCCTCGATCTTGATGGGCACCACGCTCATCCCCTTGTCCTTGAAGAGCTTGGCCACGGAGGAGGAGAAGATGCCCTTGCCGAGGCCGCTCATCACGGTGCCCATCACGATGACGTAGTGATGGCGACCGGGCTGGTAGCCCTCGGGATAAGGGGAGTACGACTCGGAGCCCTGAGTCTGGCCGGCTCTCGCGAGGATGTGGTCTTCCGCGGGCATGGCCGAGTCTATTGGTCCGGCCGTGGCGAGGAAACCAGGGTGTCTCCGAGCGACGAGGCCGACGAGGGCAAGTGGGGGTCACCCCCGTTCCGCCGCCTCCTCGGTACGGCCTCGGTCGCCGGCGGCGGCTCGGGAGTGTGCTCTTCACCGCTCACGCGAGCGGACCCCGCGGAGCGCGAGGGACGCCCCGCAATTGGTGGCCCCCGTTCGACGTTGGTAACATCCATTCACCCCGTTACGAGGAACGTGCATGCGAGGACGAGTGCTCGTCCTGATCCTCTCCGGCTCTCTCGTCGGCTGTGTCGCGGAGCCGCCCGCGGACCGCTCCGACGAGGTGGGCGTGAGCGCCCCCGATACGTGGTCCGCGGAGGGCGAGGGGCCCACCACGGTGTTCGAGCCGGGGTGGCTCGACGACTTCGAGAGCCCGCGGCTCGCGAAGCTGGTCCGGCAGGCGCTGCGTCACAACTACGACCTGGTGGCGGCCGCCCGCCGGGTGGAAAGCGCCCGGGCCGGCGCGGTGATCGCGGGCGCCGACCGGCTGCCCCTCGCCAACCTTCGCGGGGGCGTCTCCCGTCAGTTCCAGTCGGGCCGGCGGGGCGGACGCGTGGTCCGATCGCGGAGCGATACCTTCCGCCTCGCCCTCGACGTGACGTGGGAAGTGGACGTCTGGGGGAAGCTCCAGGACCGGGCGAGCGCCGCGACCGCGGACTACCAGGCGAGCCGGGCGAGATACCGCGGGGCCCGGCTGTCCATCGCCGCGCAGACCGCCCAGGCGTGGTTCGACGCCATCGAGGCGTCGCGGCAGCTCGCGCTCGCCAGGGAGACGCTCCAGGCCTTCCGCGAGAACCTCGAGATCGTCCGGGAGCGGTTCCGGCGGGGCGTGGGCGAGACCAGCGCCCTCGACGTCCGTCTGCTCGAGACCAATGTGGCTCAGGCCCAAAGCAGCGTGGCGCGGCGGAAGCGGCAGCTCGACGCGGCGGAGCGGGCCCTCGAGGTGCTCCTCGGGGAGTATCCCGACCGGTCGCTGGAGATCCCGGACCGTCTGCCCACCCTCAAGGAGGCCGTCCCGGCGGGCGCTCCGGCGGCGCTGCTCGCCCGCCGGCCGGACCTCGTGGTGGCGGAGCGGCGACTTGCGGCAGCCGGCGAGCGGGTGGAGGTGGCGGAGAAGGAGCTCCTTCCCGACCTCTCGCTGACCGGAAGCGTGGGCGGACGCAGCGACGATCTCGTGGAGCTCGTGGAGAGCCCCACGGACTTCGGCACCTGGTCGCTCGCGAGCGACGTGCTCCAGCCGGTCTTCCAGGGCGGCCGCCTCCTCGCCCGGATCGACCAGGCGGAGGCGACCGTGGAGGAGCGGCGGGCCGCGTACGCCCAGGCGGCGCTGCGGGCGTTCCGCGAGGTGGAGACCACGCTCGCGGCGGAGCGATATCTGGCGCGGGAGGAGGAGGCGATCCGCAAGCGCGTGGACGCCGCCACGCGGGCCAAGACGCTGTCGGAGCAGCGGTATCGGCGAGGCATCGTCGGCGTGGTCACGGTCCTCGAGGCCCAGCGACGCGCCTTCCGGTCGCAACAGGATCTGCTCGCCATCCGGAACCAGCGGCTGCAGAACCGGGTGGACCTCTACCTCGCCCTCGGCGGCGCGGTCGAGGCGAGGCCCGTCGCCGCCGCCCCGACGGCGGAAGAAGACACCCGCTGACGCAAGAACGAGCGGGGCGGCGGCGTTGGGCGTTGTCACGGGAGGAGAAGGGCCCTTCACTGTCCACCGCGGTCGGCCGCGACGGGGATCAGACGATCGTCCGCGGACACCTCGGAAGCGAGCGGGAGCGTCGCCATGCCGAAGCTCATTTCCATCCCACTCCGTCTGCTGATCGTCCTCGCTGTCCTCGGCGGCAGCTTCTGGGTGGCGCGGCGGATGTACCAGAACCGGCCGGAGCCCAGGCGGGGCGGGAGCGAGCCCGAGCCGACGAAGGTCCAGGCGGTTCGGCTGAAGCGGCAGGACTATCGCGTCGTGGTCAAGTCCCAGGGGACGGTGCAGGCCCGGACGCGGAGCAAGCTGATCCCCCAGGTCTCCGGGAAGATCATCGAGGTGGCGGACAATTTCCGGGATGGGGGGTTTTTCAAGAAGGGAGAGGTTCTAGTCAAGATCGAGCCGGACGACTACAAGGCGGCCCTTGCGGCCGCGAAGGCGGAGCTGGAAAAGGCCC
>CAZQQP010000426.1:0-296 GCA_964595475.1 uncultured Planctomycetaceae bacterium | reverse complement strand
AGCTGGCCCAGGAGCGGGCGGCGGCCCAGCAGGCCAAGCGGGATTGGAAGCGGCTGGGGGACGGGAAGGAGCCGCTGCCCCTCGTCCTCAACAAGCCCCAGCTCGCCCAGGCGAAGGCGGCGGTTCGGTCGGCCAAGGCGAAGGTGGAGGAGGCGAAGCGAAACATCGAGCGGACCCGCATCGAGGCGCCCTACGACGGCCGGATCCTGGAGGAGAACGTCGACGTCGGGAACTTCGTCAGCCCGGGGACGGAGCTCGCCAAGATCTACGCCACGGACTACGTGGAGATCGCCCTG
>CAZQQP010000425.1:0-2855 GCA_964595475.1 uncultured Planctomycetaceae bacterium | reverse complement strand
GGCACGTCTCGCGGCAGAAACAGCTGTTCACTTGTCAAAGACCTCGCCCGACCCCAGGAAGACCCATTCTACCCGCGATCGCCGCTCTTGCAAGCGACGGCGTCGGAGCCAGCCGAGTTTTCGCCCGGGCTGACGCCGATAGCGGTCGATTTCTTGACCGCGACCCCGCGGGGGTCAAGCGCCGGCGACGCAAAAAGCGAGATTGCCCGCGCAGGGGCGGCTTCCCGTAGGGCCGAGAAGGAGCGGTGGTTGCGCGAGCGACCCGTCGCTCGGGCGGGCGTTGGCTTGCGATTGGACGCGGCGGGCGGCGGCGCGGGCCGCGGCCATCCCTCCGACGAGCGGCGAGCCGGCGTGCGGTGCGGCGGATCCGCCGTTAGAATCCGTGTTGCTCGGTCGACCGGAGGTGTCGGCATGCCGCTTGTCGCGAAGGTCGTCGCGATCGGGGGAGCGATGCTCGCTCCGCTCGCGGCCGTGGGGTTCGCCGGCGCCGCCCGGCACCAGCGGCCGCATGTCCGACGCCCCGTCTCGCTGGCGACGACGGCCGGCTCCCGCATGCTCTTCGTCGCCAATCGCCGCAGCGGGACGATCTCCGTCGTCGACCCGCGGGCCGCCGCGGTGGTGCGGGAGGTCGACGTGGGGAGGACGCTGGTGGACCTCGCCGCCTTGCCCGAGCGGGAGGGCTTCCTCGCGGTGGACCGAAAGGCGGACCGCCTGCTCCGGGTGGTTCCGAGCGGGGAGAAGGGCCTCCGTGTCGTGGACCGCGTCGCGGTGCCCGTCTCTCCCGTGGCGGTCCGAGCCGCTCCGGGCGGGCCGTGTTGGGTCGCCTCGCAGTGGTCCCGCCGGCTTGCCGAGATACGCGTGGCCCCTCGTCTCCGCGTGAAGCGGCGGGTGGATCTTCCGTTCGCGCCGCGGAGGCTCTGGTCGGGAAGAGACGGCCGCCTCGTTGTGGCGGACGCCTTCGGCGGAACACTGGCGGGGGTTTCGACGACGCCGGTCCGCCTCACGGCGCTGCGGTCCATCGACGGCCACAACATCCGCGGCCTCGCACGAGCCCCCGACGCTCCCCGTCTGCTGATCGCCCACCAGATCCTCGACGCGAGCGTCCCCACCAAAGCGGCCCGGATCCGTTGGGGCGCGGTGATCAGCAACGTGGTCCGCTCCGTGGAGCTCGACCGCTTGTTCCGGTCGCCGGAGACGGCGGAGCCCCGCCGCCCGCGACCGTTGGACCGCTGGTTCCTCTACGCCCTGGGCCGCAACGGCCGTGGGGCGGCGGACCCCGGTCCGATGGCGACGCGACCGGGTGGGACCACCGTGGTGGCGTTGTCCGGGGTGGGGGAGGTCGCGATCCGTGACGGGAGGAAGGACGACTTCGAGCGGCTCGCCGTGGGCCGTGGGCCGTCGGCGGTCGAGATCGACGGAGATCGAGCCTTCGTCGCCAACCGCTTTTCCGACTCCGTGACGGTGGTGGACCTCTCCGCGAGCCGCGTGTCCCGGACCATCGACCTCGGCCCGACGCCGGCGCCCGCTCCCGCCGACCGCGGCGAGGCGCTGTTCTACGACGCTCGCTTGTCCCTCGACGGCTGGTACAGCTGCAACAGTTGCCACGTCGACGGCCACACGAACGGCCTCCTCAACGACAACTTCACGGACGGCACGGCGAGCACCCCGAAGCGGGTCCTCTCCCTGCTCGGCACGGGCGAGACGGCCCCCTGGTCGTGGACGGGAGAACATCCCGATCTCGTGGGCCAGATCCGCGGCTCGATCCGGACGACCATGCGAGGGGAGCCGAACGACGCGTCCGAGGACAACGGTGCCGCGATCGCGGCCTATCTGAAGACGCTGGAGTCGCCGCCGTCGCTTCGGGAGGCCCGCGGCGAGACCGCCTCTTCCGCGGTGGAGCGCGGCCGACAGGCCTTCGACCGCCTCGGCTGTGCCGACTGCCACACCCCGCCCACCTACACGAGCCGCGGCACTTTCGACGTCAGTGGGGCGGACTCCGCCGGCGAGGAGGAGTTGAACCCGCCCTCGCTCCGCGGCGTCAGCCAGCGGCCGAGCTACTTCCACGACAACCGGGCGGCGAGCCTCCGCGCCGTCTTCGAGGTCCACGGGCACCCGAACGGCACGTCCTATTCGGAGGGCACGCTCGACGCCCTGATCGCGTTCCTCGAGTCGCTGTGAGCCGCTTCTCCGACGATGGCCGGTCCGACCCCGCGCTGATCGACGCGATCAACGCGGGAGACACGCACGCCTTCGAGGTCCTCTACCGCCGCTACCGGGACTGGGTGATCAGCCTCGCGTATCGCTTCACGGGCGATCGCGAAGCGTCTCTCGACGTCATGCAGGAGACCTTCACCTACTTCCTTTCCAAGGTCCCCGGCTTCCGGCTCACCAGTCGCTTCAAGACGTTCCTCTACCCGGTCATCCGCCACACGGCCCTCGCCCATCGCCGGAAGGCCGGCCGGGAGAGCTCTTCTCCGCCGGAGGTCCCTTCCGAGCCCGCCGGGGACGCCCCCTCCGAAGCCGTGGAGGCCAGCCGCGAGGAGATCCGCGAGATGATGGCGAGCCTCCCCGAGTCCCAGCGGGAGGTTCTCCTGCTCCGCTTCGTCGACGGACTGAGCCTCGAGGAGATCGGGCAGGCCATGGAGATCCCGCTCGGCACGGTCAAGTCGCGGTTGCACCACGGCCTTCGGACGCTGCGGGAGGACCCGCGGACCAGGAATTTTTTCGGCCGGTGAACTTTCGCGGGGTCTTCCGAACTCAAGGGAACAGAACGCCGGATGCCAGCCATGCGAAGCGACCGAGACCCAATCGATCCGTCGGCGGAGCGCCTCCCCGACGATCTCGCGGACACTCTT
>CAZQQP010000424.1:0-2889 GCA_964595475.1 uncultured Planctomycetaceae bacterium | reverse complement strand
ACTCCCGCCTTGGCACCGATGAATAGGCTCAACTTATTCTTTTCCGCCTGCTTAGCGGCTCCTTCGCCTCCCCTGTTCAGGAGCGTTGCCATGACGATGATCCCGCCGCGTTACGCTGTCGCATGCCTCGCCGCTTTGGTCGTGCTGGCCGCCCCGTGCTTGGCTTCGCCAGCGCAGGAGCAGTCGTTCACGCTGGTCGAGGACGGCCAGGACCCCGCGCCGATCGTGCTGTTCGAGAACGCCCCGCCGTTTACCGCGAAAGCCGCGCAGGAGCTGGCGACCTACATCGAAAAAGCCAGCGGCGCCAGGCCCGAGCTGATCAAGGGCGAGCCCGAAACCACCCCCGATCGCGCGATCTGGGTCGGCTATCAACCCAAGCTCGATGAGCTGTTCCCGGATATCAGCTTCGACTTCGCGCATCCCGAGGAGATCGTCATCGCCGCGAACGAGAGTCACCTCGTCATCGCCGGCCGCGATAGGTGGAACCCCGACGCGCTCGTGGTCGAGGGCAAAGACCGGACCATTCATGGCCGGCAGCAGGAGTACGGCACCGTCAATGCGGTGTACACCTTCCTGCAGAAGTACCTGGGCGTGCGCTGGCTCTGGCCGGGCGAGCTGGGGGAGGACATCCGGCCCCGGCAGACGATCACGTTCGAGCCATTTACCTATCGCTATCACCCGCAGGTCCGCGGCCGGAGCGGGCTCTTCGCCTTCTCTTCGCTGGGCAACGAGGGATACGGCCGATCGTATCAGTGGACGCGCCGGCAGCGCCTGCAACTGGACTCGCTCAACCCCAGCGGCGGCCACGCGTTCACCGACTGGTGGCGGCGCTTTCACGAGTCCCATCCCGAATACTTCGCGCTGCAGCCTGACGGCACACGCGGCGGTGGGGACAAACCGTTCCCGAGCGCGCGCACCGTGAAGCTCTGCCTGTCCAACCCCGCCGTCGCCCAGCAGTGGCTCCAGGACGTCGAAAAGAAGCTAGAGAAAAACCCGAACCAGACCGTCTTCAACGCCGCGCCGAACGACAGCTGGGCCAGCGGCCACTGCATCTGCGCGGACTGCCGCGCTTGGGACCACCCCAAAGGGGAGATGCGCACCTTCCGCTGGGAAGGGCTCGGCCAGGAGTGCGTCGCGCTGTCCGATCGGCACGTCAAGTTCGCCAACCGTTGCGGCAAGCTGCTGAAAGAGCACTTCCCCAATAAAGATTATTACGTGCTGATGCTCGCCTACGGCCACTCCCGTCCCGCGCCGGTGGAAGCCCGGCCGCGTGAGAACGTGATCATCTCGAGCGTCGCGAACTTCCTGTTCCGCCGCGGCTCGCGCGACCGCGGCTCGGCCGAGAAACCCAAGCCGCTGCACCGCACGCAGTTCGACAACTGGGGCGATGTCGCGCCGAACCTGATGTGGCGCCCCAACGCCGGCAACACTGCCGGCTGGATACAGGGCCGACCGGACGTGCCCATCACGCAGACAATCGAAGACCTCAAGTTCGCCGCCGAGAACAACATGATGGCGATCTTCGTCGATCACGTGTGGGAGCACTGGAGCACGCAGGGGCCGCTCTATTACGTGATGGCGCAGCTCACGTGGGACCCGTCGAAGGACGCCCAGGCGATCCTCGAGGACTATTACCGCCGCGGGTTCGGACCCGCCGCGGACACGATCGCCGCGTACTGGCGATTGCTCGAGGACAAGCGAGAGGCCTATCGCGCAAGCGACGCCGGCTACCCCGCCGTCTACGACGACGCGTTCTTCGAAAAAGCCTCTGGCCTCCTCGACGACGCGGCGTCGGCGATGGCGGACGGGCCCACCAAGTACCGCGATCGGCTGGCCTTCCTGCGGGCCGGCCTGAAGTTCACAAGGCTGGCCACCGAAAACCGCGCCCTGGCCGCCCGGTATCGCGAAAGCGGGAAGGCCGACACCAAGGCGGCGCAGCAGATGCGCGAGAACTACGAGAAGATCCGCGAGATCTGCAAGCAGCACCCCTACGCCATCAACTGGGGGGTCATTCGGCCCAACCAGGGACGCGTGCCGCACCCGGACCACATGTAGCGACACTCCTGCCGCAGCTTATCCACAACACGCGAGCCGGCGGGGGCGAGCCCAAACGAGCTGAACGGCCAACCTGACAGGAACACCGCCATGATTGCCGTGGGCATCGCCCCGTTTCTGCGCCGCGCCCGCGGTCATCGCCCTGCTCGCCCCCCATGCGCGCGGCCGAACCCGGACAGAACGAACACAAGGCCCCCGGCAAGGGCGCTCCGTCACTCGCGCACCGATTTGACGAACTTCAGGCTATCGTGAAAGCCTTGTGGCCGGTGGGGCTGAACGCCGAGCACTCCACACCGTCCTCACGCACCAGCTGGCGGCAGATGTTGAAGAACGACGGATTGTCTGCCGAAGGGGCGGTCCCGATGACATGGTGCAGCGGGTCCTGCGTGCTCGGCGTAAACGGCACCCTGGCTTCCACGGCCTCGGCGACCAAGTCCGGCGCCTTCCTGATGATCGGCGCGCTCTTAATGCTGCGCATTTGTTCCTGGTGCATCTCGTAGTACTCGATAAACGCCTGCATCTCGTCGGCGGCGGGGCCGTAGAATTTTTCGGGCTCTTCAGGAATTCGCGTAGGTGCGGGAAGGGATGGTCCGGGCAGGGAGCTTAGAGCCGCCCCGGTCCAGGGAGCGGGGCCCGTGCGTCCGCTCCCTGAACTGCGACGCGGTCTCAGGCAGCGGACACCGGATACAGCGAGAACGGGCGCATCTCACGGAAGCGTAGGTCGCGAGCCCGGTCGTGCCCCTGCACCCTTGTGAGCCGCCCATTCTTGCGGGCCGCGGAGGGGGTCAAGGTGGAGCGCAGGCCCCGGCCCGGAGCGTGCAGAAGCGGAACGAG
>CAZQQP010000423.1:0-2906 GCA_964595475.1 uncultured Planctomycetaceae bacterium | reverse complement strand
CCGCTTGGTCCAGCGCGGCCCGGAGCGGCGCCACGTGCTCGTCCGCGTCCAACGCGTTCGCGACATCGCGGCGGATGGCGTCGGCTCTCTCGGCTCGCTCGTCGTCGAGACGCCGGATCGCGTCGAAGAGCTGCCACTTCACGTTCTGCATGCAGTCGAGGACGGCGTCTGCCTGTTTGAGGCACGTCCCGAGCGCCGGGTCGCTCGCGCCCACCGTCTCGTCTCCTACCTTCTCGATCGCCTCGTGGTCCGTCTCGGCGGACGCGAGGCCGCTGAGCAAGGAAAGGAGTGCGCTCGCCGTTTGGACTCGCGGCGCGTTCGCCGGGTCGACACCGAAGGCGGGGCACCGCTCCCGGAGCTCGCGGACGAGCTTCTCGCACGGGGAGCGGCCGTTCTGGGCCTTCTCCCGCAGCTGCCGGGCCAGGCCCGCGACGTTCGCGGCCGTCAATAGCGGTAAGGGAGTGAGGCCGAAGATCTGGCCGGCGCGGTCCACCGCGCGCTGCCAGGTCTCCTGCGCGGGCAAGACGGCCTGCCGGAGCTCGAGGGTGTCCGGCATGCTCGTGAGGGTCGGCTCGTACGGGCCGTTGTGGAGGAAGAAGGAGCGGTCGGTCTGCTCGGCGTACAGGAGGATGATCAGGTTCTGAACCTCCGTCGGAAGCCCCATCGGCCTCGGGTCGTCCGTCCACGCCCGGAGCTTCGCCACAGTGATCGTCTCACCCGTCTCCGCCGCCTTCCGGTTGAAGTGGTTCTTCCACGCCTCGCCGAGGACGAAGTGCGTCTCGTGCATCTCGCCGATCCGCAGCGGATTGGCGATCTGCCGGACGAGCGACCGGGTGGGCTTGTCGTCGACGAGGGTCCGTCCCTCCTTCGCCTGGGTCGCCGGCCGGACCGCCTCGTAGACCTTCTTGAGGTTGCTGGTCTTGATCTCCGCCTCGAAGACGGGATGGGCCGGAAACTGAGCGGCGAGGGCCTGGCCGAGGAGATTTTCCATCGCGCCCGCGAGGTTCGCGGCCACCGGCGGCTGGGGCGTGAACGCGGGGTCGAGGGAGACGAAGTGGTCCGAGAGGTCGAGGGCCGGATCGACCGAGCCCTCCGCCTGCGACCGGATGCCGTACGCCGCCTCGAGGTGGCCGAGGACCCGCTGCTCGAGCTGGCTGTGCTGGTTCTTCAGGAGGGTCCTCGCCGTCGGCCGGTCCTGCGGGGAGAGGTGCTGGACGTATCCGTCGAAGCGCTCCCCCGCGAGGATGTGGTCGAGGACGACGAGGAGACCGAGGTCCTTCCGGGCCTGCTCGCTGAAAAAGGACGGCGCCCACCCAATGGTCCGGGTTCCCTGTGGGTTGTCGTTGCGGTATCGCTCGAGCCGCTCGATGTCGTCCTTCGGGCTGTGGCCCCGCTCGAAGGGATAGTCGATGACCAGCTTCCACCCGTCGCCGCCGGCCTCGAGGGACGAGTCCGGAAGCGTCCGGATGTTTCCGAAGACCACCTCGCACGACCGGGCCGTCCCCCGCCAGGTGAAGCGGTGGGCGACGGGAAACGTGTCCGAGTCCTCGATCCCGAGCTGGTCGAGGACCATCTCCCGGACCCGCCGGATGCGGTTTCCCTGGTTGTCCTCGTTCCGCGCCTGCTCGACGATCGCATCCGTGTCGATCCCGGTGAGCTGCACCGCGATTGTCGGGTTGGCCTCCTCCCCGATCTTGATCTCCCGCACTTCCGTCGCCCAGGTCCGGCACTTGTTGAGGACGATCTGGCTCTCCCGGCCGGGGATGGGTGACTGGATCGTCCCGTGGTTCAGCGCCGCCAGCCGGTTGGCGTTGATCCCCCGCAGCGATTCCACGCCCGGGACGAGCGCCGCGAGGAGGAGCGTCTTGACGAGTCGGTCGTCGTTGTGAAAGGCCGTCCGTGCCGGGTCGTCGGACGGACGGGCATCCAGGTCCTCCCGCCGAGCGCCGTGCTGCCGCTCCAGCATGGGCAGGAGCTTGTGGTGGTAGAGCCGCTTGGCGTTGTCGAAGTGGACCTTCATGTCCTCCGTGAACGCCTCGTCGCCCGACGCGATGACGTCGAAGAGGTCGCCGACCGGGACGAGGTCGCCGAGCTTCAGCGTCTCCTTCTGGTCCACGAGCAGTTGGAGCATCACCTTGAGCGCCGTCCGCTCCCGCTGGAGGACACCCGAGACGCCGACGAGGGTGTCGACCAGCGCGGGGCTGAAGGGGTAGACCTGCCGGAAGGTCTGCTGGTCGTACTTGCTCGTCAGGAGCGTGTTCATCACCTCCTCGCGGACCGCCTTGGTCCGCTCGAAGGCGGCGTCGAGCTGCTGCCGCGCGGTCTCGTTTTTCGGCTTCAGGATCCGCTTCTCGGCGACCTTGGGCAGGTTCCGGTCCTCCAGCGTGATCTTGTGGAACCGCCCCTCCCAGTGCTGGAGGGCGTCGCTGAAGCTGAGCTTGTCGGCCCCGGTCGCCTGCTCGCCGACGAGCTCGCGGAGGTCCCGCTGCCGGGCGACGAAGCTGACGATCGGTGCCGGCCGGTCCGGGCTCTGGGACTCCACCAGCTTGTCCAGTTTCTGACCCTCCTGGTGGACGAATTGAAGGTCCGCCGCGTGGCTCGCGAGCCAGAGGATCAGCTCGTCCAGGAAGAGGATCAGCGCGTCGTAGCCGAGGCTCGCCGCGTGGCGGCTGATGACCGAGAGCCCCTGGTCGAGCGGAAGATACGCCTCGTCTGTGCCCTGGGCCATCTGGTGGTACGCCTGGAACCATGTGCTGACGAGATCGCCGACGAGCTTCGTCCGCTGCTCGTCGTTCGGCGGGGCGTTCCGCGCGGCCTCGTAGCTCGCCGCGTCCCATCCGGTCTCGAGGTCGCCCCACTCGCGGTCGCCGCCCGGTCGGGCGTGATTGAGGCGGGCGAAGAAGACC
>CAZQQP010000422.1:0-2968 GCA_964595475.1 uncultured Planctomycetaceae bacterium | reverse complement strand
GAACGGCCTTGTTGCCGAGACCCTGGAACCGCCGCATCTTACGGAGGACCACGCCGTGGCCGAGGTGGATGTGGGGAGCGGTGGGGTCCATCCCCAGCTTGATCCTCAGCTCTCGACCGCTGTCGAGCTTGGAGCGCAGCTCCTGCACCTCGTAGATCGCCTCCGTCCCCCGGCGGAGGCCGTCGAGCTGTTCGTCGGCCACGGCTGTCATCGGGCGAATCCTATCCGCGGCGGCGGCACGGGGCATGGGCCGCGTGGCATGGGGCATGGAGCGTGGGGCCCGGAGCACTCCGCCTCGTGAAGACCGTTCGGCCTCCGCCCCATGCCCCGAGCCCGATGCCGCCCGCTATCGGATCTTGAGGGTCTTGAACGCCCGCGCCTGATTCTCGACGGCGGGCTCCGTCGCCAGCCGCTCCACGCTCGAGGCGCCGAAGAAGCCCGCGACGCCCTCGGTGTGCTCGAGGATGTGCTGCACGTCCTGGGGCTCCGCGATCGGCCCGCCGTGGCAGAGCACGAGCACCTCGGGGTTCACCGCCTTGGCCGCGTCGTGGATACCCTGGACCCGCTTCGCCGCGTCGTCGAGGGTCGGCGCCGTCTGCGACCGCACGCCGATGGACCCCTTGGCCGTGGTGTTCATGTGGGCCACGATGACGTCCGCCCCCGCCTCGGTCAGCCGACGCGCCTCGTCCTCGTTGAAGGCGTAGGGACACGTCAGCATCTCCAGCTCGTGGGCCTGGCGGATCATCTCGATCTCCAGGTCGAAGCTCATCCCCGTCTCCTCGAGGATCCGCCGGAAGTTGCCGTCGATCACGCCCACGGTCGGGAAGTTCTGGACGCCGTCGAAGCCCATGCTCTTGAGCTGACGGAGGTGGACGGGCATGAGGCGGAAGGGGTCCGTCCCGCACACGCCCGCGAGGACGGGCACGTCCTGGACGACGGGGAGGACCTCGCCGGCCATCTCCATGACGATGGCGTTGGCGTCGCCGTAGGGCATGAGGCCGGCCACGCTTCCGCGTCCCGCCATGCGATAGCGGCCGGAGTTGTAGATGATGATCAGGTCCACCCCGCCCCGCTCCGCGAACTTGGCGGATATGCCGGTCCCGGCTCCCGTTCCGATGATGGGCCGCTTCTCGTCCGCTTCCTTACGCAGCCGTCGGAGCGATTCCTGGTAATCGATGAACGGCATCGGGTCCCTTTCAGGCCTGGGCTCGGATGGACGCCACGAGGCGGTCGGCGAGGTCCGCCGCGAACCCCGGATCGTTGATGTGCCGGTCCACCTCGACCAGCTCCGCGGGCGAGCGGACGGTCTCCCGGAGGGCGTCGAGCAGCGCCCGGTCGGCGTCGGGATCGTGGAACGGCTGTCCCTCCTGGTCGATCATGCTCACGCCGCGAAGGGGGAAGAGCACCGTGGTCGGCCCGCTCGCCGCGCTCACTTTCTCGCCGATCCGCCGGCCCACCTCGGCGGCCTCCTCCGCCGTCGTCCGCATGAGCGTCACGTTGGGGTTGTGCTTATAGAGATTGCGTGGCTTGAACTGCTCGGGCACAGTCTCCATCGCCCGGAAGTTCACCATGTCGCACGCCCCAACGGAGACCACCTGGGGGAGCCCGGCTGCCGCCGCCGCCTCGAGGCGGTGGGGCCCCGCGGAGAGCACGCCGCCGACCACCTCGTCGCACCACTCCGTGGTCGTGATATCCGCCACCGCGTCGACGTAGCCGTCCGCGATGAGGCTCTCCATCGCCTGTCCGCCCGTTCCCGTCATGTGGAAGACGAGCACCTCGTATCCCGCCGTTTCGAGCCGCTGACGCACCGCGTCGACGCAGGGCGTGGTCACCCCGAACATGGACGCGGCGACCAGCGGCCGCTCCTCCGCCTCGGGCACGCGCTGCTCCACCATGCCACAGACGGCGCCCGCGGCGTTGGCGAGCACCTGTCGGGAGATACGGTTGATGCCGGCGATGTCCACCACGGAGTACATCATGCACACGTCCTTGACCCCCACGTAGGGGCGGACGTCCCCGGACGCGACCGTGGAGACCATCACCTTGGGCACGCCCACCGGCAGCGATCGCATCGCGGCCGCGGCGAGGTTGGTTCCCCCTCCGCCGCCGAGGCCCACCACGCCGTCGAGCGACCCCGACGCGTGCCGCGAGGGCACCACCGTGGCCATGCCGCGGGTCATCGTCTCCATCGCCAGGCCGCGGTCGCCCGCCTCCCGCAGCTCCGCGAGCGACCGCCCGCCGGCCCGGGCCACCTCGTCGGCGGAGATGTCCACGGGCTCCGCCGGGTCGGCGAGGACGCCCGCGTCGATCGTCTTCACGGCGTGGCCACGCTCCCGGATGCGGTCGCGGACGTAGGCGAGCTCCTCGCCCTTCGTATCGAAGGTACCGACCAGGCCGATCGTCTTCGCCATAAGACAGCTTCCGTCGGGGGTCGCAAAAAAGCGGCCGTGAAGGTAAGCCGGATCGTCCTACGGACGCAAACTTGCCGCTCCCCGCACGGGCCAAGAGGTTGAAAACTCGTTCGAGAGTCGAAGCGGACGGGGAGAAGCCGGACGGAATCGAACGGCAGCCATGTCTCCACGTGGGTCAGCCCTTCGTCGGGCGTGCGTCGGATGGGTTGCCAGCCGTACACAAGCCAGGGCCACGACCCACGCGAGACCAATCGGTTCGGCACCCGCCACGCCTTGCTCCCACCAAGCAGCAGCGGCGGAGTGGTGCGGCGAGGTCTCCTCGTAGCGGTAGATCAGGAGGTTCGCGCCATCCGTTTCGCGTCGGCGTCTCCCTGCCTCCCATTGGTCTGGTTCAGGCTGACGCCATGGCCAGGGGACAAACGAAAAAGCGACGGGAAGGTATTTCAGGGATTCCGCGTTCGACCTTTGACCTTGGAGCTTTGCCCTCCCGTGGTTGACCCCGGCGACGTACGATCCTGCCGCCACAGTTCGCGCCAAGCGGTCAAAAGGAGGAGGAG
>CAZQQP010000421.1:0-2985 GCA_964595475.1 uncultured Planctomycetaceae bacterium | reverse complement strand
CGGGGCGGCGTAAGAGGTCGTCTCGTACCCGCCGGGCCGTCGTTCCAGACCACCGCCCCGGGTCGAGGCTCGCGCCCCATGGTCGCCGCCTGTGGCTCTCGCTCGCGGGCCACTCTCGACACTGGCGGGGCGTCGTCGCTTCCCGGTCTCGGGCCACCGGCTCCGCCGGACCTCCGAAGGCTCGGCCCGGGTCCCGGCCCGCGGCCCAGCGCCGGTGCCCCGCAGCGCGACGCCATCGAGGGGCCCGGGTCGCCTCGCCGGCCAGTGCGCGGCCACGCTCACCAGCCGCAACGTCGGCGGTCTCACCGGCGCCGGTCGGAGCGCGAAGGCTCCACGTCCTCCGGCTCGCGGAGCGGTCAGTCTCACTCGGGGAAGATGTATTTCTCGGGTGGTAACTTGAGCGCCACCGGCGCTTGTCGACGCACCAGCCACGGGACCGGCTCGTCTTTCCGGACCTCCCCGGGGACGACGTAGTAGAGCAACCGGCCCTCTACCCACCGTGTCAGTGTGTAGGAAATGATCCGTCGGCCATCCTCCGTTACGGCCTCTTCTTCCGACTCGACGAGCTCGACCCCATCCTCCCGGAGCATCTCTAGGTAGTCGCGCCACGTCAGCATCGGGTCACACACAGACCAGCTCGGCCCGCGGCGGCCGGTCGGTCTCTGTGGCGCCGTCGGTAGAACGGTTGCGGATCTCGAACGCCGGAATGGGCAGGGGCTCCGGCTTCACGCCAGCCTGTACGGTCTGATCCCATGCTGCCTTTACGTCGGGCGGGGGCGCGCCGACCCCTGCGAAGAGCGGTTGCTCGAATTGCCGCGCCGCAAGAACGTGGCGGATGATGGCCTCGCCGAACGCGCGCTTGGCCTCTTCCACGGTCGCGCCCTCCGCGGCGATGTCGTGCTCGACGCATCGCGCCACGTAGGCTCCGTCTTCCCACCGGACGAGAACGTGAAGGGCCTGCGGATGGTGCGATGCTCCGGCCATGGCTCTCTGCCTCCACCCAGGGTTCGGTTTCGCTTCTACCGTACCACGTCCTCTCGCCGCTGGCGATCGCCGGCCTCGGCGGCTTCGACCGCCCACCGGCCACGTCGCGCCTCGCCCGGAGGCTCGCCCCACGCGAGCATCGGCCAGCCGACGTAGACCGCTCGCTCGGGCCGGCGCTCCATCGCCTTCGCCACCGCCACCGGCTCGCTTCTCGTGGCGTCCGCGGCCGCTCCGCCGCATCGCGCCATCGCGCCTTCGGCGGCGCCGCGCTGTCTCGGGCCAGAGGATCGCCGCTCACGCCTCCGGCCACGGGGCGACGGACGGTGCGAACGCTCCCGCTTCCTGCTCTGAGGATCGCCACAGCCACCATTGCGCGGCCGCTGTACGGACGGGCGGCTCCGCCGGTCGCTGTGTGACGTGATCGTGGCTCGCTCGGGGCTCCCCGGTCCCGCTTCGGGCCCGCGCCACCGCTCGCGGTCATTGGGCGGCCGCGGTCGCCTCGCCGCGCCCGTGGTGCTGGCTCGCCTCGGCCGGCGCAATGGACGCGCTCGTCACCTCGTTGATGAAGTCCACCACGGCCTGCCGCGTCGTCCGCCACCGGCCTCCAGACTTGATCCCGGACAGGTAGATGCGGCCTTGCGGCGTCGCCGCCCCGCGCTTCATGCGGCGTATGACGGTGTTGGGGTCGGGCGACTCGCCAGCCAAGTCGGCGAAGACCTGGGCAGCCTCCGCGGCGCTGATCGGCGTCTCGTGTTCCATCGGGCGTGCCTCCAGGAATTGACGCATCGACAGTAGCGGCGCGTGTCGGCGCCGTCACCGGAACAGCTTCCCGAACATCCGGCCCGTCGCCTTTCCGGCCGCGCGGCGGGCGACGCGCCGGCCCACGCGACTACGCTGGACTGCGTTCACGTCTCCAAACAGTCGGGCGAGTAGGTAGAGACAGCTTCGCATGGTCTCGCTCGCTGTTCGGCGTCCGCTTACCCACCCGGTCGGGGGCTCCGGCTTCCGGCCGGTTCTTCGTCGGCCACAGTTGCCGGGTCGGGTCTCACGGCACGCGGGTCGCCAGCCTCCGTCTCCGAACAGACGGCTACCCGCTTGGATCTCCCCATCACCACCCGCTACGCTCTCCGCGGAAGGTGACTGGCCACTTCCGGCCTCACAAGCGAACCCCCCCGGGCGCCGGCGACTCGCCTTACCACGGCCAGTCTACCTTCCACCGGCGCCGGGGCGTCTTGCGCGGAAGGCGCCCCGACGGAGGGTGGATTGGTGGCGCGGACGTGATCGCTCGTATCGAATCCAGAGGAAAGCCGCCGCCATGATCCGTGTGACGTGCGATACGTGCGGCAAGGCCGCCGACGCCCCGGAGCACTACGCCGGCCGTCAGGCGAAGTGTCCGAGCTGCGGCGGCGCCGTCGCGATCCCGGAGGCGTCCGACGCTGCCGGCCCGGGGATGAACCGACTCCAGCTCGCGGCGATCGTCTTCGGCGCCGCCTCGGCGGCCGCGTTGATCGCCGTGTTCGTCGCCGTTGTCGCCCTCTACGAGCCCTCGGACACCGCGGGCGGCCCGAAGGTCGCCGCCGCCTCGGCTGAAAAGAAGGGCGCCGCATCCGACGGGCGAGCCGGCGGCGGAACGACCGCGAGCAAGGCGGCGGCTGGCAAGGACGAGCCGGCGGCGACGAAGCCCGAGGAGGCGGCGAGCGAGAACGCCGAGCGTGGAGCGGACCGCCAGGCCGGCGGTCGTGCGGGCGGCGGTGGAACCGGCAGCGGCGAGTCGGCGCACGACGCGACGAGCGGCGGGGCGTCTCCCGATCCGGGCCAAGCCTCGCACGGATCGGGAACGCGCGTTCCCGAAGACTCGGACCTCGCGAAGAGCTGGGAGAAGCTGCCGGAGGTCTCCGGTAAGGGCAACGAGCGGCGCGCCCCGCGAGAAAAGGTTCCGGAAACGCCGCAATCGGGGCTCGGGTGGTCTGTCGGCCAGATGCGGACGGTCTTCCCCGAGCC
>CAZQQP010000420.1:0-2991 GCA_964595475.1 uncultured Planctomycetaceae bacterium | reverse complement strand
CGGGCGGCTACGAGCGGGGGGAGCCCGCCCACTTCGACGCAGAGGTGGCCCTCGACCGGACCGTCCTCCTCCGTTTCCTCCGCAGGAGCCAGCCGAAGGCCTGGGCGCGGCTCGAACGGATCTACGGCGGCGAGGTCGAGGAGCGGGTGGTCCGGCGAATCGCAGAGGAGATGGACCGGCGGGGCACGCTCGACTGCCTCCGGCACGGGGTGAAGGACCGGGGCGTCAAAATCGACCTGGCGTTCTTTGCGCCCGCCACCCGGCGAAACCCGGAGACCCTTCGGCTCTATCAGGAGAACATCCTCACCGTCACCCGCCAGGTGCACTACAGCCGCCAGCATCCAGACCTCGCGATCGACCTCGTCCTCAGCGTCAACGGCATTCCGACGGCCACGGCCGAGCTGAAGCAACCGTTCACGGGGCAGAACGTGGGAGACGCGATCGAGCAGTACCGGCGGGATCGCGACCCCCGGGAGCCGCTGTTCCGATTCAAACAGCGGGCGATCGTCCACTTCGCGGTCGATGCCGAGCAGGTCTACATGACCACCCGGCTCGACGGGAAGCAGACCCAGTTCCTTCCGTTCAACAAGGGACGGGACGGCGGCGCCGGCAACCCCGACAACGAGCACGGGTGGAAGACCGCCTACCTCTGGGAGGAGGTCTGGCCCCGTGATAGCTGGCTGGACATCGTCGGGCGTTTCATCCACCTGGAGAAGAAGCAGGTCTTCGAGAACGGGAAGAAGCGGACCCAAGAGAACCTCATCTTCCCCCGCTACCACCAGCTCGACGCGGTGCGGAAGCTTCTGGCGGTGGCCAGGGTGAACGGGCCCGGCCACAACTACCTGATCCAGCACTCGGCCGGGTCGGGCAAGAGCAACTCGATCGGGTGGCTGGTCCACCGGCTGGCGAACCTCCACGACGCCAACGACAAGCCCGTCTACGACTCCATCGTCGTCATCACGGATCGGATCGTGCTGGACAAGCAGCTGCAGGAGACGATCTACCAGTTCGAGCACAAGCAAGGGGTCGTCCACCGGGTCGACAAGCATTCCTATCAATTGGAGGAAGCGCTCGAAGCGGGTGCCAAGATCGTGATCTCGACCCTCCAGAAGTTCGGCGTGATCGTCGATCGCATCGACAAGCTGCCTGAGCGGAGCTACGCGATCGTCGTCGACGAGGCCCACAGCTCCCAGGCCGGGGAGTCCGCCCAGAGCGTCAAGGAGGTGCTCGGAACCGGGTCGCTGGAAAAGGCCGAGCAGAACGAAGGCGGGATCGACCCCACCGAGAACGCCGCCGAGACGGAGCTCGCCCGCCGGCTGGAGACGCGGGGGCCACAGCCCAACCTCAGCTACTTCGCCTTCACCGCGACGCCGAAGCCGAAGACGCTGGAGCTCTTCGGGCAACGGGACGCGGACGGCACGCCCCGGCCGTTCCACACCTACTCGATGCGGCAGGCGATCGACGAAGGGTTCATCCTCGACGTGCTCGCCAACTACACGACCTACAAGACCTATTACAAGCTGACGAAGGCGATCGAGGACGATCCTAGGTACGAGCGGTCCGAGCTGACCAACGCCATCAATCGCTTCGTCAGCCTCCATCCGCACAACGTGGCCCAGAAGACGCAGATCGTCGTGGAGCACTTCCGGGAGCTCACCTCGCGGAAGATCCACGGCCGGGCCAAGGCGATGGTGGTGACCCGGTCCCGGCTTCACGCCGTGAAGTACAAGCAGGCGATCGACCGGTATCTCCGGGAGCAGGGCTACGACGACCGCATCGGAGCGCTCGTCGCGTTCTCGGGGACGGTGTGGGACGAGCAGGGACAGGAGTACACGGAGCCGGAGATGAACGGCTTCGGCGAGAAGGAGCTGCCGAGACGATTCGGCACCGACGACTACCACATCCTCGTCGTGGCGGAGAAGTACCAGACCGGCTTCGACCAGCCGCTGCTCCACACGATGTACGTCGACCGGCAGCTGCAGGGCCTCCAGGCCGTCCAGACCCTCTCCCGCCTCAATCGGACCTGCCCCGGCAAAGAGGACACCTTCGTCCTCGACTTCGTCAACGACGTGGAGGACATCCAGGCCGCGTTCCGGCCCTACTACGAGCGGACCGAGCTGGAGCAGGAGACCGACCCGAACCTGCTCTACACCCTCAAGCAGAAGCTCGACGATTTCCAGATCTACTGGCACCAGGAGGTCGAGGATTTCGCGAAGGTCTTCTTCAAGCCGGCCGCCAAGCAGACCCAGCAGGACAAGGGTTTGCTCCACCGGCACACCGACCCGGCGGCCGGCCGGTTCCGACAGGAGCCCGAGGAGCGGCGGGCGGACTTCCGCCACCAGCTCGGGGAGTTCCTCCGTCTCTACGCCTTCGTCACCCAGGTGATCAATCTCCAGGACCCGGACCTAGAGAAGCTCTACGCCTTCGGCCGCCTGCTCCGGGGCAAGCTCCCCAGCGACCGGGGCGACCGGGTCGTCATCGACGACGAGGTGAAGCTCGCCTACTACCGCCAGGAGAAGACGTATGAGGGCTCGGCGTCGCTCCAACCCGGCCAAGGCGAGGCGATGACCGGAACGACGGCCGTAGGGACCGGCCGACCCAAGGAGGAGGACCTCGCCTCCCTTTCCGAGATCGTCGAGCTGATGAACGAGCGATTCGGGAAGGACCTCAACGAGGAGGACCAGCTCTTCTTCGACCAGGTCGTGGGCGACCTCAAGCAGGACGAGAACCTCGCCGACCAGGCCCAGAACAACACCATCGAGCAGTTCCGCTACGTCTTCGACACCAAGGCCATGGAGGCCATCATCGACCGCATCCAACGAAACGAGAACATCTCATCGGAGATCCTATCGAACGACGAGCTCCGCCAACTGACACTGGCATGGATGATGCACCAAGTCTACCGACATTTCGCAGAGAGCGGTGGAGCAGGCTAGGGCCCTTTTTTCGGAAGCGTAAAAGGGCAGTCCCAGCCGGCCCAGAACGAGGCGG
>CAZQQP010000419.1:464-2993 GCA_964595475.1 uncultured Planctomycetaceae bacterium | reverse complement strand
ACCAGTAGGCCGCCCGCAGCGTGCGCTTGAAGTCCTCGATGTCCTCGTGGTGGGCGGGGTAGGTCTCCACCAGACAGCACAGCTCGCGGTCCCACAGCGTCTGCTCCACGCAGGGGTTGCTCCCCTCCGCCCCGTCGTCGCGGTGGTCGGGCGGGTCCGCCGTCCGCCCGAAGGCCCGGACGTTGTCCAGCCAGAGATAGCCGGGCTCGCCGTTGACGGCGGTCCGCTCCGCGACGTCGCGGTAGTCCATCCCCACGGAGGCGAACACGGAGTTGTTGGACGCCCACCGATGGCTCGCCACCGCGTCGCGGTCGAGCTTGAGGTCGAGGAACTCCCGGTCGCCCGGGTCGCCGAAGGCGATCTGCGCGGAGCGGCGGATGCCCCCGGCCACGACGCAGCGGCCGATGAGGTTCATGGTGTCGACGAGGAGGCGGGCGTCGACGCGGGCGCCGACGTAGCGGGCGTAGAGCGCCTCCAGCGCCTCGAGCAGCTTCCGCAGCGGCTCCGGTCCACTCGCCACGCCGCCGAAGCTCCGAAGCGGCGTGCCCCTGGGCCGGATGCGGTCGTAGCGCCACTCCGAGGGGAGCGAGGTCTCGCCGGCGTAGGCGCCGAGGAGCCGGCGGAGCGCCTCGGCCCATCCCTCGCGGCTGTCCCCGATCTCGTGAGGCTTGTCGGAACGGGCGGGCGGGAGGATGGTCACCTGTCCCTTCCCCCGCGTGTCGAAGCCCACGCCGACGCCCAGCATGAGCATCTCCAGCATCCAGACGAACGGACCCGTGAAGTCCTGATCGATGTGCTTGGTGGAAATGAACCCGCAGTTGTTCAGCGCCGCTCCGCCCCGCTCGTACATGTAGCGCGTCCCCATGATCCAGAGGCCGCGGCCCGGGGGCGTCCACTTGAACCGAAAGAGGCGGTCGAAGGCCTCCGCCGCGTGGCGCTGGGCGGCCCGCTCGTCCCACGGAAGCCCGCGCTCCAGACAGTGGACCTTCTGCACGGTGCAAGCGCCCTCGATCACCCGGCGGCACGTCTGCCACCACGCCTCGCCATCGCGGCTGTAGGTCCGCTTGAACGTCACCCACGACAGCGCGCCGAAGCCCCAGCTCACGGGCCGGTGGCGATACTTCTCCAGCCAATCCGGGTCGAGGCGAAAGCCGCCGTGTCGATCCACGTCGACGTACATGGGGACGATTCTAAGGTCGCGGCGGGTTCTGTCGTCGCGGGTGTGCTGCCTGCCCGCGGGGGCTCGCCGTCGGCGGAAGCGTCCCCGGTAGAATCAGGCCATGTCCGTAAACCCGCGAAAGATTCTCGGCAGCGACGGGCCCATCGCCTCCCGCCTCGGCGCCACCTACGAGCCGCGGGAGGAGCAGCTCGCCATGGCCACCTCGGTCGACCAGGCGCTTCGCCGCGGCCAGCCCCTCGTCGCGGAAGCGGGAACGGGCGTGGGCAAGTCCTTCGCGTATCTCCTCCCCGCCATCCGTCAGATCGTCGAGCAGAACAAGCGGGTGGTCGTCTCCACGCACACCATCAGCCTGCAGGAGCAGCTCGTCCAGAAGGACATCCCGCTTCTCCAGTCCGTGGTGGACGACGAGTTCAGCGCCGTGCTGGTCAAGGGCCGCAACAACTACGTCTCCCTCCGCCGCCTGGCGCTCGCGTCGGCGCGGCAGAACCAGCTCTTCCAGGACGACGCCGAGCTGCGGAGCCTCCACCAGATCGAGGACTGGGCCTACGAGACCGAGGACGGGTCGCTGAGCACGGCCCCCAACGTCGAGCGCATGAACATCTGGGACCAGGTCGAAAGCGACTCCGGCAACTGCATGGGGCGGAAGTGTCCGACCTACGAGCAGTGCTTCTACCAGGCCGCCCGCCGCCGCATGGAGAACGGCGACCTCCTTGTGGTCAACCACGCGCTGTTCTTCTCGGACCTGGCGCTTCGCTCCGCGGGCGCCGGCTTCCTCCCACCCTACGACCACGTCATCCTCGACGAGGCCCACACCGTGGAGGACGTCGCCGCGGACCACTTCGGCCTCTCCGTGACGGACTTCGCGGTCCGCCACCTCCTCGGCAACCTCTACAATGAGCGACAGCGCAAGGGCTTCCTCACGGCGGTGAACCTGAAGGAGGGGGCGAGCCGCTCCATGGTCGACCGGACCGTGGAGAAGACACTGGAGGTCCGAACCGCCTGCGATCGCTTCTTCGAGGCCCTCGCCCTCTGGCACGACCGGGAGGGCCGCCGCAACGGACGCGTGGACGAGCCGGGCATCGTGGCGGACAGGCTCTCTCCCGCGCTCCAGGACCTCGCCGGCGCTCTTCGCACCCTCATGCCCAAGGTCCGCGACGAGGCGGACCAGTACGAGCTCAACGCCTACCTCCAGCGGGCCGACGCCCACGCCGGCGCCGTCGCCGCGTGGGTGGAGCAACGCGTCGAGGACGCGGTCTACTGGATGGAAGTGGGCACGGGTCCCCGCCGGCGGGTGGGCCTCGCCTGCTCGCCCGTGGACGTCGGGCCGCTTCTTCGGTCCCACCTGTTCA
>CAZQQP010000419.1:0-454 GCA_964595475.1 uncultured Planctomycetaceae bacterium | reverse complement strand
CAACCAGACCAACAAGGACGGCGACCCGCTCGGCGTGGTCATGACCAGCGCCACGCTCGCCACGGGGTCGCGGAGGGCGGAGCGCGACGGCTCGACCGCGGCGGAGCGGCGCGATGGTCCAACTGAGCAAGAGCAAGGCGAGCCCACGCCGAACGACCCCGCGACCAGCGGCCGGGTCGACCCCGCCTTCCGCCACTTCGTCGACCGGCTCGGGTGCACGGAGGCCCGCACGCTGCTCCTCGGCTCCCCCTTCGACTACGGCAACGCCGTGAAGCTGGTGGTGGAGCCGTCCATGCCCGACCCCACCCACCCGTCCTACGAGGAGGCGCTCGGGCCCCGCATCGAGGACCACGTCCTCCAGACCGGCGGGGGCGCCTTCGTCCTGTTCACCAGCTACGCGAGCCTCAACCGCGTCGCGGACCGACTCCGGCCGCGGCTGACGGAGCGAGGCATG
>CAZQQP010000418.1:0-3010 GCA_964595475.1 uncultured Planctomycetaceae bacterium | reverse complement strand
CGTCCCCCCCCACTGGCCTCCGTACTGGTGGTTCTCCTCCTTCGGCTTGGGCGGATCCCAGATGCCGTCGGCCGCCGGCCCTTTCCCCCGCTGCTCGTACAGCCGCTTGATGAGCGTGTCGATGCCGTTTTTCACCCGCTCGTCCGTCAGCTCCGCGCCCTCCGCCGTCACGGGGAGCAGGAAAAGCCCAAGCGTCAGCACGCCCATCGGGCTCGAGGCTCGGCGACCCATGCGATGTCTCCATCAGCGAATGGCCACGCCCGTCCGCTTCAAGAATCGGCCCACCTCGTGAAGCCCTCGCGGGTCGGGCGTCCTCTGCGACGCTCAACCATTACTGCCTCGGCGCCCGTGCATGTCAAGCTTCGCGAGCGGGCCGCTCCCCGCCCGTCGCGGCCGTCGAGAGGCCGACGCCGCGGAAATTCCCGGCCGGGACCCTCGGGACGACCGGCGGTGTCGCTTCGGGACGACCGGCGGTGTCCCCTCGGGATCTCCGCGGCTTCGCCTACGCGTCCGCCTCCGTAGCTGAGCTCGCCCAGAGCTCGGCACCGCTGGCGAGGCACGCCGGGCCCCCGTCTGCCGCGCCCGGCCTGGCCAGACGAGAAACACGGCTGCCACGTGAAACCGCTCGCGAGATTCTCCGACCCCACGCCCCGATCGGGTCACCCCGATGCCTCCCTTGTTCGGCGAGAACGGGCGAGTAAGCTGGCCGGATGACCCGCCCGCGCCGCCGTCTGAAAGGGCCCTTATGTCGACCCAGCACCCCTTGACCCGTCGTCGCTTCCTCGGCGGAGCGGCGGCGCTCGCGTTTCCCACGGTCGTCCCCTCCTCCGCGCTCGGCGGGAGCGGCCGACCCGCACCCAGCGAGCGGATCCCGATCGGATTCATCGGCCTCGGCGGCCAGGGCGTGAACCGCAACCTGCGGGGCTTCCTCCAGCAGCCCGACGCGGAGCCCGTCGCCCTGTGCGACTGCGACCTCCGCCAGCTTCCCCGCGCCGTGAAGGTGGCGAAGGGCAAGGGCTTCGACTGCGAGACCACACAGGACTGGCGGAAGGTGGTCGACCGCGACGACGTGGACGCCGTGATGATCTCCACGCCGGACCACTGGCACGTGCCCATCTCCCTCGCGGCGATCCGGGCGGGTAAGGACGTCATCTGCGAGAAGCCCACCCTCACCGTCGAGGAGGGGCGGGTGCTCGCCGACACGGTGGGCCGCTACGACGCGGTCTTCCAGACCGCGACGGAGGACCGCTCCGTCGGCGTCTACCACCGCCTCGCGGAGCTCGTCCGCAACGAGCGCATCGGCAAGCTCCGGGCCATCCGGGTGACCCTCCCCTACGTCCACAAGAGCGGCGACGCCACGCCCCGGCCCGTTCCCGACGGCTTCGACTACGACATGTGGCTCGGCCCCGCGCCCTGGGCGCCCTACACGCCCGACCGCTGTCACTTCGACTTCCGGTTCATCAGCGACTACTCCGGCGGCATCCTGACGGACTGGGGCATGCACCTGCTCGACACGGCCCAGTGGGCCAACGGCACGGAGCGGACGGGTCCCGTCGAGGTCCAGGGCTCGGGTGTGTACCACGAGGGACCGCTCTACGACACGGCCTACGAGTTCGACCTGACCTACACCTACGCCAGCGGGGTGAAGCTCCACGTCGCCAGCGGCGGCACGGGCATCCGCTTCGAGGGGACGGACGGCTGGGTGGAGAGTCCTTCGTGGCGGGCGCCACTGCAGGCGAGCGACCCCGCCATCCTCCACAGCACGATCCGCCCGAACGAGACCCACCTGTTCACCTGTCCGGCGGGCGAGCACCGCAACTTCCTCGACTGCGTGAAGAGCCGCGAGGACCCGTACTTCCCCGCCGAGGTCGGCCACCGATGCGCCACCATCCAGCACATCGGGAACATCGCGATGAAGCTCCGCCGCCGCCTCCGCTGGGACCCGACCGCGGAGCGCTTCGAGGGCGAGCCCACCGCGAACCGCATGCTCGGCCGGGCCATGCGGGAGCCGTGGCGGCTGTGACCGTCGCCGCGGCTCGGCCGCCGCGTGTTCGCGAGACGAGAGGGAGAAGCGGGTCGAGCGGACACAGACAATGATGGGCACCGGCCGGAGCGGACGTGCGGCGTGTCCCGGACGAGTCGGTGAACAAGCCGCGACGAGGTCCGCCTGGTCGACAGACGGACCCACCCGGAAAGGAGCCAGCCATGGATCCACGCGTGCTCATCCGGCACGAGGACGAGGCGACGACGGAGGGGAGCACCTGCGGCCAGCGGACCCGCCTGATCAGCACCGGCGACGGCCAGGCTCGGGCGTGGGCCCACACCGTGGAGATGGACGAGAGCAAGGCCCACTTCCACAAGGAGGCGACCGAGCTGTACTACGTCGTGGAGGGCGGGGGCACGATCACGCTGGACGGGGAGACCTGGCCGCTCCGCCGCGGGTCCATCGTCCACATCCCGCCGGGCGTGGTGCACAGCACCAGCGGATGGATGCGTGTGCTCGTCGTCGGCATCCCCCAGATCCGCGACGACGACGTGTACGTGCCCGAGCACGCGGGCGAGACCGAAGCGTCGGCGTGAGCCGCGACGGAGGAGCGCCATGGCCCGACGCGTGTCCCGGTCGCCTCGGCCCTCCCGGCCGCCACGGTCCTCGCCGGCTGTGGAAAAAGCGAAGAGAGCCCGATCCGCGGCTCGGAGCGGAGCGGCAAGGCGGCGGAGCCGGCGTCGAAGGGATCGGGCCCGAAATACGGCGAGGCGGGCGGCGGCAGCGGCGAGGCGAGCGACGCGGCGAAGCCCGCTCCGGCTCCGATTGACACGCGGCCCGTCCTCTTGACCGGCCGGTGTCGGTAGAGCGGAGGCCTCTCCTGGTTCGTCGCTCTCACCTCGCCGCACCTCGGACGCCGGAGCGTGCCCATGGCGAGCGTCCCGCGTCGACGATTGGCCTGGCTCTCCTCCGTGTCGTCACTCGCCCGTCGACGGGGGCCGCTCCTCGGCCTTCTCGGCGTGGGCC
>CAZQQP010000417.1:2326-3048 GCA_964595475.1 uncultured Planctomycetaceae bacterium | reverse complement strand
GTGGCCGGCGGGGCATCGCAAATGGCTCGAGGCCCACGCCAAAGCAAGGAGGCTTTCCGCTCCTCGCTTTGGCGTATAGGCTCAACTTATTCTTTTCCGCCTCCTGAGCTCGAGGCCGCGATGCAAGGGCCGTGGTTCGCGCCGACGGATGGCACGCTGCTTGCGTCAAGCAGCCCGCCACGGATAATAGGTTTACATTTCCGTAACTGCGTTGGGAGGCGCGATCCGCCATGACAAACCACACGGCCGTCGACGAGGCACGGACCCATGACGACGAGCCGGCGCGCGGGGCGTCGTCGCGGGTGGGATTCTGGAGGACGGTCGGGCGTCGGGTATGGGAGAGGGTTCTGGACCCGGCGAGCATCTATTGGCTCCTGATGGCCGGCGGCGGCATGCTCGTCCTGGGTCTGATCATCTGGCTGGGGACCATCCCGTTCTTCCGGAGGCCGACCGTGCTCGCCGCGACCCTTGGCGCGGCGACGGCGGCGGGCCTTGTCGCCGGAAGCGCGCTGGTGAGGGCCACCCGCTTCGGGATGGCGGGACAGGCGGTGGCGTTTCTCGCGACCGTGGTCGGTCCGCTCAACCTCTGGTTTCTCCATTCAAGGGGGCTGCTCACGGTCGAGGATCGCCTGTGGGTGGCCGCGCTCGTCCTCTGCGTGGCGTACGCGGCGACCGCGTGGGCCGTCCGCCACGCGGTCTTCGTCTACGCGGTCCAGATCGGG
>CAZQQP010000417.1:0-2316 GCA_964595475.1 uncultured Planctomycetaceae bacterium | reverse complement strand
TGACGGTCACCGGACTTCTCGTTCTCGCGAAGACGGCCGCGTTCGGGGAGATCGCTCCGCTGAGCACGTTTCTGGTCCTCCTCGGGACGGCGGCGATGCACGTGGAGCGCGCCTTCCCGCCCGAGCCGGGGCCGTTTTCCCGGCAAACGTTCGGTCGGGCGGTGGCCCTCTCGGCCCACGTTCAGCTCGGTGTGGGGCTCGGCCTGCTCCTCCTCGGACAGATCGCCGGATGGCTGGCGGTGCCCATCGCGTGGGCCGACGTCTCCCCGCTGCTCGCGGGCGGCCTGTGGCTGGTGGCGGGATACGCCTATGTCTACGACACGCTCGTGGCCCGCCGGTCGCCGGTGGAGGTCTATCTCGCGGCGTTCAGTGGGGTCTGGGCCGTCCTGACGCTGGCGGGCTGGCAGCTCGCGGGAGAGGGGATCATCCTGGTCCTGGCGCTGGTCGGGTTGGGCACCAACGCGCTGACCCGGTGGATGAGACCTCAGCGCCCCGAGGTCTCCGCCGCCGAGGCCCACGTGGGCGTGTTGCTGACCGCTCTGCCGCTGGCGATGGGCGTGATCTGGCACGCACGGGCCACCAGCCTGTTGGTCTCGGACGCGTGGGCGCTGGAGACGGGGTGGCTGTTCGTCGTGGCGATGGTCGTCGCCGCGGCGAGCGCTCGCGTGTCGGCGGCGCTCGTCAGCGGCACGATGCCCACGACGGCCCGAAGCTACATCTTCATCAGCGCCGCGGCGGCGATGATCGCGGCCGCCGCTGTGCTGCGTCAGGTGGGTCTGGTCGTTTGGGACCAGCAGGCGCCGCTTCTGATCCTGATACCCATCGGCTATCTGGTCGCCTCCTGGCTCTGGCGATCGCAGTTTCCCGAGTGGCCGCTGGCGGTCGCGGCGCACGCCGGAACCGCCCTCATGATCCCGTTCGCGCTGGTCGCCGCGCTCGACGTGGAGTTGCCCAGCGTGCATATGGAGGATTTGGGGCTGGTCACCGGGGCGGGGGCGAACCTCTCCCTGGCGGCGTTCTTCGTGGGAACGGCCATCTTCTACAGCCTGGCCGCCGCGTTCCGACGACACGGGGGCAACATCTACCTGGCCGCCGCGGCCGGGTGTCTCGCGGTATGGCAGGTGGGCAGCTACTGGGCCGTGCCGCCGATGTATCTGACGCTGACCTACACGGCGCTGGGCCTGGTGTTTCTGATCGTCCACCGCGTGCGACGGGCGGAGGATCCGAGCCTGCCGATGCAACCGGCCGCGTGGCACAGCGGAAATGGGCTGCTGACGCTGGCGTTCCTCGCGGCGGCGCTGCAGGGGTTCAGCGATCTGGTCAACCGCACGGTCGGGGCGACGGAGACGCTGGTGCCGGTTCTGCTCGCGGCGATCGCGGCCCTCATCGCCGCGGGCGTCGCGGAGGGACCCTGGCGACGGTGGTACGTGACGATGGCTATCACCGTCGGCGCGATCTTCTTCCTCCTCCTCGATGTCCATCTGGCGATCGGCCCGTGGCGGAAGCTCCAGATCTTCTGCACGGTCGGCGGGCTGGCAATGCTGGTCGCCGCCTGTGCGGCGGTCCTGGTCCGATCGGGACGGCCGAAGACGGGAATGGTTCGGTATGGCCTGTGGGGCGGGAGCGTGCTCACCCTCGCGCCGCACGTGATCGCCGTCATCTACCAGCGGCCGGTCTTCTCGGCCGGCGACGAGCTGACGCTTCTCACGCTGTGCGTGGTGCTGCTCGTCGTTGGTCCCGTCCTGCGTGTCAAGGGGCCGAGTGTGTCGGGAGGGGTCGCGTTCGTGACATACCTCGCGACCGTCGTGGTCTCGGTCTTGCACCAGGCGCAGCTTACGCTGGGGCTCTACCTCCTGATCGGCGGTGGGGTGGTCTTCCTGGTCGGGCTTCTCCTGAGCGTCTATCGCGATGCGCTGAGGGAGATCCCCGAGCGGGCCGTCCGCCGCGAGGGCGTCTTCGCGGCCCTCGACTGGGAGTAGGAGAGCGGCGCTCGGCGCGGGGGCGTGCAGACGGAATCGAGCGGTGACGCCCGACCGTGTCTGGGCTCGCGCCACGTGGTGGGATCGACCACGTCGACCGGGCCGCGGACGAGCGACCAGCCAAGGGCTTCGGTGCTCGCTCGAGCGAGGGGGTGACCGCGAACGGAGCTCGTGACGGCGGGGCCGACGGGGATGACCCGCGAACAACGCCGAGGCGTCGCGGGGTCCGCGCGGCGTGCTCTCCGGAATCACCGACGACGGCTATTCGGCCTCGGTAAGTACGCGGAAAAGAATAAGTTGAGCCTATTCATCGGTGCCAGGGCGGAAGTCGGCTTCC
>CAZQQP010000416.1:0-3058 GCA_964595475.1 uncultured Planctomycetaceae bacterium | reverse complement strand
CCGGCCCTTACTTCGAGCGCGACGACGTCCGGAAGGCCAAGATCCTCATCACGGAGTGCACCTTCCTCGACGACGACCACCGCAACCGGGCGAGGGTGGGCAAGCACATCCACCTCGCGGATCTCGTCAAGCTCCTCCCGAGCCTCGAGAACGAGGTCATCGTCGTGACCCACGTCTCCCGCCGCACCCACGTGGGACGGGCGCGGCAGCAGCTCGACCGCATCGTCCCCGCCGAGCACCGGAGCCGCATCTTCCTGCTCATGGACAACCGGACCAACCGCGCCCGCTTCGAGCAGCAGAAGGCGGAAGCGGAGGCCCAGGTGGAAGCGGAGACGAGCGAGGGAAGCGAGTAGGCGGCCATCGGAGCGGGGAGAGGGTTCCCTGGGGACGCTTCTTCGCCGTGACAAGCCGCCACGCGAAAGGCTGCGGCGACGTGACGGCCCTCTTCGCCACTGCCAGGGAAGCCGCCGGTGGCCGCGATCGTCATTGCTTGGTTGGCAGATCTTGGGTGGGACGGGCAAGGCCGTCCGCGGCCTTGCCCGTGTCCGGTGGACCGAGTCGCTTCAAGACGAGACAGCGTCGCTCCGCCGCACGTCCGCGGGCGCGAAAACGACCCCGTTCACCTTCACGGCTTGCGCCTCCGTCGGCCCGCCTCGGGCGAGGAGCCAAGGACTCGGAACGGTGACCATCGACCCTACTTCACCGGGCGGACGACGACGTCGTCGAACCAGATGGGCTTACCGGAGTAGGGCACGCCCCACAGCGACGGACGGCCCGCGGGCGGCTTGTTCTCCAGCGGCGCTTCGATGGTCCAGTCCGCCGGCTCCTCCTCGCCCGCCGGCCAGACCTTGCCTCGGGCCACGAGACCGTCGTCCTCGGCCACCAGCGCGAAGTGGACGCAGGTCCAGCCACCGGGCTTCCACTCGTACGACGTCTTTTTCACCGTCGAGTCCTGCCGCTCGATCTCCACCGCCCGATGGTTTCCCGCGACGAGGAGCTTGTATCCGGCGGTGCCCCCGAGGCCGACGCCGAAGGTCGGCCGGAGCCGACCCCGCTTCTCCGCCCGGATGCGGGCGCGGATGGCGACGTCCGAGGAGCGACGGGGACCGAGGATCACCGCGAAGTCGCCCACCGGCGTGCCCGCGAGCCGCAATGCCTTGTCGTCGTCGAGGGGCTGGACCGCGAAGTCGCCGTCGAGGACCAGCCAGCCGTCGGGGAGTGTGCCTTTCTCGACGTCGGAAACGTCCGTCGAGAAGAGCGTCTTTCCAGAGTCGCCCGGGTCGTTTCCTTTGTCCTTCTTCGCCGTCGGATCCGCGGGACGCTTCTCATGGTTCGTCTCGCCTCGCGGCGTCGCGCTCCGCTTGGGTCGTCTCCGAGGTTTCCTTCTCCGGACGGGTGCGCTGTGGTGCGTCCGCGGTTTCGCCGTCGGTCGGACCGTCGCCGGTATGCGGTCGATCGCGCGTCGACGGTTGATAGCCGGCGACGAACAGAACGATCGCCGTCATCAGGACGGCGACGAAGAGAACGAGCGTCGTCATCAGGAATGGTCGGCGCATGGCGGTCGTTCCCTTCTCAGTGAATCGAGCGGCCGCGTTCTCGCCGTCTCGTTCACGAGTGCGGCGATTCCCTTGCTCGCTCCGTCGTCGCTACTCCGCACGCAGCGCATCGATGAGCGGACCTCGGATCGCGGCCGCCGTCGCCATCGCCGTGAACGAGAGGCCCGCGACGAGGACCGCGGCGAGGGTGGTGGCGACGATGCCGTAGGGCACGTCCATCCCGGGCCGAAGCAGCGCGGGGATCACCGCGACCGCCGCGGCGACGACACCACCCGCCACCCCCAGGACGAAGAGCACCCAGTGCTCCGAGAGGAGGAGCCAGTGGAGGTGGCGGCGGCGGTAGCCGACGGCCCGGAGCAGCGCCAGCTCGCCGCGGCGCTCGAGGACGTTGCGGAGGACGAGGGCACCGAGGCCGACCGAGCCGAGGAGGAGGCCGAGGCCGCCGAGGACCAGGAAGATCGTGAGGTAGGTGTTCTGCACGCGGTTGAACTGAGCGAGACGCTCCACCGTGTCCGTGAGCTGGAGACCCACGTCCGCCATGGCTGTGGAAAGCGCCGTTCGGACCTGCTGGACTCGCTTCGCCTCGGGGGTCCCTCCCACGGGCTCCGCGTCGATGAGGAACACGCGGTAGCCGCCGAGCGACGGATAGCGGTCGAGGAGGTCCCGCGAGCGGACGAGCACGCTTCCCTGGAGGATGGAGCTCTGGACCGTCGCGACGAGCTTCACGTCGAACTTACGACCCTGGGCGTCCTCGTAGGTGAGGGTGTCCCCCGGGCTCATCTTGAGAGCCCACCGCGCCGAGTTCTGGTCGACGATCGCCGGGATGGTGGGACGGGGTTGATTCTCCGGGTCGAACGGCGGGTTCGCGAGAAGCTCCCACGGGTTGCTCGACTCGGCACCCGCCATCTTCTTGGCGAGGGTGAAGCGGGTGGCCCCGCGGAGGTTGGACTGCGCCAGAGCGGCGGGCTCCACGCCGAGGAGCGTGGGCGACTGGGGCCGGCTCAGGTTCAGACAACTCGCGTTGTCGCCCTCCCGCATGCGGAGGTGGACGATCTCCACGCCCTCGAGCGTCTCCTTCGACAGCGCGAACCGCTCCCGCCCCTCTTCCGTGGTGAGCTTCTCCGTGACCGGCAGGCTCGTCTCCGCGTACACGTCGAAGCCGCCCGTTCCCGAGCCGGGGCGGTCCGCGTCGGTGAGCGCGCTCTTCCGGAACGCGTTGATGGAGACGACGAGGAAGCAGCCGCACGCGAGCAGCGCGATGGCGGCGAGGCTCCGCCCCGCCCGCCGGGCGTTGTTCCGCTCGCCGAGCGTGCCGAGGGTGAGGTCCGTCGTCCCGCGACGGGCGAGCCAGACGCGGCTGAGGGCGACGGCCGCGACGAGGAGCAGCGCTCCGGCGCCGAAGAAGGCACCGACCGACTGCTCCCGGAGGCTCGCGTACGCGACCACCGCGACCGCCGCGACGCCGCAGACCGCCGCCACCCACGGAGCGAGGCGGGACCGCC
>CAZQQP010000415.1:0-3078 GCA_964595475.1 uncultured Planctomycetaceae bacterium | reverse complement strand
TTCCCGCTCCTCGCTTTGGCGTATAGGCTCAACTTATTCTTTTCCGCCTCCTTAAGAGGGACGACCCGCCCGACCGGTCTCGCGGTTCGCGTCTCACTCCGCAAGGCGCCGGATGGGATCCGGTAGGGGCGGACAGGCGCCGTCGTGGGAGCCGACGTGGGTGCCGATGTGATTGGCGAGGCCGAGTGTCCGCTCCCACGGCCACCGCCGAGCCGCCCCGTGGAGGAGGGCGGCCGTCACCGCGTCGCCCGCGCCGACACGGTCGCCCGTCTCCAGCTCGCCGCCGACCGGGTCGGCCTCGTGCTTGCCCACGGTGGTGTAAACGGCGACCCCTTCCATCCCTCGCGTCAGGGCGACCCATCGGAGGTCGAACTTCCGGCGAAGCCCCTCGGCGGCGGTGTCCTCGTCGGCACCGAGGTGGAACAGGCCGGTCAGCGTCTCCAGCTCCCCACGGTTCAGCTTACCCGCGGTGGCGACCTCCAGGCTCCGTGTGAGGATGCGGCGGTCGTAGAAGGGGGGACGAAGGTTGACGTCGAACAAGCGGACCGCCCGCCGGGCGATCTGGAGAAAGCGGTGGATGGTGTTGCGTGTCTGGGCGGTCCGCTGGGCGAGGCTCCCGAAGCAGACGGCGTCGCACCGCTGGGCGATGTCCTCCACGTCGGGGTCCCACTGGAGGGCGTCCCAGGCGACTCCTTCCACGATCTGATAAACGGGCTCGCCGCGGTCATCGAAGTCGATTTCCACGGTGCCGGTGGGGCGGTCCGGATCGCGTTGGAGCGTCTCGGCGCTCAGCCCCCGCTCGGATAGCTCCCGGACCACGCGGTCGCCGAGGGCGTCCTGGCCGATGCGGCTCACGACCACGCCCCGGTTGCCGAGCTGCTGGGCGTGGACCGCCATGTTCAGCGGCGCGCCGCCGAGCCGCGAGGTGTCCGGGAACACGTCGAACAGCGCTTCGCCGAGACCGACGAGGGTGCGTGCGTGACTCATGGGGCTGCCCGGTTTCAACGAGCGTCGAGACGACGGCATGATACGTGCCACAGGATAACCGCCGCGTGGGCGTGGGCGAGGGCGTCCGCCGGACGGCAGGTTCACTGGGCGACGCCGCCGCTGGACGCCGGGTGACGGTCGCCTACGATCCTCGCTTTTTCTCGCCGGCCGTAGGAGTGCGCTTATGGACACGCAGAAGGCCTCCCACATCTCCTGGCACGAGGGCCACGTCTCCCACGAGGAGCGCCAGTCGCTGCTCGGCCATCGCGGCGCCACCATCTGGCTCACGGGATTGTCCGGCAGCGGAAAGTCCACCATCGCCTGCGCCGTGGAGCAGGCCATCCTCCGCCTCGGCCATCCCGCCTACCGCCTCGACGGCGACAACATCCGGCACGGGCTCAACAAGAACCTCGGCTTCAGCGCGGAGGACCGCGCCGAGAACATCCGCCGCATCGGCGAGGTGGCCAAGCTCTTCGCCGACGCCTGCGTGCTGACCGTGACGAGCTTCATCAGCCCTTACCGCAACGACCGCGACCGCGTGCGGGCGATCCACGAGGAAGCGGGCCTTCCCTTCATCGAGGTCTTCGTCGATTGTCCCCTCGACGAGGCGGAGCGGCGCGACCCGAAGGGGCTCTACAAGAAGGCGCGGGCGGGGACCATCCAGGGATTCACCGGGGTGGACGACCCGTACGTGGCGCCGGCGAGCCCGGAGCTGACGGTCCGGACGAACGAGCTCAACGTCGAGCAGTCCACCCAGGCGGTCCTCGAAGCGCTCGAGCAACGGGGTCTGATCTGACCGCCGTCCCCGCGGTCCGGGCACGCTCCGCCGAGTCCGCGGCTCATAGGATCACGCCATGGCGGTCGACCTGCATACCCACTCTACGGCATCGGACGGCTCGTACAGCCCGGAGGAGCTCGTGGACCACGCGAGCCGCCGCCAGCTCCGTGCGTTGGCGCTGACCGACCACGACACGACCGGAGGCGTGCGTGAGGCGGAGGCGGCGGCCGAGGCGAAGGGAATCGGCTTCGTCCCCGGCATCGAGATCTCCGCGGACCCCGGCCGGCCGAGCGGGACGATGCACATCCTCGGCTACTTCGTCGAGCCCGACCATCCGGAGCTGAAGCGGGTCACCGAGGAGCAGCAGAAGGCCCGTCGCGACCGGATCCCCCGCATCGTCGACGCGCTGAATCGCCTCGGGATCGACATCACCCTGGAGGAGGTCACGGGCGGCGGCGACTGCGAGGCGATCGGCCGGCCCCACGTCGCCGCCGTGCTGCTGAACAAGGGGTGGGTGGGCTCCATGCAGGAGGCGTTCGAGCGATATCTCGGCGACGACGGCGCCGCGTTCCAGCCGAAGGCCCGGATGCCGGCCGCGCGTGCCATCGAGGGGATCCACGCCGCGGGCGGCCTTGCGGTCCTCGCCCATCCGATCCAGCTGAGATACGACGACGACGCGGAGCTGGTCCGCATCGTCGAGTGGCTGGTCGACGCGGGCCTGGACGGCATGGAGGTGTATCACCCCGACCACACGGAGGCGCTGGCCGATGTCTATCGGAGCCTCGCCGATCGATTCGGCCTGACGACGACGGGGGGGAGCGATTTCCATGGCTCCCGGAAGGAGTTCGAGCTGGGCGGACAGAACGTCCCTGATGACGTGTACGAACGGCTCCGGGCGGCCGTAGGGCATGGAGCATGGGGCATGGGGCACGGGGCCTGACCGGTCCGGGGGTGAGGCCGGTTCTATGCAGGACGCATACCTGATTTCCGGCGGGACGCAACGTTTTTCTCGCCGTCGTGCTCCTCAGTCTCGTGGAAGCCTCAATCTCCTCCGACAAGGTGCTCCCGGCGTCCATGTCCGAAGCCTGCGCCGCTTCGGCTCCCGAAAATCGTAGCCGCACTCGCGATGAGTTCGGAAAGGCTCCGGGAGAGTCTTCCGCTGAATGTGGCGCGCAGGCTCAGACCTCGTGACATACACGCTGTGAGGCCGGAATTTTCGGGACCGTCCCGCCGCCCCGCAACCAGAAGTCGTGAGGGGTGCAGGTCGCAGCTACAGTCCTCCACCCGCGGAAAATCCGGGGCCGACCTCGGCG
>CAZQQP010000414.1:0-3083 GCA_964595475.1 uncultured Planctomycetaceae bacterium | reverse complement strand
GTGCGCTCCCGGAGGAAGTCGTTGACCCGCTCGTAGGTGGCCTGGTCGACCTTCTGGAAACGGTCGTAGTTCCGCACGTCGGCGGGGACGTCCTGGCCGCCCTCGGCGGCGGGCGGCGGGCTCCCGGCCGAGCGCCCGCCGTCGGTCGCGGGCGCGCCGGGCTCCGACGAGAGGTCGTCGTCGCTCATGGCCCCGACTCGGTGCCGGCGTCGAAAAAGCGTATCGGCGGTCGTCGGACACCCGTCGGACGCCAAGCGCTAAGTGGGGACTCCCGGTATCCCCGCCCGTGCCACCAGATCTCTCCGTCAAGATCGACTACCTGTTCGCGGACGAGGCGCACGCCGACCACGTCCACCGCGTCGCCGACGTCGGCGTCGAAGCGATCGGCTTCCGGCCCTGGTACGGCGACGCCCTGCCCGAGGTCGTCGCCGCGGCCCGCGAGCGCGACCTCTCGATCGCGTATCTCTCGGGCGGGGACGAGGCGACCGACGGCCCGGAGTTCCCCCTGACGGATCCCGACCGCCTCGATGAGGGAATCGCCGGGATCGAGCGCATGATCGAGCGTGCGGCCGAGGCCGGCGCGGCGACGGTCAACGTGATCCCGGGACTTGAGTGCGACCGGATCGGCCGCGCCGCCCATCACGTGGCGACCGTCGAGGCGTTGCGCGAGGTCGCCCCCGTCGCCGAGGACACGGGCGTGACGATCGTCCTCGAGCCCCTGAACACGCGCGTCGATCACCCGGGGTACTACCTGACCGACGCCGACGAAGGCTACGAGATCGTGCGTGCGGTCGACAGCCCCCGCGTGAAACTGCTCTTCGACGTCTACCACGAGCAGATCGCCGCGGGGGACGTCATCGGGCGCTTCCGCGAGTACGCCGACGCCGTCGGCGACGTCCACGTGGCCGACGTGCCCGGTCGCCACGAACCGGGAACGGGTGAACTCAACTACGGCCCGATCCTCGACGCGATCGACGAAACGGGGTACGACGGCTACGTCGAATGTGAGTTCCGCCCGAGGGGCGATCCCGTCGAGGCCATCCGGGGCGTGCAGTCGCTGCTGTAGGTTTTTTGCCCCGGCCGTCGAACCGGGATCCATGAAGGTGCTGTTCGGCATCGGGGGGACGGAGGATTCCCTGCGCGCGCTGTCGACGGTCGTCGAGCGCGCACAGTCGGCAGGCGACGACCTCACCGTCGCCATCGTCGACAACCCCGAGGCCACGCTCGATCCGGACGACGTCGAGGAGCGGGTGCGTGAACAACTCGAGGGGGGCGGGTTCGACGCCACGATCCGGCGCGTCTCGGGTGATCCCGGGAGCCGCCTCGTCGAGATCGCCGAGGCCGAAGGCTTCGACGCCATCGCGCTCGGTGGCGGCGAGGAGAGCCCGATGGGCAAGATCCAGCTCGGCCACATCGCCGAGTTCGTCGTCCTCAACGCGCCCACCTCGGTGCTCCTGTTCAGATGAGCCGCGACGACACCGAGGATCCCGCGTCCTTCCCGCGGCCGCCGCTTTCCTTCGTCGACAACGAGGGGCGCGAGATCACCGTCGGGAACGCCGACCCGGACGCCGACCGGGAGGCGCTCGTGGACATGTACGAGGCGTTCGATCCCGCGGATCGCGCCCAGGGCATCCCGCCGGCACGCGAGCCCGACGTTCGCGAGTGGCTCGACGACTTGCTGGTGCCGGAGGCGGTGAACGTGCTCGCGTGGCACGGTGACCGGGTCGCGGGCCACGCGACGCTCGTCCCTGACCGGGAGGCGGCCTACGAGCTCGCCATCTTCGTCCACCAGGAGTACCAGGGCGCCGGCATCGGCTCGCGACTCATCCGCTGTCTCCTGGGCGCGGCCGAAGAGCACGGCGTCGAGCGCATCTGGCTCACGGTCGAGCGCTGGAACGACGCCGCGATCGGGCTCTACCGGAGCGTCGGCTTCGAGGCGACTGACGCCGGCGGGTTCGAGATGGAGATGGAGCGGACCCTAGACTGAGAGGACGGGTTGACTGGCGTACAGCAGGACGTACTCGGCGGCCTTCCCGAGGACGGCCGCGGATTCCTCGCTCCACTCGCGGGGAATCACGAGGAAATCGGCGTCGACCTGTTCGGCGGTGTCGAGGATGACGCTGCCGGGGTGAACGGTCTTTCGCCGTGGCGAGAACCCGTACGCGACGGATACGGCCGTCGGCACGCCCGCGTCCTCGCCCATCCCGACGACCGAGTCGAGGTACGAGCGGCTCTCCGCGGCGACGTCGTCGTCGTCGACCCTCCCGGCGTCGACCGCCCGGGCGGCGACCTCGCCGAGGACGTACATGGCGTGGACGCTCCCGCCGTACTCACCGGCGATCGTGATCGCGTACTCGGCCGCGGTCGTCGCCTCGTCGCTCCCGTCGACCGGGACGAGCACCGTCTCGACCGCGAGCGGCGACGGGTCCATACCCGGGGGTGGCGCGGCGGGGGACAAAAACCCACCGAGGTCGGGGAGGTTAAGGCCGTCGCCGACGTCTCCCCGCGCATGTTCGATACCGTCGTCGTCGCGACCGACGGCTCGGAGAGCGTCGAGCGCGCGGTCGCGGTCGCCCTCGACCTCGCCGAGCGGTTCGGGGCCACGGTCCGCGCGGTCTCGGTCGTCGACGCCGGCGACGTCGATGCCTCGCCCGAGGAGCTCCGCGACGACCTCCGTGACGCCATGACTGACCGTGCCCGCGAGGCCCTCGAGGACGTCCGCGAGCACGCCTCCGGCGAGGTCGTGACCGCGGTCCGCGAGGGCCGGCCGGCCGACGAGATTACCGCCTACGCCCGCGAGCACGACGCCGACGTCGTCGCGATGGGCACCCGGGGGCGCCACGGCGAGAACCGGTTCCTCATCGGGAGCGTCGCCGAGCGGGTCGTGCGTACCTGTCCCGTGCCGGTGCTCACCGTCCGCCAGCTCGACTGACAAACCCTTTGTGCGGCGATCCCCCGGATCCGGTATGAACGACGCCCTCATCGAGGACGCCGACCGCTCCCCCGAGCGAAAGTCGCTGCTCCCGGGCGAGGGCTTCTTCGTCCCCGACTCGGTCGAGCGCCGGCGAGAGGAGGTAGCGGCC
>CAZQQP010000413.1:0-3083 GCA_964595475.1 uncultured Planctomycetaceae bacterium | reverse complement strand
GTGTCGAGTGCGTGATCGATCCGCAGAGCCTCGGCAAGGAGTCGCTGCCGGTGCAGCGGACCACACGAAAGGGCTGGTTCACCGTGCCGGTGGACGTCTTCGGCGCCGGCGTGCTGCTCTACGACGTGGAGGTCGTCGCGAAGGACGGCGCCCACGCCCCGGCGTCGCGGATCTTCCGCCTTCCCCCGAGGAACAAGCGGCTGCTGATCACCCTCGGCGACCGCCGGCGCATCCTCAGCGACCGCGGAGGGGGTTTGCGTGTCCGCGACCGAGCCGTACCTCCGTGGCCGGGAGAAGGTCCGTAAGGCCGTCCGGGAGCCCACGGCGGGGCGAGCTCGGGTGGCCGGAACTGCTCCGCCCCCGCTGGCCAAGCCCGGAAGCTCGGATAGGCTCCGCCGCGGCGGTGGGCCCTCGCTTCGTCTGCCGGATGCCTCCCATGACCGACATCGACCGCTACGAGTCCTCGCTGTCCACCCGCCACGGCTCGGCGGAGATGCAGGCGATCTGGAGCGCCCGGCGGAAGTTCACCACCTGGCGGGCGCTCTGGCTCGCCCTCGCGGAGGCGCAGCAGGCCGTCGGCCTGTCCATCACGGACGAGCAGATCCACGAGCTCCGGGCCCACGTGGAGACGCTCAACCTCGACACGGCGGCCGCCTACGAGAGCCAGCTCCGCCACGACGTGATGGCGCACATCCACGCCCTCGGCGACCAGGCGCCCAGCGCCCGTCCCATCATCCACCTGGGGGCGACCAGCCAGTTCGTCGTCTGCAACACGGAGCTTCTCCAGCTCCGCGACGCGCTGCGTCTCGTCGCGGGAAAGCTCGCGACGGCTGTCCACGAGCTTGGCCGCTTCGCCGCGCGCTTCCGCGACGTGCCGGTGCTCGGCTTCACGCACCTTCAGCCCGCCCAGCCGACGACCCTGGGCAAGCGGGCCACGCTCTGGGCCCAGGATCTCGCGATGGCGCTCGGCGAGGTGGAGCACCGCCTCGACACGCTGCGGTTCCGCGGGGTGAAGGGCGCCACGGGCACCCAGGCGGCCTTCCTCGACCTCTTCCCGGGCGACCCCGCCGCCGGCGAGAAGGTGGACCGTCTGGACCGCATGGTCGCGGAGAAGATGGGGTGGGACCCCGCCAAGCGCTTCGCGGTCACGGCCCAGACCTACCCCCGCCTCGTCGACGGCATGGTCGCCGCCGCGCTGTCCACGGCGGCGGCCGCGGCGGCCAAGTTCGCCACGGACGTCCGTCTTCTCGCCCACCGACGGGAAGTGGAGGAGCCCGCGGGGTCGGGCCAAGTGGGCTCCTCCGCGATGGCGTACAAGCGCAACCCGATGCGTTGCGAGCGCATCGGCGGCCTCGCCCGCTTCGTGGTGGGGATGACCCAGGTGCCGTTCGTGACGGCGTCGGAGCAGTGGCTCGAGCGCAGCCTCGACGACTCGGCCACGCGTCGGCTGAGCCTGCCCGAGCCCTTCCTCGCGACGGACGGCGCCCTCGACGTGCTCATCAACGTCGCGAGGGGGCTGACCGTCTACGAGATCATGGCGGACAAGAACCTCCGCGAGGAGCTCCCGTTCCTCGCGACCGAGCATCTGCTCAACGAGGCGGTGCGGTCGGGCGCCGACCGACAGACCGCCCACGAGGCGATCCGCCGCCACGCCCAAGCGGCGTCGTATCGGGTGAAGGCGGAGGGCGGGCCGAACGATCTCCTCGACCGTCTCGCGACGGAGCCGACGTTTCACGAGGTGGACCTCACTGCCACGGTGGAGCCGTGGGCCTTCATCGGCAGGGCGCCGGAGCAGGTGGACGCGTTCCTCGAGGAAGTTGTCGCCCCGATCCGCGATCGCTACCGCGACCGCATCGGCGCCGGCGGCGAAGTGGGGGTATGACGCATGGCTGACACCGTCACGACGCTCGGCGGACTGACCGGCTGGCTCGTCCCCGGCGGGGTCGAGGCGTTGTCCCTCCCTTTCGCGTCGGTTCTCGTCGTGGTGGGCATCGCGGCGCTTCTGATCGGCGGCGATCTCTTCGTCCGCGGCGCCGCGGCGCTGGCGAAGCGGCTCGGGATCGGCCCGCTCGTCATCGGGTTGACCCTCGTCGCCTTCGGGACGAGCGCTCCGGAGCTCGCGGTGAACGTCCTCGCCGCCGCGACGGACCGCGGGGCGATCAGCTTCGGGAACATCATCGGGTCCAACATGGCGAACATCGGGCTGATCCTCGGGATCGCCGCGCTGATCAAGCCTCTGGTGGTCGGCCGGTCGCTGGTGGCGCGGGAGATTCCGATGATGCTCCTCGCCACCGCGGTGGTCCTCGTCATGTCCTTCGACGTGCACCTCGGCGGTGAGGCCGCGGCCGCCGGGGGGACCGGGACGATCGTCCGCGGCGACGGGCTGATCCTCCTGCTTCTGTTCGCCGTCTTCATGTACTACCAGATCAACGAGGTCGTCGGCGACCGCGACGCCTCGGCGGCGCTGCCCGATATCGAGGAGGTGGAGCAGGAGCCCGAGCGCCCCGTTCCGCTCGCCGCGACGCTGACCCTCGCGGGCGGTCTGGCTGTCGCGGCGGGCGGGGACGTCACGGTCGACGCGGCGTCCGAGATCGCCCGGCAGATCGGCGTGAGCGAGGGGGTGATCGGTCTCACCGTGGTCGCGGCGGGGACGAGCCTGCCGGAGCTCGCGACGAGCCTCGCCGCCCTCCGGCGCGGGCAGACGGAGATCGCCATCGGGAACGTGGTGGGGTCCAACATCTTCAACCTGCTCCTGGTCCTCGGGGTGACCGCGACAGTGCGGCCGATCCCCGTTCCCGCCGGCGGCAACACGGACCTGCTCCTCGTGGCGGCCCTTTCCGTGGCCCTCTTCCCGTTCGCGTCGCTGGGGCAGCGAAACCTCAAGCGGCCCGAGGGCGTCGCGCTGCTCATCGCCTACGTGGGCTATGTGGTCTGGCGGGGGATGAACGAAGTGGGGGCGGGGTAGGTGGTGCCACGCCGCCCGCGTCACAACTTTCACGGATCTCACGGCTGCCCGGGTGCGGAGAGAAGCGGCGACGCGGTCGCCTCAGTAGGCGGAAAAGAATAAGTTGAGCCTATTCATC
>CAZQQP010000412.1:2218-3090 GCA_964595475.1 uncultured Planctomycetaceae bacterium | reverse complement strand
GCTCTCCCCCAGCGCCGCGATCGCGAGAAGGCTCAGCGGGATCAGGAGCGCGGCAATCGAGAGCACCGCCCGGCTGGTCATCGGCAACTCCCACCGGCGGTGCATGAACAGGCCCGCCGCGAACAGCGTGGTGTTCACGCCCACGAAAGTGAGGAGCTTGCCGATCGGGTGGGCCGCGATCGCGTCCCACAGGCTCACCACCAGCGCGACGGAGCAGAAGATGATGAGGAGGCCACCGACCAGCTCGCCCCAACGAATGTGGCGCTCTTCCATGAAGGCGGTCAGCATCGCCGTCAGCGGTCGCCCCGCTTTCGCGGGCGGCGGCTGTGACAGCGCCGGCGGGGGCGTCTCTTCGCGGGGGCGCTCGGAGCTCGTGGGACCGCCGGCGGCTCCCCGGGAGCGTCCCGAAAAGCCGGTGACGGGCGACGGCGGAGCGTGGGAGTCCTCGCGAGAAGCCGCGGCCGGGCCTGTCTGTCGCTCCCGCCGTTCGCTGTCGATCGCCTCGATGACGGCCCGGAGCGTCCGCCAGTCGAGCCGACCTTTCCGGTAGAGTCGGTCCACCTGTTGGCGTGTCGCGTCGAGGCCGTCCTCCTCTTCGTCGGGTGCGATTCCCCGCCGGGTCTCGGTCGGCCGTCCCGGCGAGCGGTCGCCCGAGGAGCGTCGGATCGCCGAGACCAGCAGCGCGACGGCGCCGACGACGACGGTGACGGCACCGGCGACCGAGAGGAGGAGAAGAAGGAGATACAGGACCTCGCCCATACCCGACCCTCGGCATGCTCGGCCGGCTTCCACTTTCCGCGATGGGGAACCGCCATGCAAATCGCGGGTCGAGCCCTTCGCTTCCGCCCCTTCGGCCACCGGACCGGGAGCGG
>CAZQQP010000412.1:0-2208 GCA_964595475.1 uncultured Planctomycetaceae bacterium | reverse complement strand
CGGATCGCCCGACCCGGGCCACCGAACGCCGACGCGTCGACGGCCGTCGCGTGTCGCCGGGCGGGGCCGTGTTTACACTGATGGCGCCATGGCGCGGACGAACGCACCGAGCATGACGCGGAAGCAGGCGGCCGAGCGGATCGAGCAGCTCCGCGCGGAGATCGAGCACCACAACTATCTCTACTACGTGGAGGCGTCCCCCGAGATCTCCGACGCGGCGTTCGACGGGCTGATGAAGGAGCTCGAGCAGCTCGAGGCCCAGTTTCCGGACCACGTCACGTCTGACAGCCCCACGCAGCGCGTGGGCGGCGAGCCCCTCGAGGGCTTCGAGACGGTCCGCCACGCCGTCCCCATGCTGTCGATCGACAACACCTACGTCGCGGAGGAGCTCCGCCACTGGGTGGACCGGACGCAGAAGGGCCTCGGCGTCGACCGGAAGGTGCGGTTCACCTGCGAGCCGAAGATCGACGGCGTGGGGATCAGCCTCCGGTACGAGCGGGGCCGCCTCGTCCAGGCGGTCACCCGCGGCGACGGCGTGCAGGGCGACGACATCACCGCCGGCGCCCGGACCATCCGGCCCATCCCCCTCGTCCTCCGCGAGGGACAGGGCCGGCGGAAGAAGGCCCCGCCCATCCCGGAGGTCCTCGAGGTCCGCGGCGAAGTGGTGATGACCTACGAGACCCTCCAGCGCATCAACGCGGATCGCACCCGTCGCGGCGAGACGCCGTTCGCCAACCCCCGCAACGCCACCGCCGGCTCGCTGAAGCAGCTCGACCCGCGGATCATCGCCCAGCGGGATCTTCGCTTCTTCGGCCACGGCCGCGGCGTCATCGAACCGCCCCCCTTCGACTCCCACATGGCGTACGTCGAAGCGCTCCGGAGCTGGGGCGTTCCCACCAGCCCGCACGTGGAGACCTGCGAGAGCTTCGACGAGGTGTGGGATTACATCACCCGCTACGACCGGCGGCGGGAGCGGGAGCCGTACCCGGTCGACGGCGTGGTCGTGAAGGTAAACAGCTACGAGCAGCAGCAGGAGCTCGGCGCCACCAGCAAGGCACCGCGGTGGTGCATCGCGTACAAGTACGCGCCGGACCAGGCGACCACCAAGCTCCGCCGCGTCGACTGGCAGGTGGGGAAGACGGGACAGGTGACGCCGCGGGCGACCATGGACCCCGTCCAGCTCGCGGGGACCACGGTCCAGCACGCCACGCTCCACAACTACGACGAGGTCCGTCGCAAGGACGTGCACGTGGGGGACATCGTCGTGATCCAGAAGGCGGGGGAGATCATCCCGCAGGTCATCGACGTCGAGCGGGAGCAGCGTCCCCGCGACGCCACGCCGATCCGCCCCCCGAAGAAATGTCCGAGCTGCGGCGGTCCCGTGGTACGCTCCGAGGAGGAGGTGGCCCACCGCTGCCCCAACCCCGAGTGTCCCGCTCAGTTCCGCGAGAAGCTCATCTGGTTCGCGGGACGCGGGCAGATGGACATCGACGGCCTCGGCATCAAGCTCATCGACCAGCTCCTCGACCGCGGCCTCGTCCGGAGCTTCGCGGACGTCTACCGCCTTCGCGTGGAGGACCTCGTCGGGCTGGAGCGCATGGGGAAGAAGGCGGCGGAGAACGTCGTCCGCGGCATCGAGGCGTCCCGCCACCGCGGCCTCGCCCGCCTCCTCGGCGCCCTCGGCATCCGCTTCGTGGGCACCGCCACGGCCCGGCTCATCGCCCGCCGCTTCCCGGACATCGACGCGTTGCTCGCCACGTCGCTCGAGGAACTGATGGAAGTGGAGGAGATCGGCCCGGTCGTGGCGAAGTCGCTCCACGGCTACCTCCAGTCCGAGGCCGGGCGGAAGACCCTCGAGGGTCTCCGCTCGGTCGGGGTGGATATGACCAGCCACGAGCACCAGGCGGCCCACGCGGTGGAGTCGCCCTTCGCGGGGAAGACCGTGGTCCTGACCGGTACGCTGAGCCGCTTCGGCCGAGACGAGCTCGCGGAGAAGCTCCAGTCGCTCGGCGCCAACGTCTCCTCCAGCGTCTCCAAGAAGACGGACCTGGTGATCGCCGGGGAGAACGCGGGCTCCAAGTACGACAAGGCGAAGCAGCTCGGCGTGGCGATCTGGGACGAGGCCACGCTCCTCCGGAACCTGCCCGAGGGGGAAGGAGGCGGAAAAGAATAAGTTGAGCCTATACGCCAAAGCGAGGAGCGCGAAGC
>CAZQQP010000411.1:168-3091 GCA_964595475.1 uncultured Planctomycetaceae bacterium | reverse complement strand
AGTCGCCCTCGTTGAGCGCGATCGACGCGAGCTGGTGCCACGTGGCCGCTTCCCCCGCCCGGTCGCCGGACTGCTGGCGAAGATGGAGGACGTTCTCGTAGCGTCTTTTGGCGGATTGCCAATCGCCGAGGTTCTGTTCCAGGTCCCCCATTCCCTGAAGCGAGTCGGCGTCCCGCTCGTTTGCCGGGATCTCCTGAAGGAGGGCGAGCCCCTCACGCCACGCCGCACGGGCTTCGAGGCGCCGCGCGAGCCTGACGGTCGCCCACGGCCAGGTCGGCCGGTCCCCGCCGCGGAACGCGTGGTGCCGGCACGTGAGAAGCTCGACGTCGACCGGGACGCGGAGCTCCACCTCGCGGTCGGCTTCCCACGCTTCCCGCCAGAAGGCGGCGAGCTCACGGTGGACCGCGGTGCCGTCCGCCTCGGGAAGACGCTCGGGATCGGCGAGCCACGGCCTAAGAAGGCCGGGCGGATGAAAAAGGGGCGGACGGTCCGGCTCCGTGAACTTCTGGACCAGCCCGATCGCCACGGCCTGGTCGAGATATTGGGTGACTGCGTCCGTCTCGGAGGCGTAGATCCGGGTGACCCCGTCGAGCGGGAGCGGAAGCTCGCTGACGCCCAGACACGAGACGACCTGCCGGGCGTCCGGCTCAAGGGTCTCATAGAGACGGCGGACGAAGATCCGCTCGTAGTACCGCTGGGCCTCCTCGCGGACCGCTCCGTCGGCCAACCGCTCGAGGTCGTCCGCAAGGGCGTCCGCATCGATCCAGGCGAGGACCTCGCGGACGCTCTCGAGAAACCCGGGTGTCCCGCCGAGCTTCCGGTACAAGGCGCCGAGGAGCTCCCACGAGAGGTCGCCGGCGCGGATGCGTCGGTCCACCCGGTCGTCCCGCTGAAGGAACTTTCGGAAGCTCGCTTCGTCAAGGTCCGGAAGCGGGACGTGCCGAACCGTGGGCTGGTCGGCCGCGTCGGGTGTCTCAGCCGGGAGATACCGGCTCGTGACGAGGACCCGAGCGCCGGCGGTCAGGTGAGAGCTGAGGTGGCTGTACAACCCGGAAAGCTGCGGGTCGACGATCCGCCGCGTGTCGAGGTCGAGGACGGACTCGAAGTTGTCGACGACGAGGAGCAGCCGCACCTCGTTCAGGTCGTCCGCCGCGAGGCGGGCTCGCTGCTCCAACGGCACCTGGCCGTCCGTGATCCGCCCGTGCAGGTCGTTCCTGCCCTGCTTGAGAAACGCGCGGCCGATCGCGTCCATGGGCTTGCCGAAGGTCTGCTGCCCGCAGGCCGCGGGGGTGGGCGCGTCCGTCACGGCCCGGACAGGCTCGCAGGGAAAGCCCGTGGCGCCGAGGCGGTTGGCCGCGCGGGTGGCGAGGGTGCTCTTTCCCGCTTCTCCAATCCCTGTGACGACCGCGACCGTGGTCTCGCCCTCGCGGAGCGGGGGGACGAGGCGCTGGATCTCCCGGCGGCGGCCGACAAAGCCCCGCCTCAACCCCTTGATCCCGTCGCCAAGGAGGACGTGCTCGCTCCGCGGGCCGTGGTACGGTTCGCGTGAGGCGAAGCGGTCGAAGATCCCGGTGCCGCTGACGGAGGTGTAAAGGTGGGGCAGGGCGAAGGTCGGGTCCTCGGTGACTTTGTCCTCCGGACCGACCCGTCCTTTCTCTCGGATGGCGTGCCGCCCGTGGGCCGCGGCGGCGGGCAGCGTCTCGCCGCGGAGCAGCCGCCGGTAGAGCTCCTCCGCGAAGGCCGTGGCCAGGTCGTCGGCGACGCTCGCCGACCAGCCGAGGGCCATCGGAAGCCCGGCAGCGACGAGGGACTCGCAGAGCCCACCGACCGCCGCGTGGGCCGTCTTGCAGCCGTTGAAGAAGACGCAGCGGACGGGCGTCCCGCGGAAGACCTCGTGGACCATCTCCTCCGCGGGGCGAGCGTCCGTGTGCCCGCGCTCGTCCTCGAATGCGAATCGGCCGGTCCCGTCGGGGCCGACCTTCGCGTGGCCGGAGAGGTGGACCACGTCCGGCCGCATCTCCGCGACGAGGTCCGCGAGCTCCTCGAAGCCGCCGGTCTCGGCGAAGTGGACGACCACCTCTTCCCGCACCCGTCCCGTCGCGGCGAGCATCGCGTCCTCTTCCCGCTCGTAGTCGAGCTGGGCTTGGTCCACGGGAGCGGCGATGAGGCAGAGGACCCGGAGCGGGCCGGGCGAAAGGCCATCCGGATCGGTGGCGAGCTGCGACCGCGGCGTCCGCCGCAGCGACCAGCCCGCGTCGCAGCCGAGACAAGAGGGGACGGCGCCCGGAACCCGGAGGAGCTCCCACGGCAGGTTCAGGACGGCTGGCTCGCTGCTTCGGATGAGCAGCTCGTTGTGGCGGGCGTCGAGCTGTGGCTGGACGTCGGTCCATTTGCTCGCGAGCCACGTCTGAAACAGCCCGTCGCCGATCGCCTCGACCTGCCGGGGGTCGACGAGCGGCCGGCCCCCTCCCTCGAAGAGGTCGAGAAAGCGCTGACCGAGCGTCGTCACGGCGTCGGCGTCCGGCACCTTTACCACGCCGGAGATCTCCCGACCGTCGACCGAGAGGCCGGCGCGCCAACCGCCGGTCTGTGTGTCCTGTTGGATGTCGAGGGTCACGGTCGCCATCAGAAACACGCCCTTCGATGGTCCGGTCGATTTTACGGGCGACGGAAGACCAGCCCGCGAGCTTTTGTCGGCACCAATGCCTCGACCGGAGCTCCAGAAACAGACCGACCCAGGCGAGACGTGAAAGGGAGTGGCGCCCGTGGGGTTCGTGCAGCCAAGGTATGGTCCGGTTTGCGGCCGCCTCGCGATGGCCCAGGCCCTCCGCGCCGAGCGCCGGCGAGACGGCACACACCCCGCTCGGGCACACCAACGACGCACGCGAGGGCGTCACCCGCCCGATCGGCGACCAGCGGCGGA
>CAZQQP010000411.1:0-102 GCA_964595475.1 uncultured Planctomycetaceae bacterium | reverse complement strand
TCCGGCAAGGACACGCCCTGTTCGTTTCGAGACCCGGTCCGGCCAGCCCTTCTCTTTCTGTCTTCGCATCGGGGGCGCGTTCTCGGGCATGGCGCGACCTCC
>CAZQQP010000410.1:0-3136 GCA_964595475.1 uncultured Planctomycetaceae bacterium | reverse complement strand
GCTCAACTTCAAGGGCCAAGTCCAGACTCGCTACATCTACAACAACCGCGATGGCGTCCGGTCCGGCGTCCGGGACGACCAGGAAGGCTTCCAGATGCGGCGGGCAAAGGTCGGGTTCTTCGGCCACGTCTACGACCCGAAGCTGCGGTACGGCCTGAGCGTTCGGCACGACGAGGGAGATCTTGCGTTCGGTGATGTCGGCCAGGGCGGCGAGGTCGACCTGGAGAACGCGTGGCTCTCGTACGAGCTCGCGGACGGGCTGACGTTGAAGGGTGGCCAGTTCAAGGCGCCGTTCCTCCGGGAGGAAGCGGTGGACAGCTCGCGGCAGCTGGCCGTGGAGCGGTCCACGCTGGCCGACCTCTTCACGGTGGACTTCACCCAGGGCGTCCAGCTCGCCCTCGAGGGCGAGGCCGTCGGCGTTCCTGTCCGGTTGAAGGGGATGATCCACGACGGGTCGTACGCGGCCAACAGCAATTTCACCGCGGGGCCCGGCCCGGGTGGTCCGTTCGCCCCCGGTACGGAGGCGGATTTCGCCGTGGCCGGCCGCGGTGAGGTGCGCCTTGCCGGCGAGTGGGAGCAGTTTGATGACTTCGCGACCGTCGGCGACGACAGCTTCGGGCTGATGCTCGGTGCCGGCGTCGACTACGAGCAGGCCGAGGGGGGCACCGCTACGACCCGGCCGGACGTCCTGAAGTGGACGGCGGACGCCTCTGTGGAGGTGCCCCAGCTGTACGGCGCCAACGGCTTCTTGGCGGTCGTCGGAAACCACGTCGGAGCGGGCTCCGCCGACACCGCGGCGAGGGGTGCCGATCAGATCGGCGTGGTCGCCCAGGGTGGTGCGTTCGTGGTCCCCGATAAGCTCGACGGCTTCGTCCGGTGGCAGTGGATGGATCTCGACGGCGCAGGCCCATTCGGAACACCGATCGGCGGTCTCGGGACTGGAACCGGGAGAGCAGCCGGCGCCGATGACGAGATCAGCAGCATCACCTGGGGGACGAACTACTACTACGAGGAGCACTCGGCGAAGGCCACGCTGGACTTCAGCTGGGTCTTCGATCCGGTTCCCGCTGGCTTCGGGAACTCCGGGGCTGGGCTCCTCGCGAGCCCCACGGACGAGAACCAGTTCGTCGCACGGGCCCAGTTCCAGCTGCTCTTCTAAACGGTCCAGCGAAGGGTCCACCCACACCGGCCGCCGTCCCGACGGGACGGCGGCTTTTTCTATGCGCCGTGGGCGGCAGCCGGCTTGTTGACAGCAGGGGCCGCGTGCTGACAATGCTCCGACAAGGCTCTGTAGGTTCGTCTTGGGTGGATCGTTACGGACATACCCCTGGCCTCGCCAAATGCGAGCGGGGAGGACCGGGCCGCGGACGACGAATTCAGGCATTCGCTTTGGTAGGAGGTGGTCCGATGAGACAGAAGCTCGCACCGGTGTTTGCGGCGGTCGTCATCGGCGTGGGGGGGATGGCCAGCGCGGAGACAGAGGACGGCCATTCCAAGTCCGACTTGAAGGCGGAGGTGCAGAAGCTGAGGGAGCAGGTCCAGGACCAGGCGAGGGAGATCGACCGGCTGCGGGCCAAGACCGAGGAGTCGTGGCTGAACGAGCGACGGGCGGAGCAGGTCAAGACGCTCGTCCGGGATGTCCTCAAGGACTCGGAGACGCGGGCCAGCTTCCAGGGAGAGGGCCTCACTGCCGGCTGGGACGATCATCCGTTCATCGCCAGCGAGAACAAGAACTTCCGGCTGGAGTTCCGCGGCCAGGTTCAGACCAGGTACATCTACAACAGCGTGGAGTTCGACCCGCCGGTCTCCCGGAGAAACCAGGAGGGCTTCGCGCTGCGGCGGGCGAAGCTCGGGTTCTTCGGCCACGTCTACGACCCGAAGTTGCAGTACGGCCTAAGCGTTCGGCACGACGAGGGAGATCTTTCGTTCGGTGATGTCGGCCAGGGCGGCGAGGTCGACCTGGAGAACGCGTGGCTCTCGTACGAGCTCGCGGACGGGCTGACGTTGAAGGGTGGCCAGTTCAAGGCGCCGTTCCTCCGGGAGGAAGCGGTGGACAGCTCGCGGCAGCTGGCCGTGGAACGGTCCTACCTCGCCGACCTCTTCACGGTGGACTACACGCAAGGAGCCCAGTTGGCCTTGGACGCGGAGACGATGGGGTTGCCGATTCGGCTGAAGGGGATGATCCACGACGGGTCCTACGCCGCCAACAGCAATTTTACCGCGGGGCCAGGCCCGGGCGGACCGTTCGGTGGCGGGACGGAAGGGGACTTCGCCGTGGCGGCCCGTGGGGAGGTTCGCCTCGCGGGCGAATGGGAGCAGTTCGACGACTTCACGACTCTCGGCGACGACAGTCTCGGCGTGATGCTCGGAGCGGGCGTGGACTACGAGAAGGCGGAGGGCGGCACCCGGACCACGCGGCCGGACGTCCTCAAGTGGACCGCGGACGTGTCTGTCGAGGTGCCCCAGCTCTTCTACGGCGCCAACGGCTTCGTCGCCGTGGTGGGCAATCATATCGGCACCGGGTCCGCGGATCGGGCTCCGACGGCGGGAGCCGTCGCCCAAGCGGACCAGCTGGGTGTGGTCACTCAAGCCGGCGCCTTCGTGATCCCGAGGACGGCGGAGGTCTTTTTTCGGTGGGCGTGGATGGACCTCGACGGAGCCAGCCCGTTCGGCGCTCGACTCGGCAATCTGACGACGCCCCCGCGGTTCGGAGACACGGTCGGGCCCGACCACGAGATCAGCATGCTCACGTACGGCACGAACTACTACTTCCAGGAGCATAACGCGAAGGCGACTGTGGACGCGAGCTGGATCTTCGATCCCATCCCGGTCGGGATGGGCAATACGGGAGCGGGCATCGTGAGGTCGCCCCAGGGTGACAACCAGGTGATGCTGCGGGCTCAGGTGCAGCTGCTGTTCTAACCGGAGCGCGAGCGTTGGCTGTCGTTGGACTGCCGGAGATAGGTTGGACCCGTCGCGCTTGGGCGTGGACCGTGGCGGTGGCATTAGGGGGTCTCCTCTTCGCCGCGACGGATGCGGCTGCCGACGCGGTGCATCTGACCGACGGGAGCAAGATCGTCGGGAAGATCACCCGGCTCGCGCGCGGGCGGCTGACCATCCGGACCGAGTTCACGGG
>CAZQQP010000409.1:2928-3137 GCA_964595475.1 uncultured Planctomycetaceae bacterium | reverse complement strand
ATCTGCAGGACCGTTGTCAGTACATCCTGGTGGACGAGTACCAGGACACGAACCACGCCCAGTTCGTCCTCGCGAGCACGCTCGCCCAGGCCCACCGGAACCTCTGCGTGGTGGGCGACCCGGATCAGTCCATCTACGGGTGGCGGGGGGCCAACATCCGGAACATCCTGGACTTCGAGCGCCACTTTCCCGACGGACGCGTGGTGGAG
>CAZQQP010000409.1:0-2918 GCA_964595475.1 uncultured Planctomycetaceae bacterium | reverse complement strand
CGACACGCTGATCCAGAACAACGAGCAGCGACGCCACAAGGCGCTGTACACCCAGAATCGACAGGGCCCGCCCATCCGCCTCGTCCAGTGCGCCGACGAGGAGCACGAGACACGTGTCGTGGTGGAGTGGCTCCAGCGCCAGCGCGACGTGGGCCACCGCTGGGGTGAGATGGCGGTCTTCTACCGCATGAACGCGCTGTCCCGCGTCCTCGAGGACGCCCTCCTCCACGCGTCCATCCCGTACCAGGTCGCCCGCGGCACCGCCTTCTACCAACGCAAGGAGATCAAGGACGCGCTGGCGTACCTCCGCCTGCTCGTGAACCCCCGCGACCAGGTGAACCTCCTCCGCGTCCTCAACACGCCGCCGCGGGGCATCGGCGATACCACGGTCAAGACGCTCCAGGCGGAGGCGACGGCGCAGGGGGAGAACCTTTGGGAGACCGCTCAGCGGGCCCGATCGCTGTCCGGGGTGGGCACCCGCGCCGCCAACGCCGTGGAGAGCTTCGTGGGCCTGATGGGCCGGCTGCGGGAGAAGGTCCACGGCGCCGACGAGCGGGCCGTCGGGTTCACCCCCTCCGTCCGGGACGTGGTGGAGATGGTGATCCAGGAGACGGGACTGGAGGCGTTTTACAAGGACCCGAAGAAGGGGGACGAGGAGAAGCTCGCCAACCTCTACGAGCTGGTCACCGCCGCGGCCCGCTTCGACGAGACGGCCGAGGCGGAGGAGAGCTCGCTGCCGCAGCGCCTCCACGACTATCTCGAGTCCGTCAGCCTGGTCGCGGACGCCGACACCGTCGCGGAGGGCGAGGGGGCGGTCACGCTGATGACCCTCCACGCGGCGAAAGGACTGGAGTTTCCGGTGGTGGCCATGGTGGGCCTCGAGGAGGGCATCCTCCCGCACCATCAGTCCATCGACAGTCCCGCCAAGCTGGAGGAGGAGCGTCGGCTCTGCTTCGTGGGCATCACCCGCTCCGAAGGGGCGCTGCTGCTCACCCACGCCCGCTACCGCACCTTCCGCGGCCTCCGCCAGCGGACGGTCCAGTCGCCGTTCATCGACGAGATCGGCAAGGACCGGCTCGAGGTGGAGGACCGCTCCGGCGAGGCGGAAGACACGTTTGATACGGAAGGGGCGCCGAAGCGACGGGGGAAGGCGTCGGTCGGCGGCCTCACCGAGGGCACGCTCGTCCGCCACTCGCAGTTCGGCCTCGGGCGGGTCGTCAGCGTCATGGCGGGGGCCAAGCCGGAGCGGGCCAAGGTCCACTTCGAGGACGCGGGCACCCGCACCCTCGTCCTCGAGTACGCGAGGCTGGAGAAGGTGGGGTAGGGTCGCACGTCACATGTCGCGGGTCGCAAGTCGCAGGTCGCAGAGGCTCCTCGGGGAGGTGCCGCGCGAGAAAGTGGGGGAGGGCGGCGTGGGGCATGGAGCATGGCCCGGTCGGCGTATCCCGATCACGGAGGCACGAGCGGTGCCCGCCGGGTGCCACTCAACGCCGCGAACGGAGTCCGTGTCGCGTCCCGCGTGGGGCGGTGTTCTCCGTAGCAAACGGTTTGTCGTACGGATCCGCGCGGCGTTGCCCGGCGATCCGCACCGTGGTGTATGCGTCGAGACGAGCGGCAGCACGGACAAGGCCACGGACGGCCTTGTCCGTGCCACCCGAGCAAGATCGGCGTGCGGAGCGGAAGGGGGGAGGGCGAGACGATCCTTGTCCATTCCTTCAATGGGTTCACGGCGTTGGGTGCCACTGGCAGCTTGTCTGCCAGTGCCCGAGGGCGCGGGAGAACGGTGCAGCCGCGGAGCGCCGACATCGAAGTGTGGCGAGGGCCGAAAGCGTCCGGCGCCAAGACCGGCGTCTAGCGCAAACGGGTCCGGGTCGTCCGGGCGGCACTTCACGGGAGGCCGAGGAAGCGGCGGACGCCCATGTCCACGCAGTAGAGGGCGACGAGGAGCACGAGGACCAGCCAGTTGTCCCACACCTCCGCCTCGAACGTGCGGGTGACCGTCTTCGGCTCCGCCTCGACGCGGTCCGTGAGCGTGTCGATGGCGGCGAGGGAGACCACGCCGCCGTCGCCGGTGGCCGCGAGGCGGGCGAGCGCCCGTCGGTCCACGCTCGGCCGGAGGAGCTCGCGGCCCGTGCCCGTCGCGTGAACCGACGTGCGAACCGTCTTCCCCGTCGGGTCCGTGTAGGCGATGCGATACCGCCCCGTCCGCGGCGGCTCCCACCTGCCGCGGAACCGCCCGCCGTCGCCGCGTCGGTCGAGGGTGACCTTGTCCACGACCTCGCCGCCCTCCGTCGTCACACGCACCGTCGTCGTCTCCGCGTCGACGGGCGCGTTGTCCTCCCCCGCGGCGAACAGCTCGATGGCGACGGGCTGCTTCGGCTCCGCCCGGCGGGGGTAGGCGTCGATCCAGCTCCCCTCGCGCTGGCGCTGCCGCGACCGGGCGACGTGCCGGATCGCCTGTCCCCAGAAGCGGTAGAAGAGGTGATCGCCGATGTTCTTCCGCCACCGATATGTCGAGTCCGTGCCGATGAACAGCACCCGTCCTTTCCCGGCGTACCGCTCGGCGATCACCGGGCGCGTGCCGTCGGCCGTCGTGACCTTTGCGAGCACGGTGTCGCCGGGCTGGGCCTCCGCCGTCTGACTTCGCCAATGGAACGACGGCATGCGACGCCAGATGCGTCGGTTCTTCGTCGCCCGGTCGTAGAGGCGGAACGCCGGGTGGAGCGAGCCCGCGGGCGTCACCTGCATCTTGAACGGGGAGTACGCCGGCGCCTCCACGCCGCCGCGCCCGCCGTCCGAGCTCCGATGACGCAGCGGAAGCACGTCGGCGAGGGGCATGTCGAGGTAGGCGTGAGGCATGTGCTGCGGCCCCGCCTGGACGATGACGCCCACGCCCTCCTCCCGGATCGCCGCGACCA
>CAZQQP010000408.1:0-3174 GCA_964595475.1 uncultured Planctomycetaceae bacterium | reverse complement strand
TTGGTCGCTGGTACAATCGGAGCCGCGCTGGGGGCCGAACCCCACGGCCGATCCCCGGCGACGCCGAGATGTCCCCCCGATGGAGCCTGTCACGATGCGACCGATCCTGCGACGACCGACGGAAATCGCCACCGGAGTCTTGAGCGCGCTCCTGATCGGTCTTCCGGCCCTCGCGGAGCTGGGGCGTGCCGCGGGGGCGGAGGCGCCGCAGCGGCCGAACATCCTGGTCATCATGGCCGACGACATGGGCTTCTCCGACCTCGGCTGCTACGGCGGGGAGATCAACACCCCGAACCTCCACCGGCTCGCCCACAACGGCCTGCGGTTCACCCGCTTCCACTCCACGGGCCGCTGCTGGCCCTCCCGCGCCGCCCTCCTCACCGGCTACTACGCCCAGCAGGTCCGCATGGACCCGGTGCGGCGGAAGTTCGACAGCCTGCCGGACTGGGCGCCCATGCTGTCGGAGCGCCTCAACCGGCTCGGCTATCGCAGCTACCACTCCGGGAAGTGGCACATCCACCTCGAGCGGAAGGTCGTGCAGGAGGGCGGATTCGATCGGTCCTACGTGCTCCGCGACCACAACCGCTTCTTCTACCCGAAGCACCACGAGCTGGACGACGAGCGCCTCCCCCCGGTGGACCCGGAGGACGACTACTACGCCACCACCGCGATCGCGGACTACGCGATCGACTTCCTAAAGGAGCACGAGAAGAAGCACGAGGACAAGCCGTGGTTCACGTATCTCGCGTTCACCGCGCCGCACTTCCCGCTGCACGCCCCGCAGGAGGATGTGGACCGCTACCGCGGGAAGTACGAGGAGGGCTGGGACGCGATCCGGCGAAAGCGGCTGAAGCGGATGAAAAAGATCGGCATCGTCGATCAGAGCGTCGAGCTGCCGCCGCTCCAGCCGGACGTCGTGCCCTCGTGGAACATGTTCAGCCCGGACCTGAAGCACGTGTTCGGCCCGAAGGACGAGCGGCCGAAAGGACGCTGGCACCGCAAGACGCTGGAGGCGGTTTACGGCCCGGGTGAGGTCGGCCGGGCCGTCCCGTGGGAGAGCCTCTCGGAGACCGAGCAGCGGTTCCAGGCGGAGAAGATGGCCGTCCACGCCGCGATGGTCGACCGCATGGACCGCGAGATCGGCCGGGTCCTCGAGCAGATCAAGGCGATGGGCGACCGGGAGAACACCATCGTCCTGTTCGTCTCCGACAACGGGGCGAGCGCCGAGCTCATCGTGCGGGGCGACGGCCACGACCGCTCCGCGCCGATGGGCTCGGGAGCGACCTACCTCTGCCTCGGGCCGGGGTGGTCCACCGCCTCGAACACCCCGTTCCGCCTGCACAAGTCGTGGGTCCACGAGGGTGGGATCGCCTCCCCGCTGATCGTGAACTGGCCGGCGGGCATCGCCTCCGACGCGGAGGGCGAGCTCCGCCGCACGCCGGGGCACTTCGTCGATCTGCTGCCGACGCTCCTGGAGGTCGCCGGCGCTCGGCAGCGGGACCTCGTCCGGGCCGGAGGGCCGCCGCTGCCGGGCCGCAGCCTGGTTCCGGCCTTCAACGAGGATCGGCCCATCGACCGGGCCTACCTCTTCTACCGCCACGACGGGCATCAGGCCTTGGAAACCGGCGGGTGGAAGCTGGTCTCCCGCGACCGTCTCGACGCGTGGCAGCTCTACCGCATCAGCGAGGATCGGAACGAGCTGAACGACCTCGCTTCGGCCCGGCCCAAGAAGGTGCGTGAGCTCGCCGATCGGTGGAAGGCGCTCAACGCCCGCTTCCGGAGACAGGCGACGGATCAGCCCGACGACGGGAATTGACGGCGGGTCTTCCACCCCCGCCCCATCGCGAGGAGCGAGCACGCCTCGCCCGGCGTGCCGTACCCCAATGCGCGGGACGTCGGCCGGCTCGTCGAGTGCGACCCCAGCCACGACCTCGGCCCGTGGATGCACGACTCCTTCGCGCTGTGGGCCGAGCTGCAAGCCCTCTTCGGCCGGCCACTGGACCGGATCACGCCGAAACTGCTCGACGCAGCGGAGAACGCCCAAGGTTCTCGATGACATCCGCCAGGCTCCTGCCGCCATCCGGCAGTGGTCATCGCGCGGGAAGGCGGTGACATGAATCGCCGTCGGCTCCTCGGCGCGGGATGTGCCCAACCACGGAAGATAATCGCCACGGATTTTCACGGATGCTCACGGATTGGGTTCCGGTCGTGATTCCGGATGGCCTGTGTAGACCGAGACGATTGGGCTCACCGAGCCCACCGGCTTCGACCACTACGAGGTCCTCATCGGCCAGGGGCCGTACTACAACCCGCCATACGGACCCCGGCGGGCGGGGTCCAGCACACCGGCTACACGACGCACGTCATCACCGACCTCGCCCTCGAGTGGCTGAAGGAGGAGCGGGACGCCGATGTTCCCTTCATGCTCATGTATCAGCACAAGGCCCCGCACCGCAACTGGCAGCCCGGGCCACGCCACCTCAACCAGTTCGACGATCGGAAGATCCCCGCGCCCGCACGCTCTTTGACGACTACGAGGGCCCGGGCACGGCGGCGAAGGTCCAGGACATGACCATCGCCGAGACCATGACGAAGCGCGACCTCGAGCTCACGGCTCACCCGGCCGCCTGACCGACGCGCAGGCCGCGAAGTAGGAGGCAGCGTACGGCCCGAAGAACGAGGCCTTCCGCGAGGCCGACCTCAAGGGGAAGGAGCTGGTCCGCTAAAAGTACCAGCCCTACATCAACGACTACCTCCGCTGCGTCGCCTCGGTCGACCGGAAGCTCGGCCGTGTGTTGGCCTACCTCGACGAGGCTGGGCTCGCGGAGCATCGCCAGGGTGGAGTGCCGGAGGACATGCAGGGCCGGTCCATGCTGCCGCTGCTCCAGGGGAAGATGCCCGAGGACTGGCGGGAATTTTTCGACTACCACTACTACGAGTACCCCGTGTGGCACTCAACGCCGTGAACCAAGGCGTTGCTTCCGATCGTGGGTGGCGTAGGCCTCTCGGCAGCGGAAAGGCGGCGGACCGCAGAAAACCCAAACCACAGAGGCCGCAGAGGCACGCAGAGGCGAGAGGAGGAGGCGGCGGGCGACGTCCAAAGACATCGATTGCAACGACAGAAGGGGCGGCTGCGGCGGCCGTCTGGTGAAGGACGCAGGGAAAGAACAGGTA
>CAZQQP010000407.1:0-3184 GCA_964595475.1 uncultured Planctomycetaceae bacterium | reverse complement strand
GGAGGACCCGATCGCGACCCTTTTTATGCCGGCGACGGAGGGAACACTGGACGACCACTTTGAGTGCTGGTTCCTTACCTACGACCGTCCCCCGGGCGAAGCGACCACCGAGGGGTTGGAGAGCGTGATCGACCTTGGCCTCAGCGAGCAGTGGCCGCCACCGCCGTCGGCGCCCGTGCCCGGCATCGAAAAGCCTGCGGCCGCCGCGGTCGATCGATCCGAGGAGAGCACCGGCGGCGACGCTGGGCGATGAACGTAACGAGGAGCCCTCGGCTCGAAACCAGCGATGTGGGGTCCCCATGGTCTCAGCAGCGAGCCCGGAACCCGAGATCCACGACCCGAGCGGACCGCCGCGCGAGACGCGTCCGCTGCGCGCCCCCGAGCCCGTCGTGTACCACTTCCCGAGCCGGGACCGCGTCGGGCTGCGCCTCACGCGCTACCAGGCGGGGGAAAAGGGACCGGTCGTCCTTTCGCACTGCATCGGCGTCTCGCAGTTCATGTATTCACTCGACACCATCGAAACGAACCTGGTCGAGTATCTCGTCGATCACGGATTCGATGTCTGGCTGCTCGACCACCGACTGAGCATCGAGCTGCCCGCGTCGCGACAGCGTTCGACGCTGGACGAGGTCGCGACTCAGGACTATCCGGCGACGGTCGCGAAGGTGCGGGAGCTCACCGGCGCATCCAGCGTGCAGATCGTGGCGCATGGCGTGGGGTCCTCTACTCTGACGATGGCCCTGCTCTCCGGCTTGGAGGGTGTCCGCTCGGCGGTGTGTTCCCAAGTCTCCACACGGGTGCATGTGCCGCGACTCAGCCGGTTCAAGGCGCGCTTCACCGCTCTGATGGACTGGATCGGCAAGGGCACAGTGACGGCTTACACGGACGCGCGGGCCGGGCTGTTCGATCGCCTTTACAACGCAAGCCTCCGCTTCCAACCGATGGAGGCGGAGGAGCGCTGCCGAAACCCGGTCTGCCACCGCGTCACGGGCATCTACGGCAACCTCTACGAGCACGACCGGCTCAACCCCGCGACCCACCACGCCCTGCACGAGCTGTTCAGCCGCGTCAATCTCGGTGCGCTGAGGCAGCTCTCGCTGCTGGCGCGCGTCGGCCATCTGGTCGACGCCTCCGGCCGGGATGCATACCTTCCGCATCTGAGCCGGATGGACCTCCCCGTTCTCCTGCTGCACGGCGGCGACAACGTGTGCGTGCTGCCTCGCAGCACGGAGGAGTCCCTGCAGGAGCTGGCCCAGGCCAATGGGGCGGATCGCTACGAGCGTCGACTGATTCCCGGCTACGGGCATGTCGATTGCATTTTCGGCTACAACGCCGTCGATGACGTGTATCCCCACGTCCTTCAACACCTCGAGGACACCGACGCCTGATGCGCAAGCGGCCGGTGGAACCCGAGCGACGGAGGCTTCACCATGCAGGCAACGCAGCTTGACCGAGAGTCGGCCCAGCAGACCATCCGCGAGCTGAAGCAGCGAACGCCCGCGGAGATCGACGAGGCGTTCGAGAACGGCGGCGTTCCGACCTTCGAAGAGGTTCGGGGCCCCACGCTCGGGGGATGGCTCGCCAGCCAGCAGCAGCCTTGGTGGGCGCGGCTCTTCATCAAGATCACCCTGGACAACCCGGCGGCGCGCTGGACGGGCAAGGGCTTCGTCAAGCCGTTCGCCATGAAGGAAACGGGGAGCGGAATTAACCTCTTCAACAACAACGTGCTGCCGCTCCGCTACCAGTTCCGAACGATGTACCGGACCGCCGAGCACGACGGGGAACAATGTCTCGCGTTGAGGTATCCGTTCGGATCTGTCATGTGGGGGCTAATCGACGACGTCCGGCGGGTCGACGCGGGTGTCTTCGTCGGTCAGATGGTGTACCGCTTCCCGTGGCAGCGCCGGCGTCGCTTTATCGGGTATTTCGTGCTCTGCGCATTGGTCTCGTAAAGGCGTCGCTCGGGGCGTGGCGGCGAGCGATCCGTACGCTCCGGTCCACAACGGGAGGCAGCTAGTAGCCATGAGCGGGATGTCCGAACAATCGCGACCCATTGGTGCGGCACCGGACGACGGAAGCATCCCCAGACGGGCGCTGGTGCTGTCCGGCGGAGGGATGCGGCTGTCCTATCAGGCCGGGGCGATCCGGGCGTTGTGGGAGGCGGGCCACCGGTTCCACCACATCGACGCCACCTCCGGCGGCAGCGTCAATCTCTCCATGCTCCTCTCCGGTCTCTCGCCGGTGGAGGTGGCCGAGCGCTGGCGAACGCTCGACATCTGGGACTCGGTATCGCTGTTACCCCTGGCGGAGTATCTCCGCATCGGGAACCTCGAGGGCCTCGGGGATGCGGAGGGGATGCGCGAGAAGGTCTTTCCGCACCTGGGGATCGACATGGGGAAGATCCGGGAGGCGAGCGGGGTGGTCGGGACCTACAACGTCCTGAATTACAACTCGAAGCTGGTGGAGGTGATCCCGCACACGGCGATCGACACGGAGATGCTCGTCGCGGGTCTGAGCCTTCCCGGCGTCTTCCCGCCGGTCCGGCGAAACGGAACTGTCTATCTGGACTGCGCCTTCGTCCAGGACGCGAACCTGATGGAAGCAGTCCGGCGCGGCGCGGAGGAGATATGGCTGATCTGGGGACTGGGGAACACTTCCGTTTACAGGGGAGGCGCGCTCAACCTGTACGTGCAGATGCTGGAGATGAGCGCGAACGGGGCGTTGAACATCGAGCTCGATCGGATCCGGGAGCTGAACGAGAGGGTCGGGACGGGCGATGGTGGGTCCGACCGACAGCGCCCCGTCCGTCTGCACGTGATTCGGCCGGAGTATCCATTGCCATTGGATCCGGATCTCTACTTGGGGCGGGTGGAGAACTCGACCTTGGTGGACATGGGGTACGCGGATGCCTCGGAGTACCTGAGGACCCGTTCCGAGGAAGGGGTCGCCATCAAACCCGGCGTGACAGCGATGAAGGAGCCCGGCCCCGGCATCCGGTTCCAAGAGACGATGGCCGGCCCTTGCGCGTTGGGGGAGACCGAGCCGTCCAGGGCGGCGGAAAGCGCGGAAGGATCCGAGCTGGCGATGCATGCCACCGTCCACATCCATGGAGTCGAACGATTCCTCGACTATCCGGAGCACGAAGGCCGGCTGACGGGGCGGATCGACTTTCCACCGTTCGGTC
>CAZQQP010000406.1:0-3187 GCA_964595475.1 uncultured Planctomycetaceae bacterium | reverse complement strand
CTTCCGCCTTGGCACCGATGAATAGGCTCAACTTATTCTTTTCCGCCTCCTTAGCACCCGACGCGGACGGCCGCGCCCGGGGAGACCCGGTCCGAGACTTTGACGGGCATGGCTCGCCGGAGCCGTGGGAAATATGGTGACGACGCGGGGGCCGATAGAAAGGAGGTGGTCCATGCTCGCGGCGCGAACCGGCCACGAGATCAGTGTGCGGTTGCCCAACCAGATCGGCACGCTCCACGTGCTCTCGAAGCTCCTCGCGGAGCACGGGATCGACGTCCTCGCGACGAACAACATCGTCGAGGGGGATCACGCGATGCTCCGCCTGATCACGGACGACCCCGACCGGACGGCGGACGCGCTTCGCGAGCACGGTTACGAGCCGGCCGAGCGGAGCGTGATCCTCCTCGACGCCCCGCACCGGCCGGGCATTCTCCGCCACGTCACGGAGCGGCTGAAGTTCGACGGCGTCGACCTCCGTGAGCTCTACGCGACGGCGCTGCCGGGCGCCGAGGTGTGCCGCGTCGTCCTCACCTCCTCCGACGACGAGCGGGCGGTGGTGCTCCTCAACGATTGAGCGCCGAGCCGCCGGGGAGTGGGTCTCGGGTACGCCCCGGACCCCGCCGACCCTCCCGCTCGCCGCTCCGGCTCCGACACGGTGGCGTCGCCGGCGGGCGTGTCGGCGATTGCGTCGCGTCCTCCGGTCGAGACAATCGAGCCGAGACAGAAAGGAGGCTCGCCATGCGACACCGGATCGCCCTGGCCATCGCCGCGCTGCTGCTCCCGACCGCGGCGTACGCGGCGGACCGTCCCAACTTCGTCGTGATCTTCGTCGACGACCTCGGCTACGGGGACCTCGGCTGCTTCGGGTCCGACCGCATCGACACGCCGAACGTGGACCGCATGGCGAAGGAGGGGATGAAGTTCACCAGCTTCTACGCCACGAGCGGCGTCTGCACGCCCTCCCGCGCCTCGCTGCTCACCGGCTGCTACCCCCGCCGGGTGAGCATGCACGTCAACGCCAACGGGCGCTGGGTTCTCTTCCCGGGGGCGCGGAAGGGACTCAACCCGAAGGAAGTGACGGTCGCGGAGGTCCTCAAGAAGAAGGGCTACGCCACGATGTGCATCGGCAAGTGGCACCTCGGCGACCAGAAGAAGTTCCTCCCCACCCGCCAGGGCTTCGACCACTACTTCGGCATTCCCTACTCCAATGACATGGGGACGGAGGCCCGGCCCAAAAAGAACTACCCGCCGCTTCCCCTCCTCCGCGACGAGAAGGTGATCGAGGAGGAGCCGGACCAGTCGAAGATCACCAAGCGCTACACGGAGGAGGCGGTTCGGTTCATCCGCGACCACGCGGACGAGCCGTTCTTCCTGTATCTGCCCCATACCATGGTCCACTGGCCCCACGCCACCACGGAGCGCTTCGCGGGCACTACCGACGCGGGCGCCCTCGGCGACGCGGTCCGGGAGGTCGACTGGTCGACCGGCCGCATCCTCGAGACGCTCGCGGACCTCGGCATCGAGAAGGAGACCCTGGTGATCTTCACGTCGGACAACGGCGGAGCGACCCATCACGGGGCCTCCAACGGGCCGCTCCGCGGGGGCAAGGGAAGCACGTGGGAAGGGGGACAGCGGGTGCCCTGCGTCATGCGGTGGCCGGGGAAGATCCCCGCCGGCGAGGTCTGCGACGAGGTGGCGACCACCATGGACATCCTTCCGACCTTCGCCCACCTCGCCGGCGCGGAGCCGCCGGACCGGAAGATCGACGGGAAGAACATCTGGCCGCTGATGTCGGGAAAGCAGGGGGCGGACTCTCCCCACGTCGCCTTCTTCTACTACAGGTCGGAGCACCTCCGGGCGGTCCGCAGCGGCCCGTGGAAGCTCCACCTCAAGCGGGGGGAGCTCTACAACCTCGACGCGGACATCGGGGAGACCAACGACGTCTCCGACGCCCACCCACTGGTGGTCCGCCGCCTGCGGGCGCTCGCCGCGGACGCCCGGGAGGACATCGGTCACGGCAAGAAGGACGGGAAGAATCAGCGGCCCGCCGCGACGGTGGAGGACGCGGAGCCGCTCACGTCCCGCTGACCGACGGGTGGTCGTCGCCGGCTCGGCCGGAGCCCGCAGCCCTTCCGCCTCGGCGGCGCTGGATCCACCGTGCCGTGCCGAGGCCGCCGAGGGCGGCCAGGCCCATCCCGAACGCGGGCGGAAGCGGGGTGTGGACCGTCCTGACGGCCTCCTCGTCGATCGGCTGGAGCGTGCGGTTCACCTCGCCTTGCGAGAGTGTGCTGTTCATCGGTGAGTCGTCGGTCTGGGAGCTGGAGTGGCCGCCGCTCTCGTCCGGATGGTCGAGGCCGAGGTGGTGGCCGAGCTCCTGCGTGGCGACGGTCTGATAGTCGAACTCGTCGCTCGGAATGGCGCTCGGGTCCGACCCCGCGTACCAGTCGCTCCGCGTGATCATCGTCAGCTCTTGCCGAAGCGGGTTGCTGGTCGTGTTCCTCACGAGCTGGTGATGGCTCACGCCGTCCGGGTAGGGGTCGTTGGAGTGGGAGGTCAGAAACTTGACCTCGGCGCAGCCGAGCACGCCGTCAGAGGCGGATCCGCACCCGCTGTCGCTGTCCCCGTGGACGTGGACCACGTCGTCGTCGTCCGAGGCGACCTCGGTCAGCGTCGCGCTCGACCCGGCGCCGTTCCAGGTGTCGGCCGCGTCCCGGATGCGGGCGACCTGGTCGCTGCTCAGGGAGTCGCTTCCCCCGTGGTCGTGGATGAAGTACGTGATGGTGTGGGGGCTCTGCTCGGCCGTATAGCCGCTCGTGAAGGTCCAGCGGGCGTCGTGGCCGTGGGTGCCGGATTGGATCAGCCGGTCGTGCGTGCCGCGGGCGACCTCCGACAGGTCTCCGGAAACCGACGCGAGAGCGCGGTCCACGAGGCCCTGAGCGACCCACAGGACCGCCACGAGAACCGTTTTACGCGACGCCATCTCGATCATCGAAGCCGCACCCCCGGTTCTCTCGCCACTGCACACCGATTAAGACCTCCCTCGCCCGAGCCCCGGCAGCGTAGCCTGCCCCAAGAGGAGGCCATGTCAATCGGTCGTGGAGTCCGACGCCGGCTGCGTCGAGAGACCCGAGCGGTAAGGAGGCGGAAAAGAATAAGTTGAGCCTATTCATCGGTGCCAAGGCGGAAG
>CAZQQP010000405.1:0-3188 GCA_964595475.1 uncultured Planctomycetaceae bacterium | reverse complement strand
ACCCCGCCGGCGCGGCCGGGTGCTGGCCCCGTTAGCCCTCCTCGCTGGCGGCTCCAGGACGAAAAGCCGGCGTACTTGGTTAGCGGGTCCGGACCAAGCGTCAGCGGAGGTCGGGGCTCGGCCGAGGCTGGTGACCGCCGATTGACCCACCGGTGCTAAAATGGAGCGAGGCCATGGAGGGCTGGCCTCGGTCGTGAACCGGAGGCGGCACGGATACCCCAGCTGCCCTATGCCGAGCTGATCGCGGAAAACTACCGCCTGCGGTGAGAGAACAGCGCGCTCCGCGAGCGGAATGCGGCGTTGGACCGAGAGAACCGCGAGCTGCGGCAGCAAGCGGCCCACGCCCGGCGGGCGAGCAAGCGTCAGGCTGCTCCCTTTTCCGAGCGATCTCCGAAATCCGACCCGAAGAAGCCGGGTCGGAAGCCGGAGCCGAATTATGGGCGGCGAGGGGGGCGTCCCATCCCGGACCCTAGCGAGATCGACGAGACCCACGAGGCGTGCCTCGATCCGGATTGTCCGTGGTGCCAGGCCGCTGGGACCGTGGAGTCGACCCATGTCGACGAACAGTACCAGGTCGACGTTCCCCAGCGACCGACGTATCGGCGGTTCCGAGTCCACATCGGTCGCTGCGCGTCGTGCGGACGGCGAGTTCAAGGCCGCCACCCGCTGCAGACCTCCGATGCCCTTGGGGTGGCCAAGTCCCAGCTGGGTCCGACAGCCCAAGCAGCCGTGGTCCACCTGAATAAGGCGGGTGGCCTGTCCTACGGCAAGATCGAGACGGCCTTCCAGAAGCTGTTGGGGATCGACCTGACACGGGGTGGGGCTGCCCAGGTCGTGACCCGAGCGGGCCAGCGGTGTGAGCCGACGTACGAGGCGCTCGTCACGGCTCTACCTCACCAGCCGGTGGTGTCGGTGGACGAGACCGGATGGCGTGTCCGCGGGGTCGGCCAGTGGCTTCACGTGTTCACGAACGCGGAGCTGACCTGCTACGTGATCGACCCCCATCGCGGCGCCGTCGTTCCGCAGCGCGTGCTCGGGGTCGACTTCGCCGGCATCATGGTCCACGATGGCTAGTTGGCCTATGACGGGTTCGCAGAGGCCATCCACCAACAGTGTCTGAACCACCTGCTGGACCGTTGCGACCAAGTAGAGGAGACCGTGACCGGCGGGGCGGTTCGGTTCCCGCGCTGCGTGAAAGCGGTTCTCCAGGAGGGCCTTCAGGCGCGGGACCGGCAGGTCGCCGGGGAGATGACCGATCACGGAGCGCTTGTGATCCAAGGGCACCTCAACGCCAAGATGGATGACCTGCTGGCCGGAGAGTACACGAATCCGGAGAACGCCCGGTTCGCCAAGCACCTGGATCATCATCGGGATGAGCTGTTCACGTTCCTGGAGATCCCGGGCCTGGATGCGACGAACTACCGGGCCGAACAAGGGATCCGTCCGGCGGTGGTCAACCGGAAGGTCTGGGGCGGGAATCGGACCGAGCGGGGAGCCCGCTGCCAGAGCGTGCTGATGAGTGTGCTGCGAACCAGCGAGCAGCTAGGCCACGACTCCGTGGAGTTCATCAGTTGCGCGCTCCGTGGCGAGACACCCCCGCTGGAGATCGAGCGAGGACCTCCGGAGGGCTCGGATTCGTGAACACGTGGGCAAAGGAGCGGAAGGGAGGTCACGATGCGACGGCGCTGGCCCGCCTTCTATCAGCCTGTGCTCGACTGGCTGGGAGACGTTGAGGCCGCGATCTACCGGCAGAACCACCCTGAGCAGGGAGCGTTCATCGCGATCACCAACGCGATCGAGTTTCAGTTCGAGATCGGGGCGGACGAGCCGACTGTGCGCCACCTCTTGGAGGCTCTCAGCACGTTCGCACAACGAACGGGCCTGGACCCGAACACACTCGGCCTGAGCAGCTCGCCTGACGACGTCGTTGCAAAGCTACGCCCCGAGACCCGCTAAACAATAACAGCCGGCTGTTTTTCGCGCAATGGCGCCGCCGGTCGGGAAGCGCTCTCGCCCACAGATCCACCGCCTTTCACGGATGCATCGTCTCGATGGCGGACCACCGTGGCTCGCGGAGTTTTTCTCCCACACCAGGCGGTGGAAGATGTCCATCGCCTTGTCCCAATGGTGCTTCTCCGTGACCCTTCGGCAACGATCCGCAGACGTGCGAGTGGAGACCGTCTGAAGGGGAAGGATGCGGGACCACGTAGCAGCGCAGGGCCCGAGGGCCCCGTCGGGAGACCTCGGCGGGGCAGTTCCACGGACCGGGAACGGACGGCGGTGACTCAGTGAGCCGGGTCGGTTGGCGGGCCACGGTTCTCCCGCGTCGGGGAGTTCCAGGGAAGCCGGGCGAGCGGATCTTCGGCGAACGCCTTGCGGTTCCGGCGGGATTCCTGTCGATCGGGGCTCCGGTCTCTCGGAGAGAGCGGGTCAGCGCGTGCCAGCGCTTGAGCATGTCGTTGATCGCCTTCCCGAGCGAGGGGTCGGGCTCCTCCCATTGCTTCCGGAGCGATCGTAGAGAGGGTCCATCGCCTTCCGGGTCCTGCCCTGGTGAAGCTCGCCCCGCTGCGGGTCGGTGCCTTGCTCGTTTTTCGCCCTTCGCTCGACCCGGTAGACGATCCGGATGGCTTTGCGGGCGTAGCGAACCTTGTCGAGGAAGGCGGCGAGGATCTCGAGGCATTGCCGAAGGCCGTGTCAGGCAGTTCGCGACCTCGACGGAGGCCGGAAAGTCGGCCTTCTCGCCGTTGCACATCCGCTTCGGGCGAGGTCGGTCGGGGGTTCGTTCTTTGTAGATCTCCGCGGCGTCCTCTCCCGCCTTCCGCGGCCCGGTGGCCAACACCGCGATCGAGAGGATCCCCGTGGGTCGGATGCCTTAGCGGTCGGGCTCGTCGTCGTCGACGTAGAGCTGTTCGCCGAGCGCGGCCTGTACGCGAAGGTCCTCGTAAACGGGCTCGATGGCGAAGGCCGCCTCGGTAAGAAGCTCGGATTGGTTGGCCGCGGGAAGGGGACGCCCGCTTCGGCCTGCACGGTCTCGAGAACGCGGCCCGGACAATCAGCATCGCTGCGATCGATTCGGAAGGGGAGTTGTTGGCGTGGCCCGGCGCATGAAAAAACCCCGGCGTGTGCCGGGGCGTTGGGGTGGGCGGATGTTTGACAAGTGAACAGCTGTCTGCGCTTCGCCGGCCGTT
>CAZQQP010000404.1:0-3247 GCA_964595475.1 uncultured Planctomycetaceae bacterium | reverse complement strand
GGATCGTGGTGGACCTCCATCATGAGGCCGTCGGCGCCCGCCGCCACCGTCGACCGGGCCATGGGCGGAATGAGGTGCGTGTGGCCCGTCCCGTGGGCGGGGTCGCCGAGGACCGGCAGGTGGGAGCGGTGCTTCAGCTCCGCGATGGCCGCGAGCGAGTAGGTGTTCCGGCCGAAGCGCTCGAAGGTGCGGATGCCCCGCTCGCAGAGGATCACGTTGGGGTTGCCCGCCGCGAGGATGTAGTCGGCCGCCTGGAGATACTCGTCGACGGTCATCGACATGCCCCGCTTGAACAGAACGGGCCTCGGCTGCTTCCCCACCGCCTCCAGCAGCTTGTAGTTCTGTGCGTTGCGTGTGCCGACCTGCAGACAGTCCGCGTACTCCGCGACGAGGTCCACGTCGCCGGTGGTCATCACCTCCGTGACCACCGGCAGACCCGTGGCCTCTCTCGCGGTGGCGAGCATCTTGAGCGCCGGCTCGCCGTGGCCCTGGAAGCTGTAGGGGTTGGTTCGCGGCTTGAAGGCGCCGCCGCGGAGGGCGGTGGCGCCGGCGTCGCGGACACGCTCCGCGATGTGGACGATCTGCTCCTCCGTCTCCACGGAGCAGGGGCCGGCGATGGCCTGGACCGCTTGCTCGCCGAAGACGCAGCTCGCCCCGAGCCGGACGGAGGTGGGCTCGGGGCTCACCTCCTTGGACGCCATCTTGTAGGGCGCGAGCACACGCATGGCCTTCTGAACCCCCGCCAGCGTCTCGAAGACGTCGGGGTCCTTCTTCCGCTCCTCCCCGATGACCGCGACGACCGTGAGCTCCGTCCCCCGGATCGGGTGCTCCTTCAGCCCCATCTCCCGGATCAGGCCGATGACCCGCTGAAGCTGCTCCTCCGTCGCGCCGGGCTCCATGACCACCACCATATCGGTCCTTTCGCTCGGGTGGTCCGCTTCTCGCCGGCCCTTCCGCCGGCACGGTCGGATGGTCGCCCCGCCGTCGGGGCAGTCAAGCAGACCGCTTGACAAGCCGCGGCCTCTGCCGCGATATTTCCCCGGTCTCGACGCTGAAAGGAGCTTCCATGTTCACGGCCACTCGCGACCTCGTCATCCCGTCCACGGTCACCGGCTCCTGGCCCCGTCCCCGCTGGTTCGACGTGAGCATGTGGGGCAAGCCGCTGGACACGTGCATGCTCGACATCCGCTTCCGCGAGAAGTTCCAGGACGCCCTCGCCACGCTCATCAGCGACCAGGAGCGGGCGGGGCTGGATATCCTCACCCACGGGGACTTCCACTGTGACGAGGACTTCGCGGGCCGCTCGTGGCACCACTATCCCCTCCAGCGGTGGCACGGCCTGGAGGGCGACTACGCCCAACCCGAGGACACCCGGGCCTCTTTCCTGAAGTATCCGCCGGGCACGCTGCTCTACGAGATCTACAGCGGCTGGCGGTGGCCGCGCGTGACGGACAAGATCGAGCCGCGAAGCCTCGACTATCCGAAGATCTGGCGGATGACCCAGCAGCGGACGCGGTACGCCGTCCGGTTCGGCACCTGCTCGGCGCAGGTGATGGGCCTCTTCCTCGACGTCTACACGGACAAGTACAAGGACAAGCGGGAAGTGGTCTGGGACATGTCCGCGGCCATGAACGAGGAGCTGAAGGCCCTCCGCGACGCCGGGTGCACCGTGCTCCAGGTGGAAGAGCCCACCATCCACTTCATGGCCGACAAGTTTCCGGAGGACAAGAGCACCATCCAGTTCATGATCCAGGCCCTCAACCGCGAGCTGGAGGGCCTCGACGACGTGGAGGTCTGGCTCCACACCTGCTGGGGGAACCCCAACATGCAGCGGGTGATGGAGGAGAACTCCTACAAGAACGCCATCGAGCTCTACCTGGAGGAGGCCAAGGGGGACGTCTGGACCATGGAGACCAAGGACAACGGCCAGCAGGACGTGCCCCACCTCGAGCCGTTCAAGCACGATCTCAAGAAGAAGATCGCGATCGGCGGGGTGAGCCACCGGAGCCTCCAGGCGGACCAGCCCGACGACGTCGCCGGGGAGATCCGCAACGCGCTGAAGTACATCCCGCCGGAGAAGCTGGTGGTCACCAGCGACTGCGGCTTCGGGCGGCAGGGCTTCAACCGCGAGATCGCGTTCCACAAGGCGACGGCGATCGCCCAGGGCTGCAACATCGTCCGGAAGGAGCACGGGCTGGAGACCACCCACGTGCCCGCCGCGGACCCGGCCGTCCAGACGGACCTCATCCCGACCAGCGGGTGACCGAGGCCCGACGGCCTCGGAGGGCCGCCCGGCGGCCGTCCGCCCGCCTGGTTTTGCTTTCAGAACGAGGACCGACCCGCGATGTCGCGGATCTTCATGCCCATCGGCGACGGAAGCGAGACGCTCGATACCTTCTACGCGCTGCACCGCTTGCAGGAGGCGGGCTTCACCGTGGACGTGGCAGGGCCGGAGGCCCGCCTCTACCACACGGTGATGCACGAGTTTCCGCCGGGGGAGCCCAAGTGGGACATCACCCGGGAGGCCGCCGGCTATCACCTCCGCGCCCACGTCGCGTTCCGCGAGACGGACGCGGACCGCTACGCCGGCATGTTCGTCAGCGGCGGGCGGGCGCCGGAGTATCTCCGCTACGACGAGGATCTCCTCCGCATCACGCGGGAGATCTTCGCAGCGGAGAAGCCCGTCGCGAGCCTCTGCCACGGCATCGAGATCCTCACCGCCGCGGACGTCATCCGCGGCCGAACCGTCACCACCGTGCCGAAGTGCGCCCTCGACGCGAAGCAGGGCGGAGCGGAGTACGTCGACCAAACGTCCGTGGTGGACGGCAACCTGGTCACGGCCCGGACCTACAACGACAACGCCCCGCTCCTCGCCCGCTTCGCGGCGGTGCTCGATCACCTCAAAGCGAGGGAGCCAGGCGTCACCCATGCCTCCGTGCTCGCGGGATCGTGGGCGAATGAACCGCGGAGGAGATCGCGGAACACAAAGAGAAGAGGATCAGGTCGGCGCTGCTTGAGCGGAAGGCATCCGGCATGGGCCGAGCGACGAGCGCGACCTCGCCAGCATCGAGCGGCGCCCGGGGTTCCGCGGTCGGTCAGGCCTCCAACGTCCCCGTGACTCGTCCTTCTGATTTCACCCGGACGCCCCAGCTCGACTGAGGAAGAAACCGCCTTAGAACGTCTGTGAGAAGTGATTCGTCGGCCCGAGCCCGTCGCGAGGTCGCGGCTGGCAAGGAGGCCGAAGCAG
>CAZQQP010000403.1:2535-3250 GCA_964595475.1 uncultured Planctomycetaceae bacterium | reverse complement strand
GGGCGGCGGCATCGGCAAGGGCTTCCACCCCGACCCCACGATGGGCTTCGCCGAGGGCAAGTTCTACCTGATCGTCCAGGGCCACCACAACTACGTCAGCCGCGGGCCCTGGGTACCGGGCGTCGAAGCGCGGGCGGGGGTGGACACGGACGGCGACGGGAAGGTGGACGAGTGGACGGACTGGCAGACGGTCCGCGAGGAGTACAGCCGAAAGGACGGCTTTGCGAGGGTCGTCGAGCGGAGCCCGGCGAAGATCGACCTCACGGCCCTCCCCGCGGGCCGTGGCTTCAAGTTCGCGTTTCGCGTGAACCGCGACGGCGGGGCGAAGCCGGTGATGGATCGTGTGAGCCTGTCCTTCGAGTGAGCGATGGCCGCCGGACGGACGGCTGTCCCCGCTGCCAAAAGCGCGCCACCCGAGGCCTCACCGATTCCCGACGACGCCTTGGGTTTGACCCATATTCGCTTCGGCTTGTCTCGCGCCGCTCCACGGACAAGGGCCGCGGACGGCCGTCGCCCGTGTCACACGACGCCGTGAACGGAGGAGAGATCACCTCGAGGTCTGCCTGCTCGGGTGGCACACGATGTCGTGAACGGACGCCCTGTCGCGTCTCGCGGCGTGGGACTCGATGACGATGGCTCGATGGGCGCGTTCCGCATCGCGAGACGAACCGACAACGACGGGCAAGCCCGCGGACGGGCACCGGCGGCATCCCGC
>CAZQQP010000403.1:0-2525 GCA_964595475.1 uncultured Planctomycetaceae bacterium | reverse complement strand
CGCTGGGACTTGCCCGTGCCACCCAAGCGAAGACGACGGCGACGCGGAGTTGGTTCACGGCATTGGGTGGCACGGACAAGGCCGTCCGCGGCCTTGTCCGTGTCTGCGGCGCGGGTCCCTACCGCCGTGACCGTTTTTCTTGACCCTCGGAGTCTGTGAGCCACGGGTGCTTCCCCGGCGACGCCGAGCCGTCGCGGCGTGCCGTAGCGGCGGACTCACCCGCCGACCGGCGCTCTGGCGAAGACGAAGTAGCAGACCAGCGCCACGGCGAGCGGATACATGAGCCAGGGAACCTCCCGCGCTCGACCGGTGAGGCCCTTGACGATCGGATACGCGATGAGGCCCAACGCCAAGCCGTCGCCGATGTTGAACGTCAGCGGCACCGCGGCCATCGTGAGGAACGCGGGGAGGGCCTCGGTCGCGTCCGCCCAGTCCACGCGAACGACGTTGCGGGCCATCATGGCGCCGACCAGGACGAGGGCCGGCGCCACGATGGCGGGGTAGCTTCCCACCATCTCGATCACCGGCGCGAACGCGAGGGCGAGGAGGAAGCCGGCGGCGACGACCACGGCCGTCAGCCCCGTCCGACCGCCCTGCTCGACGCCCGCGGCGGACTCGACGTAGCTGGTCACGGTGGTGGTTCCCAGCGCCGCGCCCGTGACCGTCCCCACCGCGTCCGCGAGCATCGCCCGGCCGGCCCGCGGAAGGCGGTTGTTCCTGACGAGGCCCGCCTGCTCGCCGATGCCGATGAGCGTGCCCATCGTGTCGAAGACGTCCATGAACAGGAAGATGACGATGTAGGGGATCATCGCGGGGAGGAGGGCGTGGAAGAGGTCCAGCGCGAACGCCGTCGGCCGGACGTCGGGCGGCGGGGCCACCACGCCGTCGGCGAGCTCGAAGCGGTTCATCAGGTCCGAGCTCGCGACGAGGTCCACCTTCGCGAGGCCGCCGAGGTGCGGGATGGCGAGCTTGGCCGCGGCGCTCGCCCCCGTGGTCGCGAGGATGCCGACGAGGAGGGCGCCGGGCACTCCCCGGGCATGGAGGACCGCGACGATGACGAGGCCCGCGAAGAAGACGAGGAGGTCGGGCGAGCCGAAGCGGGTGTTGAGCTGGACCAGCGTGCCCGCGCTGTCCACGATCAGCCCCGCGTTCTGCAGGCCGACGAAGGCGATGAAGAGGCCGATACCCACCGCGATCGCGTTCTTCATGCTCGGGCTGATCGCGTGCATGACCGCCTCCCGCACGCCGAGGCAGGTGAGCAGGAGGAAGAGCACACCCGCGACGAAGACCACGCCGAGGCCCACCCGCCACGGCTCCGTGTCCCAGCCCCGCTCCGCGACGACCTGGCCGATGGCGGGGAGCACCGTGGCCGCGAAGAAGAAGTTCTGGCCCATGCCCGACGCCAGGCCGACGGGATAGCCCGCGACGAGGCCCATGACCAGCGTGGCGACCGCGGCGGAGACGCACGTCGCGGTCGTGACGGCGCCGAAGTCCATGCCGGTGGACGTCCCGAGCATCTGCCCGCTCAGGACCGCCGGCTGGACGAAGATGATGTACGCCATCGTGAGAAAGGTGGTGACGCCGGCGAGGAGCTCGGTTCGGACGGACGTGCCGTGGGCACGGAGCTGAAACCATCGGTCGAGCATACCGCCTCCTTCCGCACGACCGGAGCGGCCCCGCCTCGGCGCGAGCGTCGAAAAGGACCAAGGGGCATCGGAAGGGGACCACCCGGTTCCACGGGAGGGCCGCCGGAGCGTCGCCGTCGGGCCGAGCGGGGCGTATCGGCTCGCGACCGGGGTCGTCTCGGTGAGACAGGGTACGGCGGGCGCCGCATGAACGGTCTCGCCGTGGCGACGGCGGGCGACGCAGGTTGCGTCTCACGGCTGCGACCGGGCGAGGCCGCGGTCGCAGCCTCGGGTCACTCCGCCCTTCCGACAGCGTTCCGTCCCGCTTGCTTCGCCGCGTAGAGCGCCTCGTCGGCGTGGCGGATCCACTGCCGAACCGTCGCCTCGCCACGGTGCTCGGCGACACCGGTGCTGACGGTCAACTCCCCGAGCGGCTCCTCCTCGCACTCCGCCACGGCCACCCGCAGCCGCTCCGCGACGCGGGTGCCCGCCGCCTCGCCGCCGGCGACGAAAACGACGAGCTCGTCGCCGCCCCAGCGGCCGATGCGGTCCGTCTCCCGCAGATGCGCGCGGAACAGCCGGACCACGTCCCGGAGAGCCGCATCTCCCGCGTCGTGGCCGTGACGGTCGTTGACCGCCTTGAAGTGGTCGAGGTCCACCAGCAAGAGCGTGGAGCGGTCGCCCGCCCAGCGGTGGCGTTGGATGCGCTCGCGAAGCTCGCGGCAGAGCCACTCCCGATTGCCGGCGCCGGTGAGCTCGTCCGTCTCCACGCGGCGGACGAGCTCCGCGTGGGCCCTGGCCACGGCCTCGCCGACCTCCACCTCCGCGGCCGCCGCGGCGATGTCCCGGCCGACGTCGCGGGCGGCCGCCACCAGGCCGCTCGCCCACGCGGCGGCGCGG
>CAZQQP010000402.1:0-3253 GCA_964595475.1 uncultured Planctomycetaceae bacterium | reverse complement strand
GAAGGTGCTCGTCTCGGCGAAGGGCGGGGACTTCCAGGTGGTCGCGAGCAACAACGCGGGCGGGAAGACGCTCGCCGACCCGACGGACGGGTTCACCTCCGCCGCGGTGGATCTCTCCTCCTTCGTGGGCTCGACGATCCAGGTGCGGTTCGTCTTCGACACGGTGGACTCCGTGAAAAACGCCTTCGAGGGCTGGTACGTCGACGATGTGGCGGTGACCGGGGAGAAGGCGGGTCCGCCGCCGGGCTTCCATCAGGTGGCGCTGTCACCCGGGCAGACCGCCGAGGGGAGAGACTTCGGCAATCGTCCGCTTCCCGGGAAGATCCGCGGGAGGAAGTTCGAGCATGTCAACGGCGACGGCGATCGGGACGGCGGCGAGCCGGGGCTCGCGGGGTGGACCGTCTTCGCCGACGTGAACGGCAACGGGGCGCCGGACCCCGCCGACGGTGAGCCCGTCGCCGTCACCGACGACAGCGGACGCTACGTCCTCGAGGGTGTGGAGCCGCGGACCACGGTGGACGTTCGGGAGGTGGTCAAGGAGGGGTGGGAACAGACCCACCCGCGTGGCGGCGTTCACGAGGTGACGCTCGACCCCGGCGGGGTGAGCGAGGGGATCGACTTCGGGAACCGACCGCTCCCCGGGGAGATCGGCGGCGTCAAGTTCGACGACGCGGACGGTGACGGAGTGCAGGACGCAGACGAGCGGACGCTGGAGGGATGGACCATCTTCCTCGACGCCGACGGCGACGGGACGCTGGACGGCGACGAGCGGTCCACGGTGACCGGCCGCGACGGGAGCTACTCCTTCGGCGACCTCCGTCCCGGCACGTACACCGTGGGAGAGGTGCAGCGAGAGGCCTGGGAGCAGACGGCGCCCGGCACGCCGAGGTCGGGGCCGATCTTCTCGGCGGACTTCACGGACGGAAGCAGCGACGGGTTCACCATCGACAACAGCGTCGGCTCGCCGGTGGATGGTCTCTGGCACCTGTCGACGGGGCGCGGGCAGGCCGAGGGACACTCGGCGGAGCACAGCGTCTACTTCGGCACGGAGGAGACCGCGGAGGGCGGCGGCGACTACGACGTGGGCCACACCGCGGGGCGGATCACCTCGCCGGAGATCGACCTCAGTGACCTCGAGTCCGCGAAGCTGTCGTTCAACCACTTCCTTGAGACGGAGGGGTCCAACCAGTTCGACCCGGCGAAGGTGCTCGTCTCGGCGAACGGCGGGGGCTTCCAGCTGGTCGCGAGCAACAACGCGGGCGGGGTGGACCTCTCCGACCCGACGGACGGATTCACCTCAGCGACGGTGGACCTTTCGTCCTTCGTGGGCTCCACGATCCAGGTGCGGTTCACCTTCAACACGGGCGACGCGATCAGCAACGCCTTCGAGGGCTGGTACGTCGACGACGTGACGGTGACCGGGGAGCACGCCGGCCCGCCGCCCGGCTTTCACCAGGTGGAGCTCTCCGCGGGCGAGGTGTCCACGGGCAACGACTTCGGCAACCGTCGGCTGCCGGGCGAGATCCGCGGGACGAAGTTCGCGGACCTCGACGGGGACGGCACCCGAGACGACGGGGAGCAGGGCCTCCCCGGCTGGACCGTCTTCGTCGACACTAACGACGATGGGAACCTCAACGACGGGGAGCCGTCGACGGTGACGGGGCCCGACGGACAGTATGTCCTCGAAGACGTTCCCGCCGGCACGCACGTCGTCCGGGAAGTGGTCAAGGCGAACTGGGAGCAAACTTCTCCGGCCGGAGGGAGCCACGACGTCACGGTCGCCCCCGGCGCGACGGTGACGGGCATCGACTTCGGCAACGACCCGGATCCGAGCGAGATCCGCGGGGTGAAGTTCGCGGACCGCGACGGCGACGGTACGCAGGACAGCGACGAGGAGGTCCTCTCCGGCTGGAAGATCTTCCTCGACGCCGACGGAAGCGGAGACCTCAGCGAGGGAGACCCGACGACGGTGACGGACCAGGACGGCCGCTACGCCTTCACAAACCTCGACCCGGGCTCTTACACCGTGGGCGAGGTGGTCCAGGACGGCTGGGAGCAGACGGCCCCGGGCGACGCCTCGCCGCAGCTGTTCACGGCCGACTTCACCGAAGGGAAGAAGGACGGGTTCACCATCGACAACACGGTGGGCGCGTCCGTGAGCGGCCTCTGGCATCTGTCGACAGGACGGGGAAGCGAGCCCGGCCACACTCCGAACCACAGCCTCTACTTCGGCACCGGGGAGACCTCCAGCGGCGGCGGCGACTACGACGTGGGCTCCACCGCGGGGCGGATCACCTCTTCGCCGATCGACCTCAGCGGCCTCGGGTCCGCGGAGCTCTCGTTCAACCACCTCCTCGAGACTGAGGGAGACAACCAGTTCGACTCGGCGAGGGTGCTCGTCTCGGCGGACGGCGGGGACTTCCAGGTGGTCGCGAGCAACAACGCGGGCGGGGTGGACCTCTCCGACCCGACGGACGGGTTCACCTCGGCGACCGTGGACCTCTCCTCCTTCGTGGGCTCCACCATCCGGGTGCGGTTCGCCTTCGAGACGGGCGATGCGATCAGCAACGCCCTCGAGGGTTGGTACGTCGACGACGTGGCGGTGACCGGTCAGCAGGCCGGCTCCGCGGCGGGCTTCCACCAGGTGAAGCTCTCCCCCGGTGAAGTGGCCACGGATCACGACTTCGGGAACCGGCCGCTTTCCGGGCAGATCCAGGGAGCCAAGTTCGCGGACCTGAACGGCGACGGCATGCGGCAGACCGACGAGCCGGGCCTCGCCGGTTGGACGGTCTTCGCGGACCTGGACGGCGACGGAGCCCTCGAGGGCGGGGAGCCGTCGACGGTGACGGGATCCGACGGTCAGTACGTGCTGGAGGACGTCCCCGCCGGCACGCACGTCGTCCGTGAGGTGGCCAAGGCGAACTGGGAGCAAACTTCTCCGACCGGCGGGAGCCACGAGATCACTCTCGAGCCCGGGACGACGGTGACGGGCATCGACTTCGGCAACGATCCGGACCCGGGCGAGATCCGCGGAGTGAAGTTCGCGGACCGCGACGGCGACGGTACGCAGGACAGCGGCGAGGAGGTGCTCTCCGGCTGGAAGATCTACCTCGACGCGGACGGAAGCGGGACGCTGACCGAGGGAGACCCCACTACCGTGACGGACGCGGACGGCCGCTACGCGTTCACGGACCTCGGCCCGGGTTCTTACACCGTGGGCGAGGTGGTCCAGCCCGGGTGGGAGCAAACGGCG
>CAZQQP010000401.1:0-3265 GCA_964595475.1 uncultured Planctomycetaceae bacterium | reverse complement strand
AACGTGGGGATCCACTACCGGATCGCGCGGGCGAGCCTGAAGCTCGAGCGGAAGGAGCGCGGGCTGAGGGCGATCAAGCGGATGGGGGAGCTGAAGCCGGAGGTGACCGAAGACAAGGCGGTGGCGAAAGCGCTTCCCCCGCGGGCGCGGAAGGGGGACGGCCCGTTCGCCGACTTCACCTATACGAACAGCGTCGGCATGGAGCTGGTGTATATCCTGCCGGGGGAATTCATGATGGGCAGCGACAGCGAGAGAAGGGGGCTCAACGAGCAGCCGCACCGAGTGAAGCTCACCGAGGGGTTCTGGCTCGGCGCGACGGAGGTGACGCACGGCCAGTGGAAGACGGTGATGGGGAGTGAGCCGTGGCAAGGGGAGCCCACCGTCGGAGAGGGAGACGATTACCCCGCGACCTACGTCAGTTGGAAGATGGCGAAAGGGTTCTGCGAGAAGCTGAGCGAGCGAACGGACGGGACCTACCGGCTTCCGACGGAGGCCCAGTGGGAATATGCGTGTCGGGCGGGGACGCAGACGGCGTACAGCTTCGGGGAGGACCCGGAGCGGCTCGGGGCGTACGCGTGGTATAAAGGAAATACGTCGGACGCCGGCGAGATTTACGCCCACCGGGTGGGGCAGAAGAAGCCGAACCCGTGGGGCCTTCACGACATGCACGGGAACGTCTACGAGTGGTGCCGGGACTGGTACGGTGAGTATCCTCGCGGTCCGGTCACGAATCCCACCGGGCCTTCGACAGGCTCCGCGCGCGTGATCCGCCCTTCGACAGGCTCCGTGCGCGTGATCCGCGGCGGCGGCTGGTTCAGCGAGCCGAGGTACTGCCGGTCGGGGCGCCGCGTCTGGGGCTCGCCGGACCACCGGGACTATGACCTCGGCTTTCGTGTTCTCCTCGAGGTCAACCCGGCTCAAGGGAGGGAGTAGGGCAAGCGGAGCGGAGCGGCGAGGACCGGTCCCCCCGACCCGAAGCGCAGTCCGGTCTCGCATGTGACAATGCCGACCGACTCTGGATCGGCGAGGCGACGGCTCGTCTCTGTTCCACGTGCTCATCCGTCGGAGGCACTATGAAATCCCGCAGGCCGCCCGCCCAGCCCAGTGACATCGATCCGCGGCTTTCCCCTCGTGTATGACCGTTTCCGATCTTGTTATCGTGGGGACCCATGGAACGGCAGCCGATCGACAAACAGACCGTGGCGGCGATGGAAGCCACCGTGGTCGGCGTCTCCCTCTCGGACGCGGACCGCCAGGCCGCCGCGGACCTTCTGAACGGCCTCCAGTCGGAGCTCGAGCCGATGCGGCAGGTGGACACGGAGGGCACGGACCCGGCCGTGACCTACCATGCGAAGCCGCGATGAACCGGCGGCGGCGTGTTCGGGGCCACCGCGCTGCGACGTCGCCCGATGCAGGAGAGAGGCACGCCGAGGCTGGAGGGCGGCGTGGCCGAACCGCGGGTGACCCCGCGGCTCTCGGCGCCCTCGCACGAGCCGGTCGATCGGCATACCTTGGGCGCTCGCCCCTCTTCGCCCGCCGCCGGCTTTCCGAGGATGTTATCGTGACCGGGGTGACGGTGGAGCCGTGTCGCCGATCGTGTCGTGGCGAGACGGTGTGACCCGGGATCAACCACATGCCGCCGCGGCCTTCGACATGTCTGGAGATCGCCGAGGCCGTCCGGGCCGGCAAGACGTCCGCGGCCGCCGTCGTGGGCGAGGCGATTTCCCGGACGAAGGCGGCCGAGGAGAAGTGGAACCCGTTCATCCGGATCGCGGCCGATCGCGCCCAGCGCCAGGCGGAGCGCGTGGACCGACGCCTCGGGAAAGGGGAGGACCTCTCCCGCGCGGGTGTTCCCTTCGCCGTGAAGGACCTGGTCGACGTCGATGGCCTGCCGACCGCCTGTGGCTCCGGGGCGATCGACCGCGTGGCCAAGCGCGACGCGACCGTGGTCGAGCGGCTGGAGGCGGCGGGGGCGGTCCCCCTCGGCAAGGCCAACATGCACGAATGTGCGTTCGGGTTCACGGGCGCCAACCCGACCTTCGGCGACTGTCGCAACCCTTGGGATCCCCAGCGCATCCCCGGCGGCTCGAGCAGCGGCTCCGCAGCGGCGGTCGCCGGCGGCGTCTGCCCGCTCGCCCTCGGGTCCGACACGGGCGGGTCCACCCGATTGCCCGCGGCGTTCTGCGGGGTGACGGGCCTCAAGCCGACCTACGGGCGGGTCCCCCGCGACGGGGCGGTGCCGCTTGCGTGGACCATGGACCACATCGGCACGCTCACCCGCACCGCCCGCGACGCCGCGACCGTCCTCGATGTCCTCGCGGGCCACGGCGACGCCGATCCGTCGTCGAGCCGCCGACGGGTGCCCCCGCATCGGAAGCGTCTGTCGGAGCGACTCGGCTCCTTCCGCGTCGGCATTCCCGACGGGTGGTTCTTCGACCGCCTCGACCCCGCGGTCTTCGCCGCGGTCCACGACGCGATCGACCAGCTCGTCTCGCTCGGCGGAGAGACCGTCGAGGTCCGCTTGCCCCGTATGGAAGAGGTCCTCGGCGCCCACCGGGCGATCATCTTCTCCGAGGCGGCGTCGGCCTACGCCCCGACCGTGGACGACCGCGCCGGCGAGCTCGGCGACGACATCCGCCCGCTCCTCCTCGGCGGCCGCTTCCTTCCCGCGGGTGACTATCTGAAGGGCCAGCGGGTGCGGCGGATCGTCCGGCGGGAGTGGGCGAAGGCGATGGGGGCGGTCGACTGCGTGGCGACGCCCACCGTTCCGATGCCCGCTCCTCCATTCGGTCGGAAGACCGTGGACCTCGGCGGGGAGGAGGTGCCGATGGTCCGCGCCTGCCTGGACCTCACCCTGCCGTTCAACCTGACCGGCCACCCCGCGATCACTCTGCCCTGCGGCTTCTCGGAAGGGAATCTCCCCCTCGGCCTCCAGCTCGTCGCCAAGCCCTTCTACGAGCCCACCCTGCTCCGCATCGCCCATCGCTACCAACAGGCGACCGACTGGCACGACCGCCGTCCCCCGCTCGATGCTTCCGGCGGCGGAGAGGACCTTTCGAGCTCGCCGTGAAGTGGAGCGTGCCACCAAACGGCCTGACCTGACGCGCGAGAGAGCGGAACCACGAAGCGCACGAAGAGAAGATTTCCTGGCGGTCGCGAGCGTGTGCGCGCTGCCACGGGGGCAGAAAGGAGACCGTCGTCCAGCACCTCTGCCGCCGGTGCAGCGTCTGCGATGCTTGCCCGTGACGAACCGGCTCGGGCGGAA
>CAZQQP010000400.1:0-3279 GCA_964595475.1 uncultured Planctomycetaceae bacterium | reverse complement strand
ATTAGAGCGCTCCGGACGACCAATGGCCAGGCGTCGAGTGGGTAGTGCGGCCTCCCGAACTCACCGACGTCGCGGCGGATCGCCTCGCCCGACCGGTCACTCCACGACGCTCCGGACCCGGTCCGCGATCCGCTCGGCGAAGCCGTCCAGGTCGTCGGTGAACGCGGGGCCCCACTGCGGGTACCGCGCGAGCGGCAACAGGAAGAAGGTCGCGAGGTAACACCGGCGCCGGGCCTCGAAGTCCGAGGGTGTCTCGCGCACGGACCGGTAGCCGGCGTAGAGCATCGCCCCCTCGCGGCTCTCGCGGCCCCAGTCGTTCAGGAAGTACCGCACCTCCGCCCGACAGAGGTCGTACTCGGGGTGCCCGACGAACGCCCGCTCCCAGTCGAGCACGTGGGAGACCGCCGTCCCGTCGTACACGAGGTTGCCGTCGCCGACGTCGCCGTGGAGCAACACGGGCGACGTGCCGGTCTCCAGATCCTGAAGCCGCTGGCTCACGTACGTCCAGACCTCTTCGGCGACGCCCTCGAACCGTGTCCCCTGGAGCGCCTCGACGTTCTCGGCGAGCCGCCCGGCGAACAGTTCCGGCCAGCTGCCCGCCGGCTCGACCTCGAACGACGCCGGCCCGGTCGGCTCGATCGCTCCGGGGTCGTCGAAAGACGTCCCCGCGTGGAGCCTCGCGAGCGTCTCACCGACGTTCGCGAATACCTGCGGGTGGGCGTGCGGTTGCAGGGCGGCGAGTGCGTCGTCCAGCCGCTTGCCCGCTGCCCAGCGGGTCAGGAAGTAGACACCCGGGTCCGATCCCTCGAAGCCACAGGAGACGGGCTCGGCGACGGGGACGTCGGTCTCCCTGCGGACGTAGTTCGTGACGGCCGTCTCCCGCCGCAGCGCGGACGCCGCCCCCTGGTCGGGGGCGTACTTCAGGACGAACCGCTCGCCGTCGGCGGTGCTCACCGCGAACACCTCGCCGTCACCGTCGCCCTCGAGCGCCGACAGGTCGGTCACGCGGCGGTCGGGGAGGCCGGCCGCGAGGACGCGCTCGAGGGCGGCGGCGTTCCCGTCTCCCGCTGCGGTGGCGTCGTCGGCCATGTGGTATCCGGAAAAATCGGACGGGCGCGAGAAAGGGCTTTGGTTGCCGACTCCCTCACCCGGTTCTGTCGAGCGAGGCGTCGCTCCCGAGGGTGTCCTGGAACCGCTCGGCCAGGCTGTCGAGGGTCCAGCCGCCCTCCCTGAACGCCACGGGCGTGATCTCGGGCTCCGAGATCAGCCCGACCATGTCCCCGTGCGACCGGACAATACAGCCGTTGACGTCCCCGGCCTCGTCGCTCAGGAGATATGCCGCCACCGGCGCGACCTTTCCCGGCGGCATCCGCTCGCGCGTCCATCCCTCGGGGCGTTGGTCCTCGGGGATCTGTGCGATCATCTCGGTAAACGCCAGCGGCATCAGGGAGTTGACGCGGACGTTGTAGCGGCTCAGCTCCGCGGCCGCCGTCCAGGTCATCCCGAGGATCCCGGCCTTCGCCGTCGCGTAGTTCAGCTGGCCAACGGAGCCGAAGGCCTGGCGGCTTGTCACCGTCACGAAGGAGCGTTGCGTCTCGACGTCGCTATCGTCCGCCCGGTCACGCCAGTACCGGGCCGCGTTGCGCAGGAGCGAGAAGTGGCCCCTGAGATGAACCTCCATGACCGTGTCCCACTCGTCGCCGGACATCTCCGTCAGATAGGTGTCGCGCAGGACGCCGGCGAAGTTGATGATTCCGTCGAGCCGGCCGAACTCGTCGACAGTGTCGGCGATCAGTTCCTCGGTGTACTCGAGCGAGGAGACGTCTCCGTTGTGCGCTATCGCCGTGCCGCCCCGTTCGCGGATGAGTTCCGCGACTTCCGGGTTCTCGGAGACCCTGTTCACGACGACGGCTGCGCCAGCCTCGGCGAGGTACACTGCCGTGGCCTTGCCGATTCCACGACCGCCGCCCGCGACGATCACGACCTTGTCCTCGAGCGCTGGCGGTATTGATTCGTCTGGGAAACCGAAGGATTCGCTCATGCGTCCCGAGTAATGGAGTCGTGGGTTATCAAAGTATACCCAAACCCCATCGGGTGATAGAGGGGGTTCACGACGGGATATCCCGATCCTCGCGTCACAGGGCCCCTCGACAGGACGCCCTCGTCTGGGCGTCCTCCTGTCGACGCCGTCGTCCGGGTGTCGTCGACGGGACGCCGGCATGCGGGCTCGTCGACGGGACGACGGCGTCCCGGGGGTCGTTACTCTTCGTCCGCTCGTGCCAGCAGGCGGAGCGTCCTGCCGGTGACGACGAGTTCGTCGTCCTGGTTGTAGATAGTCTCCTCGAAGGAAACGATCCCGCTATCGTCGTCGTGGGTCCGCGCGTCGACGACCTCGCTCTCCAGGCGGACTGTGTCGCCGATGAAGACCGGACTGACGTACCGGATGTCCTCCCGACCGTAGACGGCGATCAGCGCCGGCTCCCACGGCAGACGGCGGTTCAGCCCGCTCGCGACCGTGATGAGGAGCGTGTTCTGGACGAGTCGTCGGCCGTAGTCCGTCTCCGCCGCGTACTCGCTGTCCGTGTGGATCGGGTTGTAGCTCCCCGCCAGCCCCGCCTGGGTGTAGACGTCCGCCTCGCTGATCGTCCGACCCATCGGCGACTCCGCCGCGTCGCCGACCTCGAAGTCCTCGTAGTAGCGCTTCGTCATGCGTGACCGTACGGCCACGACCCGGGAGCACTTTACGGTTCGACGACCGGTCACCGCGACGTCGATCGATCCGACCGTCGATCGGCCGGGTTGGTCGACCGGCGCGGCGCATCGACCGGCCGTCGGTGGCTCGCTCCGGGGGTCGGGAACCGGCCGACCACACCGGGAACCCGGAGATGGGGCCTCAACCCGTCACGTGTCGCCTTTACCAGAACAGGTAAATCCGTCGGGATTCACATCCGTCAGGTGAGCCAGCATCAACCGGTTATCGTGTCGGCAGTCCGAACTGCACAGGGAAAACGGGGCGGCGTCTACGCGGACGTCAGTAGCGAGAAGCTCTCCGTGCCGCTTGTGGACGAGATGCTCGAGCGGACGGGCATCGACAGCGCCGACGTCGACGACGTCGCCTGGGGCCTTGCCAAGCAGGTGAAAGAGCAGAGTCACAACATCGGCCGGGTCATCGCACTGCTGTCGGACCTCGGCGAGAGGGTGCCGGGTCGGACCATCGACCGGCTCTGTGCCTCCTCGGCACAGGCGATCATGGACGCGAGCGACTCCATCCGGGCCGGC
>CAZQQP010000399.1:0-3283 GCA_964595475.1 uncultured Planctomycetaceae bacterium | reverse complement strand
GCCGATCGATACCGCCCCGCCCCCACCAATCCACGCACGGCTGCCGAAGGGACACGGACGGCGTGCGGAGACGGGAAGGTACCGCTCTGCGATGCGACGCGGCGGGGGTGCCGGCGGTCGGCGCGGTTCGCCGGGGGTCGTTTTCACGACGCGAGCGGCGCCGGCGCGGCCCCCCGACGCTCAGCCGGAGCTTCCGCTTTCCGGACCGGGATAAGGGACCTTCTCGCCGGTCCGGGTATCCGTCGGCATCTGGGCGTCGACCGATCGAAGATAGTCGCCGAGCCGGGCCGCGAGCCGCCTGCGGACCTTCGGGCGTTCCTCGGCGAGGTTCTCGTCCTCCCCGATGTCCTCCTCGAGGTTGAACAGCTCGTAGCTCTGGTCACCGTGGTAGTAGATGAGCTTCCACGGACCTTTCCGGATGGTGCTGCTCGGGCCCATGCCCGGCCCGTCCATGATGTGGCCGTTGGGGAAGTGCCAGTAGAGCGGACGGTCCCGCTCCGCGGCGTAGGCGTCGGGTTTGCCCCGGAGAAGCGGGAGGAAGCTGATCCCGTCCACCGTCTGGACCGCTTTTTCCCGCCAGCCGACGCCCGCGATCTCGAGCAGCGTCGGGTAGAAGTCCTCGATGATGACGGGCCGGTCGGTGACCGTCCCCGGCTCGACCACGCCCGGCCAGCGGACGAGCATCGGGACGCGTATCCCGCCCTCGTGGGCCGAGCCCTTCCCGCTGGAGAGCGGTGCGTTGTGGGTGTGGGGCTTCCCTCCGCGGGCGTGGGCGCTGAGCCCGCCGTTGTCCGAGATGAACAGCACCACCGTGTCGTCGGCGTGGCCGAGGCGCCGGAGGAGCTCGAGGAGATCGCCGAGGGACGCGTCCATTCCCTCGATGAGCGCGGCGTACATCGCCTCCTTCTTCCCGAGGCCCGCCTCGCGATACTTTTCGTAGAAGCGCTTGTTCTTCGCGTAGGGAACGTGGACCGCGTAGTGGGACATATGGAGGAAGAAGGGGGCGCCCGCCTCCACCGCGGCGCGGACCGCGTCGCGGGCCTCCCGGGTCAATGCCTCGGTCAGGAAGACCTCCCGGCCGTGGTACTCCTGGAGGTCGGGAACGTCCCAGATCCGGGAGCCGTCCCGCCACGCGGCGCTGAAGTTGTGGGTCCCGAGGTAGCTGCCCGGGCCGCCCGCCGCGTGGCCGCCGATGTTGACCTCGAAGCCGATGTCCTTTGGGTCCGCCGCGGGCGTTCCGACGGCCCCGAAGTGGGCCTTGCCCACGTGGATCGTCCGGTATCCCGCCTTCCGGAGCAGCCGCGGCAAACAGCGGGCCGTCGCCGCCCGGGGGACCTCCCGTCCGCCCGCCGGATCGATTCCGTTGACGGCCCAGTCGGGCCACTCCAGGTGGGGGTGGTCGTTGTCCTGGGCCTTGTTTCTCCGGAGCGTCCAGTTCGTCACGCGGTGCCTCGCCGCGCTCATGCCCGTCATGAGGGAGACCCGCGACGGCGTGCAGACGGTGCACGCGTAGGCGGTGGTGAACTTCATCCCCTCTTCCGCGAGCTTCTGGACGTGGGGCGTGCGGTAGCGCTTGTTGAACCGGGTCTTTTTGTCCCAGAAGGGCACGCTCGTGTCGGACCAGCCGAGGTCGTCCACGTGGAACAGGAGGATGTTCGGCCGCTCCGAGGCATAAACCGACGGCGTCGGTGCGAGGGTGAGCAGCGTCGCGAGTGAAAGGACGGACGGTAGCATCGGTCGCCACGAAGGTCGCATGGAAACACTCTCCTGATGCACGATGTTGCCGGACAGCGAGGCGTCGCCCTTGGACAGAAACCGAAAGCGGCCAGGTGATCCGCGGGCCGTTCGACCGCCGCCGCGGGCGAACGAGGCGGTTACTTCGTCGGCCCACCGAGCGACCCGATGTCGTCGTCGATACCTGTGTTGTCCGGGTCCGCGTCGGGATAGTCGCCGATAGCGGGGACGCTTCGGAATCCCACCCGGAAGTGACCGGGACGATTCGGAACCTTATCGAGGACGCGCGGTCCGTTACCCAGTCTCTCCGCACACGCCATCAAACCCTCCGGTCGGCTTAGCTTCATTGATCGGGAATCAAGGCGGCTCGACCGCGCCCACGGCAATCTCTCGTGACCGAACGAAGGCACCAAGCACTCGCGTCGGCACAGCCCGCCCTCCGATCCAGAGCAGGTTTTCCTTGAGGGAACGTGCTCGGTTGCTCATCTCGGAAGAACAGCCGCAGGCGCTTAGGGATCGTGAACACGGACTGCCGGTGGCCGAGCGCATTGACCATCCTCTCGTCGAGACAGTCCTCTCGATCAGGCCTCGCCATGGTCCAACAGCGCGGCGGTCGGGATCGCGTGTGCGATGGCCAACACGACGTTGAAGACAGCGCAGGCCACGACGGCCACGAGGCAGCGGAGCACTGCATCGGGGAGAAGCCTGTGCAACGGAGACGGCCGGGAGCCGGTCGGTTCCATCATCTACTGGCTCTCGGGCACGGGGGTGGCCTCCAGCTGCGACGAGAACCCGGCCACTTTAACCCAGTAGACGATGAAGAGAACCAGCCCGATGATCCCGGCGAGAATCCCGACCACGGGGATGATGGAGAGAACCACACAAGCCGCGTAGCCGATGCCGATCCCCTTCGCGCCGTCCCCGAAGTCGAGCTGGCGATGGGCCGCCTCCGCCACGAGGCTGTCGGCAAGCTTGATCACCGTATAGAAGATCCAGAAGAGGTTGAACAGGGGGATCAGGTTGAGGAATACCTGCCCCGGGGACATCTCCCGATTCGACGGCCTGACTCGGTCAAGGCACTTGTACAGAGACACCAGAAACAGAATTCCGACCACGAGGCCAACGAGTGCGACGATGACCATGATCGTCTGCGCGCCTTCCGGTAGCGATCCTTGGGCCAGCGGAGTCGCCGCTTCGCCGAAGGGATTCGCCAGGCCCGATCCGAGGAGATGTTGCAACAATGTCGCCAGAATCATGGGAGCTCCCCACCGTCATTCCGTTTAGCGGTCCCATCCGAAAACCATTCCCGGCTGAGCCGCACAATCAACGAGGATACTTTTCGAACGCGGAACCGTCAATGAAACTTTCCGTGCTCGCGCCCGGGAAGACACGCCGCGTCTCTGACATGGGGTGGCACCCAACGCCGTGAACCAAGTGAGCACAGCGCCAGAGTTGTTTTCCGCTCCGTGGGAATCGGCAAGGCCCGATGGACCGAGGGGTGAGCTGTGACGGGGAGAGGGGCGGTTTGCCGAAAGAACGGCTGATCCCA
>CAZQQP010000398.1:0-3292 GCA_964595475.1 uncultured Planctomycetaceae bacterium | reverse complement strand
TTCCGCCTTGGCACCGATGAATAGGCTCAACTTATTCTTTTCCGCCTACTTACCGCCGCTCGAACGGCGGGTATCCGACGATGGTGCGTGTCTGCCGCCGCCGCTTGAAATACTGCGAGGCGATCTCCTTGGGCCGCCAGATGCGATAGCGCTTCAGCTTCTTCTTGAGGGCGCCGGGCATCGCCTGAATGAGCGTGACCAGCTTCTCCCCTTCGCCGCGGAGACCGCCCGGCCCGGCCTTCCGGACCACGTGCATCAGGTGCCAGCGGACGTACGTGTCGCGATACGGGTTCCCCGTGAAGCGCTCGCCCATCGCCTCGAGGGCGACGGGAGCCGCGTCGCCGGAAAGCCCCTTCAGCTTGGGGTGCAGCCGCTCGAACTTCGGCTGCGGATCGGTGTCGGCGATGAGCTTGTCGAGCTGCTTCGCTTCGGCGGTCAGCGCCGCGGTCGCCTCGCGGACCGTGGCTTCCGGCGAGGAAGACCCTTGTCCCTCGGCCGCCACGGCGGCCAAGGGCGCGATCGTCATCATCAGAACGAGCGTGCTGACGAGGAAACGGGGGACGCGAGAGGATCTGCTTATCGCCCAATCACTCCTTGATGTGCTCCGGCGCGGCAGAAGGGATCGGCCGCCCCATCGCCGATTGGATGGAGTCAACCTACCGCGCCGCTCGCCCCTCGTCGACGGTAGACCGCCGGGATTGCGGTCGCCCGGGCAATCGCATCTTCCCGCTCCTGACGGCAGTCTCTTAAACCGCCGCGTGTCTCGAAAGGCCAGAGACGGCGGGCCGGAGAAGTGAGCAACCAAAGAGGCCGCAGCGGGCCGCAGAGAAAAGAGCCGACGAGCGAAAAGGGTCGGTTGCCACGACAGAACGGCGTCCCCGCGAGCCATCGGAGATTTGGCTAAGAACGTGTGTGAGAAGCGCTTCTGGCTTCGCCCTGCTGCGGCCGCGGCGGATCGGCGGCGGCCTGTCCCGACGGGACACAGCCCGGCATCGCCTGCTTCGGCCTCCTTGCCAGCCGCGACCTCGCGACGGGCTCGGGCCGACGAATCGCTTCTCACACACGTTCTAAGAGACAGGTCCTGAGGGCGGGAGAGAAAAGTGGATACCAGCGCGGCGTCGCGGCCCCGGACGTCCGCCGGAGTCCTCGCCTGTACATCGCTCCAAGGCCCGGACCTTCCCGCGGCGCCTTGACGGCGGGGAGAAGGAGGCGAGTGTCCTCGTCACGCTCCGACCGCTCTGCGTGGGGCCACCTGTCCGCGTGCGGACACGCATTGGCAGGCGGTCGCGGCTCGTACGCCGCTGCCGGGCCCGCACAGGCGAGCCCCCGGGTCCGTTCTCTTCGGCAAAGCACGCTTCTACGCCGGGCCGTGCGCAAGGTGTCCGTGGGACAGCGTGTCCGGCCGATCGGGAAGGCCCTGGAGGACGATCGCGCCCGAGCGGACGCCGCGGAATGCAAGGAAGACAAACTCGTGCCAGCAGCGCTCTTTCATCACCTGCGGAAGCGACGCCTGCCCGTTGCGGTCAACCGCATCGTCAAGGTGACGCTGGAGTTGGCTCGTCCAATCGCGCTTCGACGCGCCCGTCAAGACATACGGCGTGGTGAACACGACGTGGTGGCCGTCACCGTCCAGCGGCGGACACAGCCGGACGAACCAGAGCTCGCCCCGTTGGCCTTCGTACCCCGAGACCGGCCGGGCCTGCCGCTCGCACCCCGAGAGCAGCTCGCGGAGAACGACCCGCCCGTTCCGACAGCCTGCGTGCTCGTAGACGCCCATATACGTCGCCGAGATCGCCCGCAGCGTGGCGGCGAGGTCCGCTCCGACGCCGAGCGGCTGGGTTAGGTCCAGCAGACAGCCGGTGACGGTCTCGTTGTCGGCGCCGAACCGCAGGTCGAACAACGCCCAGCTCGTGAAGTAGCTCACGGTCAGCGGGCTCATCGGCGGCCCGCTCGGAAGGTATTCGTCCTCGGCCTCCGCGGCCGCCCGTTCATACGGCGCAAACTCCTCGAGCGCGGATGCGGCCTCCGCGAACTGTGAAGCGATATTCTGAGCGGCCGCATATCGGGCGTGCAGCCAATCGCTTCCGTCGGCCAGATGCTGCTCGGCGATCTCCTCGTACTTGTGGGCACCGACCGCCTCGAGGAGCCGTCGTCTCTCCCGCGGGCGACGGCGAAGCCGCCTCGCGACCGCAGCGCTGATCCGCCCCATCGTGCACCTCCGCTGCCTTTGCACATCCGTGTCGTCGTGGCCTTCTACAATATACCGACACGGGGCGAACGGACAATAGCTCGGGCCAAATAGAGCGGAGGCTCCAAGATGTTGTGGGGTACAACTGGCTCGGCGGATCGCCCACGTACCCGGAGGCCACGAGCGCCTCCTCCGGTGTGCCGCGTTTCCGTTCCCGCTTTCCCGAAGCGTCGCCCGTCTTCCCTGTCGCCATCCGGCGCCCCGACGCGATCCGTTCCGGCGACGCGACGCTTCACCGCCACCACGGTGTTCCGTTCGAGAAGCTCGTTTCACCCGCCTTCCCTCAAAGCAACCACGTACGCACCGCCTCCCCGGATCCGAAACGGGAGCGCAACACCCACGGAGGCAAGCGGAGGCGTGCGCCGCGTCGCCTCCACCTCCGAACGCCCCACCCGATCAAAGCGTTCCGCCCGACGCCTACGCCGGACTGTCAGCCATTCTCTCTCATCCTCGCGGTCTCCCCGCAAACGCGATGGAAACCCTTCGACAGCCCCATCCGGACGAGTACGCTCGGTCACGCGTCGACCGCGACTCAGTTGCGAACGATCCCCTCGTCTGTTCCACGAGCCTGCTTCCCTGAGTGATATTCCTCGCGGCATGCCGCGTTCCGTCGCAACGCGGCCTACGGCCGCAACCAAAGAGACCCAGTCCAGCGGAAGGGCGAGACGCGACGGAGTCCGGTCCACGCAGCTCCCCTGCACCCTTGTTCTTTATGATCTTGCGGGCGGGTCGAGGCTCAAGGTGCTCTCGGCCCCGGGCCTCCGCGGCGCTCCACTCCCTCCCGCGGGTCGGTCGTTCCGCTTCGGCACGCTCCGGCCCGGGGCCTGCGCTCCACCTTGACCCCCGACCCGCCCGCAAGAAGAGCCGGTTCATAAGGGTGCAGGGGGAGGCTGTGCCGGCGCCCCCATTGGGCCGGGCCGAGCGGCCGAGGCGCCCCGCACGCGCCGATCTCGTTCGCGGCATCGAGGGATGGGGGATCGACGGAGGGCAGCAGCGGCCCCAGCAGACAACACGGCGCTCATCCTGTTTGATGGATGCAAAAGA
>CAZQQP010000397.1:0-3329 GCA_964595475.1 uncultured Planctomycetaceae bacterium | reverse complement strand
GTGGGCCTTGTCTCTCGCTTGCTGGCAGGCGAGGACCGCGGTCCGCACGAGCTCGCTCATGTCGGCGGCGTGATGCGGGACGGAGCTGATGCCGACGTAAGGGTGGAGGAAGTCGGGGATCGACCGGACGTCGAACGGCTGGCTCAGCACGTCGACCACACGTCTGGCCGTGCGGGTGACTTTCCGGTAGTTCGCCACGGGCAATAAGACGCCGAACCGCGCCTGAGTGACGTGGTAGACGGTCGAGCCATCCGGCACCGTCTTCCGAATGCGACGGCCGACCTCCCGGACGACGGCGTCGCGGTCCACCGGCCCGAAGGTTCGCAGGACCAGGTCGACGCCCTCCAGCGCCACGCAGAGAAGGGTGAGCGGGTTGGCGCGTGTGCCGGCCTTCGCGAAGAGTTGCCGGACGTCCTCGTAGAGATCGTCATGGCCGGGGAGCTCGGTCCGGCTGTCCTTCATGGCGTCTCTCCGACCCGGGCCGCAGCCGGTGGGACTGCGTTTTCGGCAATACTGTCCCACACCCTTCCGCACGGCACAACCCCGTGGCCGGTGCCGCGGCGACGGCCAGTGGCCCCGCCATCCGAAGCCGACGCATCCACGGAAATCCCGATCCGGTCCATCCCGACTCGTGCAAGGTGCCGACGGCATCCCTCCGGGACCGCCTAGGGCATCCCTCCGGGACTTGAGTCGGGACACGGATCGGGAGGCGGTCGAGCGCTGAACCGACTCGACCTAGCGGGAAGTGGCCTGGTGCTCGGCTGGACGCCCGCGTCATCGCCCGTCCGCGGCAACTCTCCAAGCGATGCGGGCGTCCTGCGACGAGCGGCGCGTGACCGTCGGCCCTTTTGTGCCCGCCCGTCACGTCTCGGGCTCCTCCGATCCGTCCCGCGGCCAATGGACCCGAACCCCTCCGTCCGCCCGCGTCCCCGCGAGGAAACAACGATCTCCGGACGGGTCGCACCCACTGAAGAACGCCATGCCGGTCGGGCTCACGGTCAGCGACAGACGCGACGTTCCCGCTCCATCCATCACGGTGACCCCCGCCTTGCCTTTCGCGGTGACCCCCATCTCGACGCGCGAGGGTCCGCCGGCCGCCTTCATCCGCGTCACCACCTCGCCGTCCGAATTGGTCAGCGTCTCGGCCCGCCGACCCCCGCCGGCACCGCGATGAACCACCGCCGCCTTCTCACCGCGGGTCATCGCCTCGATCCGCCCCACCTCCTCTTGATCCAGCACGCGGAGCCCCGCCGCCTTCTTGCCGTTGGTTCCGATAAGGAGCCGCTTTCGTCCTTTCCGGTCGTTCACCTGCACGCCCGCTCCGCCGTCGGGCCGTGTGCCGATCATCAGCCGGCTCTCGCCTCCCGGCCCCGTCGCCCGCAGCGTCACGGACCCGTCCCCGAGCGTCCCGAGCGTCAGCCGCCGCCGGCCCTCGCCGTCACGGATCACCACACGCCGGGCGTCGATCTTCCGAGCCTCGACCGTCCGCGAGCCCAGGAGGGGAAGATTTCGCCGCCCGACGTACACGAGCACGACCACCGCAACGGTCAGGCCCACCGCCACGGCACGCAGCCAACGATTCGAGTGCTCCAGCGCGGCGAGACGGTCTTCCATGGTCATCGGTGGGCCTTTCCTTGGGTTGAGCGTTGCTACCGGTGGATTCAGCAAGCGAATGGCATGCCGATGGTCCAAAATCGGGCGGTACGACTGTAGACGAAGCGAACGGAGTCGGCCCGGCTGCGGATCCATCGAAGGCGCCCGAGCTTGTCGCAAAAGCGTGGCGCAACCTCAGGTCGGACCCACGCCTCTCGATCTTCGGACACGCCGCGTCGGCCGTCTCGGTCGCGACGGTCTATCGGAGCATGCAGATTTCGAACGAACCGTCGGGTTTCGACCATGTCTTCCGATGGCGGAAAGGCGCGACGGATGGCGATCCCAAGCCGCCGCGCCGTCGGAAGTCCCGATCCGGAACCCACCCGCGAGCACGCTCTCGACTTCACACGAATCGGAGCCGCCTTCCCGCCACCGTGAAGATCGACGCCAACGTCGAGGAAGGGACCGAGACCGGCGGGCGGTAGACGGTATGCGGTTGGCTGTCGGCAGCGGGCTCTGCGAGCCCGCGACCCGCCGCCGCCCACCGCCGACGGTCAACGGGACACGACTCACCGCCCACAGTCCACCGCCTGCATGAAAGCCATGGTCCAGCGCAACCCCCACCAGGGCGGCAGCCGCGAGCTCCCAGAGACTGCGACGCCGTTGGAGATCCGCTCCCTCGCGGTCTCGGCCCAGACCGTCGAGCACTGGCGGAACAGACGGACGCGGCCGTTGGCCGCGCCCCTCCAGGCGATCCCACGTGGTGCGACGAGGGGGAGCGCCGCGGTCGGTCAGCGCGGAAGCCGCGTCGATGCTCAACGGCCGATCGGCCCGTGTCGTCGAACCAGTTCAAGGTCGCCACGGCGGATCGCCCACTGCTTCCCGACCTCCCGCACCGGGAGCTCGCCGCGTTCGATCCACCGGACGATGCGTGACCGATCGGTGCCAACCTCGCGCGCCGCCTTCCCGACTCCGATGAGTTGATCACCACGACGTCGCCGCGTCTCGCCGGGAGCCATGCCACCCACTCTCCCCGAAGCCGCCCAGCCACATCCGTACGAGCCACCACGAGAGCAGATCCAACGAGCGGTCGGCATGCCGATTGCTGTCGCCCTTCTCGTCGGAATCAGGACCAAGGAAGGGAGCCCGATGCGGATTGGCGCGAAAGCTGCCGAGCTTTTCGCAAAAGCGTGGCGCAATCTCACATCCGAGGCGCTTCTGTCGCTCCTCGAGCACGTTGCGTTCGCCGCGGCGGTCGCGGGGCTTGTCGCGGCCGTGGTCTACGTGATCCCGTAGCTCCGGCTGAGACGATCCGGTCCGATCGGGGGAAACGAGCGACCGATGGCTACGCGAAGCCGACGCGCCAACTGCTATCCCGATCCGGGAAAGCCTACGCACGGGTCGGGAGCCGGTCGCCGGCGGCATACGACGCCACCCCTTTCAAGGTGGCTTCTCGCCGGCGAGGAGCCGCGTAGTGGAGACATGGGGATCCGGCGGTCACTCCCGGGGCGGCGTGTCCAGATGCATCTCCACACGCCGCAAGGGCAACCAGCTGCCGTCTTCCGCATAGACCGCGACAGGTTGCTCGTAGACCTGCCCGCTGTCGGTTCGACCCGCTCGCCGTCGCGGGGTCGCTCGCTCCCAGGGCAATTGCCCATGCTCGCGGATGAGCAGAGCGGCCCCGTGGCCATCGAGGCCGAAGAGAACACGCCGGGTGCAGAAGTTCCGATCCGCCA
>CAZQQP010000396.1:2217-3330 GCA_964595475.1 uncultured Planctomycetaceae bacterium | reverse complement strand
GCCTTGGCACCGATGAGACGGCGAAGCCGATGCTCGAGCAAGCGCGACGTCCGCAAATGCCGGGATCTGCGTCCGGCGGGGCATCGCACATGGTTCGACGCCCACGCCAAAGCAAGGAGGCTTCCCGCACCTCGCTTTGGCGTATAGGCTCAACTTATTCTTTTCCGCCTCCTTAGCCGGAATGACGCGATGGGTGCTCATCATCACCACCATCACGCGGAAGGGGGCGACCTTCGCCTCCTCGGCGCCGCGGCGGTCAACGGCCTGCTGACCGCCGTCCAGATCGTCGGGGGCGTCCTCGCCGGCTCGCTGGCGCTGGTGGCCGACGCGCTGCACAACCTCAACGACGCGGCGTCCATCGTCCTGGCGCTGGTCGCCCGTCGGATCTCGCGGAAGCCCGCGGACGAGGACCGAACCTACGGCTACCGGCGGGCGGAGATCGTCGGGGCGCTCATCAACCTGACGGCGCTGAGCATGATCGGGGTGTACCTCGTCTACGAGGCCGTCCTCCGGCTGCTGTCGCCGCGGGCGATCGAGGGGTGGACGGTGATCGCGATCGGCGGCCTCGCCCTCGTCGTCGACGTGGCGACGGCGATGCTCACCCACGCGCTGGCGAAGGGGAGCATGAACGTCCGGGCCGCGTTCATCCACAACGTCGCGGACGCCCTCGGCTCCGTCGCGGTGGTGGCCGTCGGCGTGCTGGTGCTCACCTTGGACCTGTGGATCGCGGACCCGGTGGCCACCGTGGCGATCGCGGGATACATCCTCTACCAGTGTGCCCGCGCCATGCCGACGGCGGTCCGCATCCTGATGGCGAGCACGCCGCCGGAGCTGGACGTCCACGAGGTGGTGGACGCCATGGAGGCGGTGGAAGGGGTTCGGGACGTGCACCACGTCCACGCGTCGCAGCTCGACGAGCACCACCGCTCGCTCGAGGCCCACGTGGTCATCGACCGGACGCGGAGCGGAGACATGGAGGCCATCAAGCGGCGCCTCAAGGCGTGTCTCGCGGAGCGCTACGGCGTCGACCACAGCACGCTGGAGTTCGAGCTGGAAGTGGACCCCGCTGGCGACGCCCACGACACGGCCGTGGTTCCCCGGTGCGGGGAGCCT
>CAZQQP010000396.1:0-2207 GCA_964595475.1 uncultured Planctomycetaceae bacterium | reverse complement strand
CACGCGGTAGAAGGCGGCGATGGTCGGCGGTGCCCCGCTCCGCCGGATGAGGGGCCGTGAATACGAGCGCTCCGCCGGCGTAGGATACGGGTCGAGGCGAAAGGAGGCGTCGGAGATGCGGCGTGACTGGGTCCGATGGATTGCTCGCGCTCGCGGGAAGCTCATCGCCGTGCCGATTGTCGTGGCGGCGGTGTGGGTCCACGGCGACGTGAGCATGGATACCTTGCTGTGGCCGACCGGCCTGGCGATCGTCGGCATCGGCGTGTTCGTTCGGGTCTGGGCGCGGCTCCACATTCGCGATGGGAGCGGACGACCGATCGGCCCCGCGACGACGGGGCCGTACGCGCTGGTGCGGCACCCGCTCTACGTGGGCAATACCCTTCTTTTCTTCGGAACCGGCTTCCTCACGGAGGTCCCGTGGGCGCCGCCCGTCATTCTCGTCTGGTGCGCCCTCGTGTACGAGATCACCGCACGCCACGAAGAGAGGCGGTGCCTCGAGAAGTACGGCTCGGCTTACCGCGCCTACATGAGCGTTGTCCCCCGGTGGGGGCCGCGGCCGCTGCGGGAGGGCTTCAGAGTCCTCGGCACGGGACGCCTCTCGTTGGCGGCCCGCGCCGAGTGGCCCTGCCTCGTTCTTGTTCTGATCTTCCTGGTCCGTGACCTGCTGGTCCCCGCGATCTGATCGCTTCCTCGCCGACGCCCTGGCTCCGTTTCGCCGGCGGGGGTGGCCGGCATCGAGGCCGTGGCCGACGGCCGCTCGCCTCGACGCGGAAGCGCGGACGGTCGGATGGACGCGGCCCTCGCCGGGTCGTAACCTCGGCTCGCATCGGATCGAGCAGCCATGGCTGACGCCGGTGTCGCCGCTATTGCTCCACGCGGTTCGGCCGTCCGGGTGGCGGTCACGGCGGCCGTCCTTCTCGCGGCGACGGGGGCGCTGATCCCCTCGTCGGCCGTCGGGTCCGCCGGGCGGTGCGCCCTCCGCGGCTGCGACTGCGCCGGCTCCGCGACCGCCGGCTGCTCCTGTCCGGGCCACCGAGAGGGCGACGATCGGTCCGGGTCGAGGGCGAGCGGACCCTTCGCCCGGGGTATGGCCTGTCCGTCGCCCACGCCGGACAAGGTCCAGCGTCTCGTCCCCGACGGTCCGCTGGGCTCCGCACCGTGGAGAGTGGCGCTGCCCCCGCTGGTCCGTCTCACACCCATCTTCTCTTCTCCTTCGGGGCTAGAGCCTTACCCGCCCGACCCCCCTCCGCCTCGCACGGGCGCCGCCTAATCCGCGCGTCAATCGGTTTTCCCGCGGCGAGCCCGTCCCGGGCCTCGTCGCGCTACGCCCTTGCGAGCCAAAGGAGGACTCCTATGGCGATGTCACGCCTTCTCATCCCGGCCGCGCTGGGTCTCGCGATGTCCACGACCACGGCGTGGGGAGCGGAGCCCACGACCGAGCAGACCCATAGCCATCGCGACGGGCTGCACTTCTCCCACCCGCTGATCACGGAGTCGCCCTCGCCGGACAACAAGGTGCGGGTCGATTATGTCTTCCGGAACCTCACGGAGGACGAGGAGGAATCTCACACGCTCCAGCTCGGCGGCGAGTATGCGTTCGCGGAGTGGCTGAGCGTCGAGGCGGAGGTCCCTTACACGTTCCTTGAAAGGGAGGGCGGCACCGACCCCGATCGGCTGGGGAACACGAGCGTCGCGCTGAAGTACGCGAACTTCGCCCTCGCCGAGTCGGGGCTTCTCCTCGGGGGCGGCCTCGAGCTCGGCCTGCCCACAGGCAACGAGGAGAAGGGGATCGGCTCCGACCACGAGGTGGAGATCGCGCCGGTTCTCGACTTCGGCTACAAGCGGGGCCGTTTCGAGGCCGTCGGCTTCCTCGAGCTCGGGATCCCGGCCAACCGCAACGGTGAGGACGAAGCGGACCACGAGATCGGGTGGGATCTGTCGTTCCTGTATCACCTCCATCCACGGGTTGCGGCGCTGCTCGAGGTCGGCGGCGAGGAGTTTTTCGACGGGGAGCGGGAGGACTTCGCGTCGGTCGGCATTGCCCCCGGCATCAAGGTCCAACCTTTCAAGGACCTCCCGAGCTTCAAGGTAGGGGTCAGCACACGCTTCCCACTGACCGACGACCGGGAAAGGGGTTTCCAGACGCTGGTCTCGGTCTTCTACCACTTCTGAGCGGCGGCCCGCAGGGGCGGCCCGCGCGGCAGCGA
>CAZQQP010000395.1:0-3331 GCA_964595475.1 uncultured Planctomycetaceae bacterium | reverse complement strand
CTTCCGCCTTGGCACCGATGAATAGGCTCAACTTATTCTTTTCCGCCTACTTACCCCGCGACGAGGCCACCCAGCGAAAAGAAGGGACGAAACAACAACATCGGTCTCATCGTAAGCCAATCTTTCGTGACGCGAACGCGCAGCACGGGTGGGATCTCGATGGACCGATCCTGCGCCGCTCTCGGCCAACCTCCGGAGACGAGAGCTTCCTCGAAAGAAACGTGTCAGTGGCAGAACCAAAGCGAACCGGTCGCATGGCGTTCATGATGATTCTCCGTCTGAAGGCAAAACACCAAGAGCCAAACGCGTCCGTGTAACGAATCTCGGGTCTGAGCAACCCCGTGCTCCTCACACCGGCTCCGTCTCCGGCTCGACCACGGAGAAAACCTCGGAGGGCGAGGTGCTTCCCTCGGCGACGAGCTGCCAGCCCATCCGCTCGAGGCTGACGTAGTCGTCGGCGGAGAGCGCGGCGCGGATCTCGCGGGTGCTCGTGGATTGCCGCAAACCCTCACGTACGCGGTCGCTGACGCGGAGCACCTCGAACAGACCGCGACGGCCCGCGAAGCCGGTCTTCCAGCAACGCTTGCAGCCGACCGGCTCCCCGACGCGGGCGGCGTCGCCGCCCATTTCCCGCAGCTTCGCGGCCTCGGCCCCCGTCGGCTTCCGCGCCCGCTTGCAGCCGGGACAGAGCGTCCGGACGAGGCGCTGGGAGAGGACCAGCGTGACGCTGGAGCCGAGGAGGCCGGGCTCCACGCCCAAATCCAGGAGGCGGACGACGGCGGTCGGCGCGTCCTGTGCGTGGAGGGTGGAGAGGACGAGGTGGCCGGTCATCGCCGCCCGCATGGCGTTGCGGGCCGTGTCCGCGTCGCGGATCTCGCCGAGCAGGATGACGTCGGGGTCCTGGCGCAGGGTGGACCGCAGCAGCCTGTCGAAGGTGCGGCCGCCGCTTTCATCCACCTGGATCTGCGTGGCTCCCTCGAGGTGGGACTCCACGGGGTCCTCGATGGTCATGACGTGGCGCCGTCGGCGGTCGACGTCCCGGAGGCCGGCGTGGAGGGTGGTGGACTTGCCCGAGCCCGTGGGTCCGCAGGCGAGGACCATGCCGGTCTTCTTCGCCAACGCGGTTCGTAGCTCGCCGGCCATCCACGCGGGCATCCCCAGCTCGTCGACGTGCTTGGGCGTGCCCGCCGCGTCGAGGAGGCGGATTACCAGCTTCTGACCCTCCATGGCGGGGATGAAGCTCGCCCGGCAGTCGACCCGGCGACGGGGCGTGTCCATACTGAAGTGGGCCTCCTGCGCCGCGGGGCGGCGGGCCGTGTCGAGCTCGCAGAGGATGCGGACGAGGTTGAGGACCTTGGGAAGGAGCTCGGGGTCGACCTCCATGGCGTCGACGAGTGTGCCGTGGATCCGCATCCGCACGCGGCCGCCCTCCGGCTGCAGGTGGATGTCCGAGGCGCCCGCTTGCAGCGCGGTGGCGAGCGCCTCGCGAAGCGCCCGGACCGCGGGAGGGCCCTCGCCGCCGCGGCCGGCCGGCGGGTGGAGGACATCCCCCCGAGCGGTGACCAGGCCGAGGCGACGGGCGGCGACCCGCTCGCCGCGGACGGAGGGACCACGGTCCGGGAAGAGCGCCCCGGCGAGACCGCTGGCGACGAGAAGACCCGCCGCGGCGACGAGGTTCGGATAGGGGAGGGGGAGCCACCCCGGCCACGAGGGGCCCGCGAGAACCAGGGCGGCCGCGGCGAGGCCGAAGACGGCCGACAGCGAGCTTCCAACCGCGCACGAGGCGATGAGGATGAGGCCTGCGACCGCCGGGTCGTAGCTGTTCACCCAGGCGGTCAGCGCGTTCGGAGCTCTGGGCAGCCGAAGCGCGTCGGTCTCCGTCGCGGCACGGACCGAGCCGTTGTCCGCGAGGCGAACGGCGACCGTGGTGTCGGTGACCCGCTCGCCCGTGGTCACCAGCCCGTTCTGGTGGACCCACAGTCCCGAGAGGACGAGAAGCGAGAGGCCCGCCACGAAGCGGAGCGACGGCGCGAGGAGGGCCGCCGCGAGCGGCCGTCCCCAGGCCCACGTGTGAGAGACGAGTTCCGAGAGGACGCGACCCCGGCGGACCGACCGGTCGCCGGGTGAGCTCGGGGCCGCCGCCTCCTCGCCACTGGGCTCCGCCGCCTTGGCCTTGTCATCGGCCGTCGTCCATCCGCGGATGACCTGATTCAGGCGTTGAACGGGCCTCGGCCTCGCGACCACGGGGGGCGGCGGCTGAACCGCGGAATCGGTGTCGCGGTCGGCGAGGCGGCGGTCCAACCAGTCGGCGACGGGGTCCCGCCACGCGGCGTGGGTCGGCCGGGGCCGTCCCAGCTCGTCGCGACCCCACTGGTCGCGGGCGGCGCGCTTGGCGTCGTAGCCGAACAGCGCCTCGAAGCACGGCTCCCAGCTCCAGCCGCCGTGGCGGCAGACGAGAAACTGAATGGTCTCGTCGTCCACTCCACGACGGCGGAGCTCCTTCACCACCGCCTCGGTGCGCTCCAGTGCCGGCCGCCGCTCCGCCGCCACCCGCCGGTCGAGGGTGAAATACGCCGCCGCCGCGAGCACGGCGGCCGCGACGGCGAGTGCAAGCACGGCGCCGGCGAGCCCGACGACGAACAGGAGGGCGAGGGCCACCAAAAGGGCGACGGCGGCCGACAGGCGGGTCCGGAGGCACGTGTTGCGGAGCCACGCAACGTGCTTTCTCGCGACGTCTCCCGGCTCCACGACGGCGTGGGTCACGAGATAGCCGAGGCCCGTCAGCGCTGCGAAGCCCACGGCCCCGACCGCGAGGAACGGTGCTCCGACCGCCGCGTAGAGCAGGGCGAGCACGCCGCACCCGATGAAAAAGCCCCCGAGGACGCGCCGGCGGAGGCGGGCCATCGGAGCGGCGGCGTAGTCGCGAGTGGCCTCCTCGAGAGCGGTGGCCTCGTCGGCCCGGAGGGTCGAGCCGGCCTTCCGCGTGGCGTCCGCGTCGTGGGGCGAGTCGACCATAAAACGATTCCTGCCGGTCGTGAACGTGTGGGCCGCTTCGCCGGCGGTCGAAGCGCGAACCCGACACGGACGCCCGGAGCCGTCGGCCCTCGAACTGCGTCCTCTCGCCGATGCAACGGCCATTTTCCCCGGGCCGTCTCCCTCGTCTGTCGGCCCGGATGAGCCACGCGGGCGGGGAGAAGTGGCTCGCCGCAGCCGAGCTCTCCGCGAGGCCGGCCACAGAGTGCTTGGACCGGAGATAAGGAGGCGAAAAAGAATAAGCTGAGCCTATACGCCAAAGCGAGGAGCGGGAAGCCTCCTTGCTTTGGCGTGGGCC
>CAZQQP010000394.1:1163-3335 GCA_964595475.1 uncultured Planctomycetaceae bacterium | reverse complement strand
TGGCTGCCCGATAAATGGCGCTCGACGCCGTGAACTGAGGCCTTGTCTTCCTCGGCGGATTACATCTTCCGTGGTGGGCTGTCTGTCTTCCGGACGCGAGCGGAGTCGGCACGGTGATCCACGCGGTGCCCGACGGATCGGCGCCGCGGGGATGGCTCGGGCCGACGCGGGTTCCACGGACAAGGCCGCGGACGGCCTTGTCCGTGCCACCCAACCAAAGACGACGGCGGCGACAGTGAATGGGTTCACCGCTGGATCGTCGACGGGTCCGCGAGCGGCCGAGACCCGGGCTTGCCCACGCCGTTCCGGACGGTCACTCCGAAACCGAGCGCCATCGCGTCGGCCACCGGGTCGACCGAGTCGCCGAGGTCGTTCCACGCGAAGCACACGAGCCCGCTCGCTCGGATCTACCGGTCCCTCTGCGGCGAGATCCAGCAGCGCCTCGCCCAATGACCTGTTTGGCGGACGAGAAACGAGGCCGCTTCACTCGCGCGGGGTCACCACCAGGCGGACCTCCTCGCCCGCGTCAAGGTGGAGCGCCTTCCCCTCGGCCAGCTCCTCGCCCGTCGCGGTGGTCTCCGTCTTCGCCGTGACGTTGCGGACCGTGTAGCTCTTCTCCGGGTCGACGGTGAACCACTCGGGGAGCGTGTTGATCCGCGGCCAGTCCCGCTCGAGCCCGACGAGGACGCGGTGGCGGGGGATGTCGAAGACCAGACGGCCGTCCCACGCGTTCTCCGACTTGAGGACCACCGCGAGGGAGTCGCCTCGCGGGGCCGCCCCGAGTTGGAGCCCCTCCTGCCACGGCAGAGCCCGACACCCTCGGGTGTGCATCATCGCGTGCATGAGGACCGTTCGGACGCCGTTGGCGTGGAGCTTCATCACGCCCCACAGCTCCCGCCCGCCGAGGGTGTTGGGCGCCGGCGGGACGAGGCTCTTCATGGTCTCCCGGTCGATCCACTCGACGGCCTCGGGCACGCGCAGCCGGTTCGCGAGGTAGATCCCGCCCTCGATGGAGTCCCCGTAGCCGTCCGGATGGTCGCCGCCCTCCCACGGGTAGTCGCTGTATTTCGGCTTGCCGAGGTTCCGGAGCGTGCGTCGGACGCGGTCACGGTAGACCGCCTTCCCGACCGCGGCGTCGTAGCAGAGGTGAGCGACGTAGTCGTAGCCCCAGTTGTCGCTGAGGCTTCCCCCGCCGCCGACTGTGTTGTAGAAGAAACCGTCGTCGTTGGTCCCCCGCTCGAGGATGGCGTCGAGCATGCGCTTGACGGCGGGTCGGTACTCCTTCGCCTTCTTCGGGTTCACCTCGGACTCCACACCGAGGAGGAGGCCGAGGCCGCCGATGATCTCGTCGCCGTGGTCGTCGAGCCTCTGGGGGACGAAGTTCTCCCGGGAGAGGTAGTAATCCGCGAGCCGCTCCGCCCACCGGAGGAACTTCTCTTCACCGCTCATCCGGTAGAGCCGGGGGAGGACCTGGAGCTGCTCGCCGTTGACCTCGATGTTGTCGGAGGGGATCTTCCCGTACTCGGTCTCGACCGACGCGTGCTCCCAGATGGCCTCCTCGATCCCCTTCATCCGCTCGTACCAGGCGTCCTTCCCCGTCACCTCGACGATGGCGATGAGGCCGTCCTTGACGTACTCGGAGGCGCCGAAGATGCGCTTCTCCGGCGGCACCGACTTGGGTCGTCCCTTCCCGAAGTCGTAGGGCGCCGGCAGCGGACCCTCCGCGTCGCAGAGCTTTTTCTCGGCACGGAGGATGCGGCGGACGGGCCCGTCCAGGGCGTCGGGGTCCGTCGCCCACGCCGCCCAGGTGAGGAACGGATAGCAGTCCGCCGCCGTGTCCGCGTAGTCCCACTTGCCGCGCACCTTGTACAGCCCGGTCTCCTCGTCGATCCGCGGCAGAGCCTTCTCGTGGAGCCAGCGATGCACCTTGGTCAGCGAATCGCCCGCGATTTTCGCCGACGTCGCGGCTCGTCGGAAAGCCCCGCCGGTGTCCTTCTCCCCGGCGTTCGCCCACATCCGAAGGATGGTCGGATGGGCGGCGGCGTAGCGGCCGCTCTTCCCGCTGCCGCCGACGAGTTTCGTCGTCTCCACGTCGACGCGATGAGACGCCTGCTCCATCGTGGCCGGCTGCTTCGCCTTCCTGCTCGTGTCGGTGAGGCGGACCGCCGCGAG
>CAZQQP010000394.1:0-1153 GCA_964595475.1 uncultured Planctomycetaceae bacterium | reverse complement strand
AAGGCCTCGTTCGGTCCGGCCTTCTCCAGCTCGACGGTGTACCGCTCGCCGGAGACGCCATCGGGGACGGCCAGCCGCACCCACCGGAACCCGTCGTATCCGCCGTGGGCCACCTTTCTCGTCTTCCCGTTGATGGTGAGCCGGGCCGTGCGGCTGTCGTTTTTCGAGCCCCACAGCAGGTCGAGAGCGTGGTGGGGCTCCGGCTTCACGTCCGCTGTCAGCGTCAGGCGATACCGCCCGAGCCACCAGTAGGGCGTTCCGCGGTACTTCTCCGGGCCGTCCTCGAACCGCACCCACGCGAGCGGCTTCCCGGGCTTCGGCCGGCTCACGCTCTCGCCGGCGAGAAGCGTCGCCAGGGGCGCGAGAAGGACGATCGCCGCGGCCGCTGTCGACACGGGCTCGAGGGGACGGGTCCGTCGCATGGTTTTTCCTCGCTAAGGACGCAGGGCCAATGGAAGGAATCCTTTACCGACGACACGCTTCCGTCTCCCTGGGGCTTTCACGGATCGTGAGCGCCGACACGAAGGAGGAAGCCGAGCGGGAGCGCAAAACAGGGCCGCAGACACCTTTATCCGTACCCCCTAGACCCTGGACCCTGGACCCTCTTAGACCCTGGTCACATATGGAAGCGGCCCGTGCTCGTGAGACGGGTCCAGGTGAGGTTCATTCTCCGCCCAATGACAAGACGGCCGCGAGCGCTGAATTCCCGCCCGCCGATGCTCGGTCCCGCCACTTCGCCGCCGAGAATCGCGGTGATACAGCCGCCGACGATCGCGCAGACCGTGACCGCACACCCGAAAGCCTGCCCCCAGTCCCGTTCCCTTCTGTCGGCTCTCCAACCCTCTTGAATCAGCTCGGTTGGAGATCAGCGACAACCCCACCTGTTCAGCCGTCTGGATTGCCGCGCTTCTTCGGCGATCTGCTCGCAGGAGTGGCTGAGCACGGAGGCCAACCGCTGCCACATCGCCACCAGGCCGCCTTCGGTGAGCTTCGTCTGCAAGGGGTACTGAAGGATCGCCACCACGTCGCTGATGGTGACCCCGAGGCCGTAGTGGAGCCGGACCGTGAAAACCACGATGCGATGGCCGATCGCGGCTTGGCATCGCATCGGCCACGACAGGGCTGACCCACTGGCGGCATCCCGAGCACCCGT
>CAZQQP010000393.1:0-3360 GCA_964595475.1 uncultured Planctomycetaceae bacterium | reverse complement strand
AACGTCCGCAAATGCCGGGAGCTGTGGCCGGCGGGGCATCGCAAATGGTTCGAAGTCCACGCCAAAGCAAGGAGGCTCCTCCTCCTTGCTTTGGCGTATAGGCTCAACTTATTCTTTTCCGCCTACTTATCAGCGTGCCGCTCCCGCACGCGTCGCCCACCCGCCGGTCGAGCCCTCGCCGGCCGGCAACGAGCTGCGATGGGAACGTCGGTCGTCGGGCCTCGAGAGGACCGACGCGCCCGCCGTCGCGAACGTCACCCGGACCCGGTTCGGCTCCGCGACGAGGATCGTCATAACCGACATGCGGCGGGGCGCGATCCCGACGATCGACCCGGACGGTGGACGGCCGCGGGAGATCGCCCGCCTCCTCCAGCCCTGTTGCGCCGTGCCGGACGACCTCGACCGGGACGGGCGTACGGACCTGCTGGTCGCGGAGCTTGGAACCTTTTTTCCGTCCAACGCGAGGAAGGGGCGGGTCGTCTGGCTTCGGCAAACTGGCCACGCCGCGTTCCAGACGATCGTCCTCGCGAAGGGTCTGGCCCGTGTGGCGGATGTTCAGCCGGGCGACCTCGACGGCGGCGGCGACACGGATCTGCTCGTCACCAATGGGGATACGATCTCCCACGATGTGCCCCAGCCCTACCACGGGATCGACCTGTTGGAGACCCGCGGCGAGCTGCGGTTCACGAGGCGTCGGCTGGCGCGGATGTATGCCGCGTATCGCGCGGTGCCCGCCGACCTCGACGGCGACCAAGACCTCGATGTGCTCGTGATCGCCTTCGTCCACGAAAACGACCACCGCACGGTCACGAGGACCGAAAGACCGCTCGCGGGCGTGATCTGGCTCGAGACCACGGGGGACGGCCGGATGGCTCGGCACGTCGTGAAGCCCACGGGTGCTCGCCATCCGACGGGGATTGCGGGTGACCTCGACAGCGACGGGGGCCGGGACCTCGCGACCGGACGCTTTGTCGTGTCGATGGATCAGGCGGGCAACGACGCGTCACGGGGAGGTTCTGGGTGAACAAGGGCACTGCGGCGAGAGACGACCGCGAGCGGGTCGCAAGCGGACACTGAGCCGACTCCGGCCGTCCGCGGTGCACCCCGGCGAACATGGAGCGTCGGCCTTTCATCGGAGCGAGGTTCGACCGGCCCCCGCCTGGCAATCGTGACGCGCTTGACGTCTCGTCCGCGGCCAACGATCCTCGGCGGACTCACGCCGGACAACCCTGAAAAAGGAGCCCGCTCATGGCCGAGAACACTCCGCCCTCGAACCGCAGTGAGACCTCGCGGCGGCACTTCCTCAAGCAATCCGGTGTCACCGTGACCGGCGCCGCGGTCGCCGGCTCCGTCGCGTCGCGGAGCCACGCCGGCGGGGACGAGACCATCCGCGTCGCGTTGATTGGCTGCGGCGGACGAGGAACGGGCGCGGCCGTCCAGGCGCGTCGGACCGACGGACCGGTGGTCCTCTACGCCATGGCCGACGCCTTCGAGGACCGCCTCGAGCAGAACCATCGGCGGCTGAAGAAGGGTGGCTTCTGGGCGCGGCCGCCCGCCGAGTTTCGCGACTCGGCGGAGGCCCAGAAGACCCACATGGACGTGCCGCCGGAGCGGCGCTTCGTCGGCCTCGACGCGTATCGGAAAGTGATGGCCATGGACGAGATCGACGTGGTCCTCCTCGCGACACCGCCGGCGTTCCGCCCGATCCACTTCGACGCGGCCGTGAAGGCGGGCAAGCACGTCTTCATGGAGAAGCCCGTGGCGACGGACGCGCCGGGCGTGCGAAAGGTGCTCGCCGCCGCGGAGGAGGCGAAGGCGAAGAACCTCAAGGTGGGCGTCGGGCTGAACCGACGTCACAGCCCCGTCTACGAAAAGACCATCCAGCGCATCCACGACGGGGCGGTCGGTCGGATCATCAACGAGCGCATCTACAACGTGCGAGGCGGAACCGGGAAGTTCCACAAGCGCCAGCCGGAGGAGACGGAGCTGGAGTATCAGGTGCGCCACTGGTACTACTTCAGCTGGCTGAGCGGGGACTTCATCACGGAGCAGAGCGTCCACGACTTCGACGTCGCCTGCTGGATGAAAGACGCCTATCCCGTGGCCGCACAGGGTCAGGGCGGTCGTCTCGTCCGGACCGGCGACGACTACGGAAACATCTTCGACCACTTCTTCGTCGAGTACGACTTTCCCGACGGCGGCAAGCTGATGAGCCAGCACCGCCACATCCGCAAGTGCTGGAACCAGGTCGGAGAGTTCGCGGAGGGGACGGAGGGGCGAGCGTCCGTCATCTCCAAGCGGAAGGCGGCCATCCGGAACTACGGCGAAGAGCCCCACTGGACGGCCGAGCGGACGAAGGACTCGTATCAAATCGAGCACGACCGGCTGTTCGCCGCGATCCGGGAGGACCGGCCCCACATGGAGGCGGAGTACGGCGCCCGGAGCACCATGGCGGCGATCCTCGGCCGCATGGCCGCGTACTCCGGACAGCGGCTGAGCTGGAAGGAGGCGTTGGAGAAGGGACGGAAGCGGACCACGGACGCGGAGCAGTGGGACGCTCCCGCTCCCGTCCAGCCCGAACCGGACGGCGGCTACGCCATCGCGACGCCGGGCGAGACGACGGTGCTGGAAGGCGGGTAGTCGCGCCGGATCGCTGTGCTTCCCCCAGCCGATCGGGCAACGGACCGTGCGCAAACGAGAGCGGTTGCACCGCGTGGGCGCCGCGGCGCTTCTTACGCTCGGCGGTGGGCGCCTGTGATCGGGACTCGAGCAACGTGCACCCGCTCCCGAACACCCGCGGGGCGCCAGAAGGCCGTCCCGCGGATTCCCCCGCCGGCGGGAGAAAAGCTCCGGCGGAACGATGCGAGTTCCACGTCCTCCGCCCACCCCGCCGTCGCGGACCTCGGGACTTTTTACCCGTCGAACGCGACGAAGGGACGGGTGGTCTGGCTCCGACAGACGCGCGAAGGGGAGTTCGAGACGGTCGTCCTCGTGAGGAACCTTGGTCGCGTCGCGGATGTCCGCGCCGCCGACTTCGACCGGGACGGAGACCAGGATCTCGTGGTGGCGGTGTTCGGGTGGCGGGAGGTCGGCCGGGTGCTCTGGATGGAGAACGTGGCGGGCCGCGACGGCGAGATAGAGTGTTCCGCTGTCAGATGCGCGCGTGATGTTACGCAGCAGCGGCGAGGTCATAATAGTGGAAACGGACAAGAGCCCCGAGGACCTGTTGGCCTTTATGTGTGACGCGCCAACGGCGTGTCCGGGGGATCTTGGCGATCAGTCCGCGCACGTGGAGGCGTTTGAGGCGGCGGCTGATCGCAGTGGCCTGGCGCCGTCTCTCACGTGGGTCTTCGGTGGGCC
>CAZQQP010000392.1:0-3360 GCA_964595475.1 uncultured Planctomycetaceae bacterium | reverse complement strand
CCTTGGCGGCGGGGGCCGCGGCGGTGGGTGCGGTCCTCATCGCGGCCGGCGCGGCCGCGCTGTACGCCGGGGCGACCGGTGCGACGGGTGTTGAGCTGCTCTCGTCGGCCGCGACGGATTGGGTGGTCCGGGGCGCCGCGGCCGGGCTCCTGGTGATCGCGCTGGTCGCGTGGCTGCGGCACAACGAGGCGGGTCTCGCGGCGATGACGGCCGCGACGGGGGCGGCGGCGGTGGTGCTGACGTTCTCGAAAGGGGCCGTCGGAGCGCTGGTGATCGGCGGAGCGCTGCTGGCCGGCTGGTGGCTGTTCCCCCGGCTTCGTCCGCGGGTCGGCGTGTGGCGGACCGTCGCGTTCGGCCTCCTCGCCGTGGCGATCGCCGCGGTGCTCTTCCGCGGCTCGCTCGGCCCTCCCGCGACCCCGCAGGGCGAGCGGTCGCTGCTGTTTCGCTATCAGTACTGGCAGGCGGCGGCCCGGATGTGGCTTCCCGGCCCCGATGTCGGCGAGACGCTCGGCGCCGTCGCGGGCGCCGTCGGAGGCGCCGAGGGCCGCGAGAAGCTGCGAACGGACCTCGCCCGGGTTACGCGTCTGGACCCGGCCAAGGCCCTCCGCGAGTGGCGACAGCAGCTCGACAACCGGTCCGTGGAGAGCCTGGAGAAGGCGGCGGAGGCCCGAGGCATCCTGCCCGAGAACCTCCCGACCGACGACGCGGAGCGACGGCGACGCGCCCTGGTTGCGGCGTTGGTCGACCACCTCGGGAACCTCCGCGAGCTGCTTGACATGGGCATCGGCGTGGGGCCGGGGCGGTTCCAGCCGAAGTACGTGACCCACAAGAGCCTGTTCAACCCGGAGGCGGTCAGCGCCGCCCACAACGGGTTCATCACCTTCGTCGCCACGCTGGGGATCGGAGGGATCGCTTGGTCGCTGCTCCTGCTCGCGATGCTCTGGCGCGGCGCCCGCACGGCGACGCGTCCTTCCGCCTTGGCCCGCGAGGACGAGCGGATGCGGCCCGACCCTACCGGGTGGGTGGCTCCCCTCCTCGTCACGGCGATCGTCTTCGGGATGATGTTCTACACGGAGTTCGGCAAGGCGCTGAAGCTGTGCGGCACCGCGCTGCTGCTGATCGCGATGTCCGCCATCCTCTTGCTCGGCTGCTGGATGTGGGTGCGGGCCGCTCGCGAGCAGACCGACGAGCAGCCCGATCCCGAAGCTCCGACGGTCGCCCGCCTCTTCCACGGCGTGCCCCTCGTGGTCCGGGCCACGGTGGTGGCGCTCGGCGGGGTGGCGCTGGTCGGCCCCTATCTCCTCCTGCCTCAAGTGGGCCTTTGGTACCTCGGGGCGGTCGGGTTCTTCGTCGTGTGCACGTGGCTGACCCCCCGTCGGCCGGCTCGCAACGCGACGCTGATCGCCGCGGCCTTCGCCGCGGCCGCGACGCTGCTGCTCCACAGCCAGATCGAGATGTCCATGACCAACGCGATGGCCGCCCCGCTGCTCCTGACACTCCTCGGCACCGTGGCCGGCGCGGGGTGGGGCGGCCGATCGCCCGGAGCCTTCTCTCAGTGGGCCGGGGCGGCGATGACGGGCCTCGTGCCCGTCGCGGCGGGGGTCCTCCTGCTCAGCGCCACCGTCCCCATGGTCCGGCAGCAACAGCTCCTCGGCGCCGCGGCCCGACAGCTCCGCTCGGCCACCACGACCCTGGTCAAGGCTCAGCGTGAAGCCCAGGACGGCACGCGGGAGAAGGTCCAGCGGCTCCGCAGCGCGGCGATGAAGCAGCGGAAGAAGGTCCTCGAGACCCTCGCCAAGGCCCGTGAGGTGCCGCCGGCGCCGGACGGTTCCGTCCTCGAGTGGGAGGTGAAGCTCCTGCGGGAGGAAGCGGCATGGGCCCATCGGCGAGGGGAGACCGGCAAGCGGGATGACCTCCTGAAGCGCGCCTACGAGAAGCTTCAGAAGGCCGAGGCGACCGGCGTCAGCCACGCGAACCTTTGGGGCGTGCGGTTCCGGTTGTGCCGCCGTGCCGCGGAAATGACCACCCGCTCGGGCCAGACGAACTGGCCGCAGGAGGCGCTTCGTGCGGCGAGGATGATGCTCCAGTGGGACCGAAGCAGTGTGTCGGCCCACCTGGCGGCGGCGGACTTCGCGTGGGAGTTCGGCTACCGCGACCAGGCGGCCCGGTGGTACTGGTACGCGCTGCACCTGAGCAACCTCGCGTATCTGGAGCCCAACGCCCAGCTCTCCCCGGGCGACCAGACCAAGGCGGTCCGCCGCCTCGCGAAGCGCGTGACCGGGGAACCGGAGAGCCGTGGTTCCGGAGGCCCGTTGCCCAGCCGAAGCGACCCTCTAAGATCGAGATCGTCAACGCCCAGGCGGGAGAGGAGACCGCGATGAAACAGACCATCCACCCGGGATACCAGGACACGCAGGTGACCTGTGCCTGCGGGAACAGCTTCACCACCCGCAGCACGCTGAGCAACATCCACGTCGACATCTGCGACCAGTGCCATCCCTTTATCACCGGGAAGCAGAAGTACGTCGACACCGCGGGCCGCGTGGAGAAGTTCCAGCAGCGCTATGGCCGGAACTACTTCGGCCGCCGAAGCCGGACCCGGAAGTAGCGTCGCCTCAGCCACGCCGTCGCCGTTCTCCTATCGTCGCTGCGCGGTCGCGGCAGCGCTGCGATGGGGACGTCGGTCCTCTCTTTCCCGTCGGACGCCTCGTCGCGCCCCTCGTGAGGCTCCATGAGCGAGCAGGTCCTCCTCGAGAAGCTCGACCGCATGAGCGAGCAGCTCCGCGACCTCGACCGCCAGCTCGCGGACCCGGAGGTGCTCGCGGACCCCGAGCGGGTGCGCTCCCTCAGCATGCAGCGGTCCACGCTCCAGCCGCTGTGCGAGCGGCACGAGGCGTACAAGCGGCTCGTGAACGAGGCGGCCGAGCTCCGGCAGATGTACGAGGAGGAGGGGGACCCCGAGCTGCGGACGATGGCCGAGCGGGAGCTCCCGGAGGTGGAAAGGCGGGCGCGGTCCACGCTCGAGAGCATCAAGACCGACCTCGTCACGGCGGACGATCGGCGCGTGGGCTCCGTCATGATGGAGATCCGCGCCGGCGTGGGCGGGGCGGAGGCCGCGATCTGGGCGGGCGACCTCTACACCATGTACGAGGCGTACGCGGAGCGCCAGGGGTGGGACTGGGAGGTGCTCGACTTCCAGCCCGCGGACCTCGGCGGCCTTCGTGAGGCCGTGGTCAACGTCCGGGGCGAGGCGGTCTGGCAACACCTCGGCTACGAGGGCGGCACCCACTGTGTGAAGCGGGTTCCCAAGACAGAATCCCAGTGACGGATCCACACCTCCACGGCGACGGTCGCGGTCCT
>CAZQQP010000391.1:0-3380 GCA_964595475.1 uncultured Planctomycetaceae bacterium | reverse complement strand
GCATTCCGCCGGACCCGCTTCTGACCCAGGGTGGCCTCGCCGACTCCACGGAGTGGAACGTCCTCGGGAAGTTCGGCCTCGACTTTGACAAGGGGCGACAGCGGCTCGAGCTCACGGTCAACAACTACGACATCGAGCAGGAGACGGAGTTCGTCACGCAGCCCGGCAACTTCAGCCAGGGACGGAAGGCCCGAGCGGTCCCCGGTCATCCGGCCCAGGAGAGCCCGGAACCGAGAACGAGCTCGTCAGTATGAGCTATCAGCCCGCGACGTGCTCGGCAGTCAGGTCAAGGTCCAGGCCTATCACCTCGACTACCTCGCCCGGTTCGGCTCCTTCCGCGGGTCGCAGGGCACGCGGGTCCCCGAGCGCATCGGCACGCGGTTGACGATCGATACGCCGATCCTCGGCGACCCCTCCGGCCCTCGCTCATCAGGGCCCCGACTTCCTCAACGAGCGGACCGCCCACCCGGTCGTCGGCCCCTTCGCTTCCACACCGCCCATGGATCAGGACGCGATCGCGGGCTTCGCCGAGCTGGAGATTCCGGTCGGCGACCTCGGCCGCCTCCGCGGGGGCGTGCGGCACGAGACCGCGTCGCCGGACGTCGACGACTTCACCAAGTCCGGGGCGGGACGCTCGAGTACGACGAGACGCTGTTCAACGCCACCGCTGTGGTCTTCGTCACCGACAAGGTTGACCTCTTCGGCAGCCTTTCCCAGGGCTTCGCCCCCAGCGAGGTCGGCCGCGTGCTCCGACAGCAGGCGGGCTCCGGCGGCGCCGTGGAGCGGATCGACTCCGAGGCCCCGACCGTGGACGACTACGAAGTGGGCCTCCGCGGCGACTGGTCCATGCTGGAGAAATCCGTGGTGGGCTTCTACAGCGAGTCCGACCTCGGCACAAACTTCACCCGGAACCTCCAGGTCACCCGGCAGGAAGAGCGAATCTGGGGTGTGGAGTCGAACGTCAAGCTGGACCTCACGGGACAGTGGACCCTCGGCGGAACCACCCCGTGGGTCGCCAGCGCCACCGACGAGGACGGCGACGGCGACCTCGACGAGGAGCTGCCCAACACACGCGTCCCGCCCATCAAGCTGACCGGCTTCGGCGAGTACGCCCCGTTCGAGTGGTGGAGCAACCGTCTCCAGGTGCTCGACTCCGGCGACCGAAGCCCCGACAGCACCATCTTCGGCAGCGCCCCCGTCGAGTCCTTTACCGGGTGGCTTACTACGCGTCCTTCCGCGTCGGTCCCGGCGATCTCCGCGTCGGCGTGGAGAACCTGTTCAACACGGACTACTTCCCCGTTGCGGCCCAAGCGTTCGGGATGGACTCGACCCTCTCCAAGGGACAGGGCCGCACCCTGAGCGTGAACTACCGCCTCGAATGGTGATGCGACGACGTCCCACGGCCGTGCGTCTGCGGGGATGGGCCCGCCGCGCCCACGCGACGGTCGGCCTCGGCCTGGGATTGCTCTTCGTCGCGTGGGGGCTCAGCGGCAGCGTCCTCGTCTTCGCCGAGACACTCGCGGCGGGCCTCTCCCCGACCCTCTATGAGGTTGGCGAGGCGACGCGGCCGAACGCGCTCGACGCCGGGGCGAGGGCCGTCGAGGCGGCCTTCCGCGGTCGCAGCACGCGCCTCGTCCGCCTCCCGCGGGAGGAGCGCGCCCCGTATCGATTCTGGCTGGACCACCCCGTCCGCACCCGTGTTGTCGTGGACGCGGCCACGGGGGAGATTCGCCGCACGGCCGCCGTGTATGGCGGCCCCATTGGCGTGCTTCGCGATCTCCACGTCCACCTGTTCAGCGGTGAGACGGGGCGGGCGATCGTCGGGGCGGTCGGCCTCTTCCTGATCTCGATGGTCGCGACCGGCGTCTGGCTGTGGTGGCCCATGGGTGGCGCCTGGCGCCGGGCGCTCCAGATCAATTGGCGGGCCTCCGCCGCCCGGCGCCACTACGACCTCCACCGCGTCGTCGGTGTCGTCGCGGCGATCTTCCTCCTGGTCTCCGCCCTCACCGGCGTGGCGCTGGCCTACTACGACACGGTCGGTGCGTTGCTCCGGGGAACCCTGGGCGGCCGGTCCATCCCCGACCCGCCCCGGTCGCCCCCGTGGAGGGGAACGGGCGGCCGCCGAGCGAGCTGCTCGCCCGAGCCCGCGGCGCGATGCCTGTCGGGGACCCCACCTGGCTCGTCTTCTCCTCGGTGCCGGACCGCCCGGCCCTCCTCCGCTGCCGCCATCCCGCCAATCCCCACCCGGACGGCCACCGCTTCGTCGGGCTCCATCCCGTCACCGGCGAGCGCGTCTGGGAGCACGACTGGCGAACGGGGCGGACGGGGCAGAAGACCCTGGAGCTCGCGTATCCCCTCCACATCGGCCGCATCCTCAGCCCCGCCTACCGCTGGGGCATGTTCGTCGCGGGCCTTTCTCCCTCCGCGTTGCTGATCACGGGCGTCTCCATGTGGCGAACACCCCGTCGCGGACGGCACCGGACGCGGAGACGCGTCGCCGAGGTGTCCCGGCGGGCCGGAGCTTGACTTCGTGGGGGGCGGGCGAGGTCGCGGGGGTCACCCGTCGTCGAGGCGGTAGCCGACGCCGCGGATGGTGTGGATGCGGCGTCCGCTGTCGCCGAGCTTGCGGCGGAGGGAGAGGACCTGCACGTCGACGGAGCGATCCGTGACCACGGTGGAGGCGTCGTGGACGCCGCGGATGATCTGCTGGCGGGTGAACACGCGGCCGGGATGGCTCGCGAGCAGGTGGAGGAGGCGAAACTCGGTCGCCGTCAGGGACACGGGCTCGTCCGCGACACGGGCCTCGTGGCGGTCCGGGTCGACGAGGAGGTCGCCGATGCGGACCCGCTCGCCCGGCTTCGCGCCCTCGCCTCCCGAGGTGCGGCGGCGGGCGACCGCCTTGAGCCGGGCGAGGAGCACGCGCGTGCTGAAGGGCTTGGTCACGTAGTCGTCGGCGCCGAGCTCCAGCCCCGCGACGATGTCCGCCTCCTCTCCCTTGGCCGTGAGCATCACGACGGGGATGTCCCGCGTCGCCGCGTCCCGCTTCAGCTCGCGACACACCTCCAGCCCGTCGACGCCGGGGAGCATGAGGTCCAGGAGGACGATGTCCGGCGGCGTCGACTGGAACGCCTTCAGCGCGTGGTCCCCGCGGTACGCGGCGACCACGGTGTACCCCTCCCGCTCGAGGCTGCCGCGGAGCAGCTCCTGAAGATCCTCCTCGTCCTCCACCACGAGGATCCGCGTCGCCCGCCCCTCGTCGGACGGACGATCGCTCCGCCGGCTCGCCTTCTTCCGGGCGGGGGAGCCTTCGGGCGTGGCACTCGGTTCCATGGGAAAGCCCTCGAGGGAACGGTTTCGCTTCACATCGATCACAATAACGC
>CAZQQP010000390.1:1596-3423 GCA_964595475.1 uncultured Planctomycetaceae bacterium | reverse complement strand
GCCCGCATCACGCTGTTCGACACGTCGTTCGTTTGCGGAGCCGTAACACGGTTAGGAGCAGAGGTGCGGCAAACAAGACACATCATCCGAGGCATCTTCCTGGTAGGTCTTGTGATGCTTCCTGTTTGCGCCCTGGCCGCGGCCACTGTGTCGGCTTCGGACTGGTTCGATGACGCGATCTATCAAGGGTGTGCGGTGATCGCCGTGACCTCCGCCGTCCTCTGGGCGCTCGCTGAGCTTCTGATGAGACATGTGCCACCGAGCCGCGGCTTTTACTGGGTCGTTGGCAGTTCGTCGTTCGGAGCAGTGTTCGCACCGGGCGTTTACCTCGTGGCTGCGGCCTTCATCGGAAGGAGTGAGGCCGAGCGCACCACCTGGCATCTCCTCCCGGTGTTCGCCGTGCTGTGGCAAGTCCTGGGGTTCGTCGTGGGCCTTCTTTTTGGAGTGATGCTCGCCATCACAGACCTTGCATCTGAGCGCATCACGCGCCGCCGCAGATCCAAGGGGGTCGGACGCCATGAAGGAAGCAGCGAATAAGGCACCCGCACCTCCGCGCCCTAAGGTTGCGGCCTTCCTGTTATCACAAACGCCATGCCGCCGGCCGGACATACCCTTTCCCGCACATCGCCGTCCCGCCGGTTAGCCGGGCTCATGCGCTTGGCTCTCCGTGGACGGAGCAGTCGCGGAGGATGGGCCGGAGCAGCCAAGCCATCGCCGCCCAGCCCACGAGGATGATCAGATACAAGACGGCGGTCTGCCGGATCGAGAAGCTCATCGCTTGGACGACCCCGAGGAGAACCAGGGCGCCGAGCCCTCGGCCGGCGTGCCGGCCGACGCCCTCGAGGACAGCGCGGATGCTCGCGGCGCTCGGGTCGTCGACGCAGATCATCATCCGGTCGACCCCGTGGCCATAGAGGGCCTTCTCCGCCGTCTTCTCCGCGATCCTGAGCGCGTAAGCGACGATGAGGCCCGCGTGGACGAGCAGCGCCGCGGTTCCCACGGCGAGGCCCAGGGGCAGTGTCAGGATCGCCGTGAGCAGGCCGATGCGGTCGACCAGCCGACTGCTCCCGACGACGAGCATCAGAAGAACGGCCCCGTTCAGGTACATGTAGAACCTGCCGAAGACCAACGCCCTCCCGCCCTCGGCAGTCGTCTCCTCGGTCACGATCCAGTAGAACAGATACAGAAGGACGGCTTCCGCGAGCCCACCGACGAGGACCAGGCCCGCGATCCGCCGGAGCCGGGCGTTGTTCGCGATCAGCCGGAGGACGGCCGCGAGCCCCGACCCGGAGCTCCCCTCCGATCCGCCGCATTTCTTCTCCTCCTCGGACGCCTCGGGGTCTCGGCCCTCCCGCCGAATCCGTTGGTCGATTCGGAGAACGGTCGGAACAGCCAACGCGAGGACCCCTCCCATCCCGAGAAGGAGCGTGTCGCGGGCCTCGGTGAAGTGGAGGCCGTGTTCCTGAACGAGCCACGGCGCGACGACGCAGGCGAGCCCACAGCCGCCGAGTCCGCCGACGCCGATGGACGCCGCCGAGATCGCGAGCGTCCGGCCCCGCGAGGCGGGGGGATAGAGCCGATGGGCGATCAGCTTCATGTTCGGTCCCAGCAGCGTGCCTGCCGCGCCGAGCCAGATGTAGAACCCGAGGTACACCACCCGCGCCGACCAGCCCGCCGCCCCGCTCCCCCCGGGTCCGCCGGCCCACCGCGTCACCCCGTAAAAAAGGACGAAGCTCGCCGCCGTCACGAGCAGGCACGCGGTCTGAAGCCCTTTGAACCGGAGCACCCGATGCAGGCGGATGTGGATCGCCGACATGGGAGCCGTCG
>CAZQQP010000390.1:0-1586 GCA_964595475.1 uncultured Planctomycetaceae bacterium | reverse complement strand
GGACGAGCTCGTGACCGACCGTGCAGGTCAGTGAGCAGTCCCGGACGATCTTTCCCATCCCGAACGCGAGACCGAGGAGGAAGGGCGGACAGGCGCCGAGGAGGAGCCTCGAGACCGCGTCCCAGTCGATCCCGAGCTCGGGAGCGGAAACGACATTCGGTTCCGGTCGGCCGTCGTGTGCCCTCGTCAAGGCGAATCCCCCGCTTGCTCGGGGTCCGTTCCGCGAGCCAAAAGCGGCTCATCCAGTGGGCGTGAGCCCCGGCCGCGGCTTCCGGCATCGGAGGAGCAGCTCTCGGCGCGATCGTAGGTTCCCTTTCTGGAAACGATCACTCGAGGGCGTCGGGCAGCCACGGCACGCTCGTCCGACTCCGTCCGGATCGCGGAGGACCAGGTCGAGTTGTTTCCGGCTGTGGAAGCCGCGGGCCGTGGATGGAGGTTGGCTGGAGCCGCGAATGGCAATTCGATCAATAACCAGCCAAGGGAGCGCTTCCGGCGACGATCGCCTCCGTTGGAGCTGGTCACATCCCGCCCGAGCTCGGCTGCGTGGCGCCCGGGCGTCCATCTTCTGGCGCGATCTCGTAGAGACGGCGCTTGATTCGCTCCCGGGAGGCGTCGGAAAGGGAAGACCCCTCGCCGTGGGTCCGCTGGCCTTCTGTAAACCGGGCCCGGATGAGCCTGTGGATGCCTTCAATCTCTCGCTTGTACGCGCGACACGCGGAGCAGAGCAGCAGGTGGAGACGGAGCCGCCAGCGTTGGAGTGAGGGCAGCTTCCGGTCGAGTCCTTCCGAGGCAAGTCGACTCGCCTCCTGACAGCTAAGCATCGCTCGCCGCCCCAAGAAGAATGGCCCAAGGCTGATCCCCCACGCTCTTGTGTGCCTCCGCTCGTTCCAGGTATTCCAGACGCAAGCGTGTCCTCGCCGCGGTCGACGGCCCCGCCGACGAATCCGCTTCGCGGCCGTCCGGCGCCCGCCGCGGCGCCGAGCCCACCCTTGTAAGTCCGTCCTCTTCCGGGCGACTCACGGACGGCGGGCCGGGAACAGGTGACCGTTGGCTGAAAGGAGCGAGCGCGATGAAAGGGCTGAGCTCAACGCGAACCGCGAGGGGAAAGGTCTTCTCGGAAAACGATCCCGCACCCGTCATCCATTTGGTGGGCCGCGGCCGAGGCACCCGAACGAGAACCCTGCGAGAGGACGCCACCGGGGTCACCGAGGGCCTCGTCGTCTTCCTCGGAACGATCGTCGCGACGGCCGTGGTCGTCGGCGGGCTCCTCTTCGCGGCTGCGGCGGGCCACGAGGGCGGCCCGAGCGCCGCCTCCGGTGAGTCTCCGACGCGCAGACACCTCGACGCGACGGACGCGTCGGCCCATCGGATGGAGACCGGAGAGGAGGCCGTGTCGCCGGCTGCGTAGCCGACGGTCCACTCCGGCCAAGACCGTCGAGCTGGCGCGACGTGCGCAACCCGAGACGGTTCCGGCTCGAGGAGGATCTCGGAAAATGGCGTGGGCGCACGCTCTGTGGAAATGGCTTCGCCACGCGGCGCAGCCGAGTGTGGTCCGTCGAGGGCTCGGGTACGCGCTCGTCGTCGGG
>CAZQQP010000389.1:2667-3427 GCA_964595475.1 uncultured Planctomycetaceae bacterium | reverse complement strand
GGACCGACGTCGCCATCGACGCCCTGGGCATCGCCGAGACCTGTCAGAACTCGGTCGCCTCTCTCGGGACCCGTGGCTCCCACGTCCAGATCGGCCTGACGACGGCCGCGGAAGCCGGCTCCATCCCGCTCCCGGTCGACGTGATGACCCTCCAGGAGATCGACTTTCACGGCTCCTACGGCATGCCACTGGTCCGATACGAGGAACTCTTCCGCCTCATCGCACGGGGGACGCTCGAACCCGAGAAGATCGTCGGGCAGACGCTCACCCTGGACGAGGCGCCGGACGTGCTCGCCTCGATGGACGACTACGCGACCGTCGGCCTCCCCGTCATCGACGAGTTCTAGCCCCGTTTTCGCCCCTTCATAGGGCGATGCCTCCCGCCACTGCCGTTCGGCGGACGGAAGATGCCATTCGGTGTCGGGCTGCAACATCGATGTCGCCATTTCGTCGGTCCGGAGGGCCACTGGTGACAGGTCGGGATGCCGGGGACGGCCTGCGGCGTCGGAGCGGACCCGAACCCACTTCCGTAATAATAAGAAAATAGACTGTTTTCTATATTACTCACCTTTCTAGTACTTAGATAGGAGGTGACCTCGACGACCCCTCCGCGTAGCCCTGAAGCGCTTCGAAGCGGCAGAGGACTGCAGTTCAAGGGACTTCAGCGCGATACGGCACCGAGCCGGCGAGGCCCGGAACCGGTTCTCGTTTTCGCCCCGATCTTTGCCCCGAATACCGCTATTATCTGCCGGAATTCTGC
>CAZQQP010000389.1:2047-2657 GCA_964595475.1 uncultured Planctomycetaceae bacterium | reverse complement strand
TCAAGGGGCTTCATCGCGATGAGGCACCGAGCCGGCGGGGCCCGGACCGGTTCTCGTTTTCGACCCGATCACTGCCCCGATTGCCGCCACTCCCTACCGAAATTCTGCAAAATATCCTTCTTCAGTCCGAGATACATTCAATAATTGGGACCTACACTGCCGAGATCGACACCGTTCGGGGGATGCGGGGGGCGGGAGACGTATAATAATTAAACATATTGTATGTGATTTGGCTTGTGTGGGCCAGAATGGTGAGCGTGCCCCGCGTACCGGTGGCTCGCTCAGCGGTCCAGTTGCGAGCGCATCCACTCGAAGTGCTCGTGGAGGCTCGCCTCCCCGGCCTCGGTCAGCGCGTAGACGTCGTGGATGCCCTCGGTTCGGGTTTCCAGGAAGCCCGCGTCGACGAGGGCATCGAGAGCGCCGTAGAAGCTCTTCGGGTCGATTCGTTCGTCGTAGCGGTCGGCCAGCGTCGCCTTGATCGCCTGGGCCTGGAGCTCCCCCTCCCCGGCAACGATGATGCAGATGTCCCGGCGACGGCCGCTCTGGAGCCACTTGGGCATGGCAGTGCGTGTGCGGGGCAGCGCCTCGGACCTTTCGGTCGGCGTGCCAG
>CAZQQP010000389.1:0-2037 GCA_964595475.1 uncultured Planctomycetaceae bacterium | reverse complement strand
TGAGCATCGCGGGGTCCGGGGATCCGAAAGAGTGAGCCGCTCAGGCGACCGCTTCGAGGTCGAGGGCCGCTTCGGCCTGGACCCAGGCGCGCTCGTTCTCGACGTCGTAGATGAGGGTGTGGTCGTCCGTGAACCGGATGGCCTCGTAGCGTTCCAGGTGGGCCGCGTGTTCGCGTGGGTTCCTCCCGTCGCCGTCACGACGTGGGCCGCGAGCGCCGTCCGCGGCGTCGGTGTCGTCAGTTCCATGGGACATTTGCGGGGCCGTATCCACAGGATGACTCCGGCACCTGAAGACTACTTTCCGAACTCTCACGAAAACCGCCCACATCGGACCAACGTCCCACCCAATTTCCCGGGAACTCCCCGACTCCCGCTACCGTCGTTGCCGGAGCGGACGGTCAGACGATGTGGGTCTCGTAGATGTGTGCGCCGATGCGGTTCACGACGTCGGCGCGGTACGTCCAGAACCCGCCGTAGTGGTTGTCCCGAACTTCGCGGGCGAGGAGGGCACACTTGCGGTCTGGATCGCCGGCGCCGTCGAAGACGAGGAACCACGACTCCGCGATTTCCTCGTCGTCGAGTCCGTGAGGGACGACGCCCAGCGACGCGGGTGGCGACCAGTCCGGGACCCCGAAGTCGTGGGTCTCGACGCCGCTGTCTGCGAGCGTGCCGTACACGGACTCCTGGTCGGCCAGAAGCGACAGCGACCGGAAGCCGGCGTCGACCGCCCCGTCGCCGGTCGGCCAGGCACGCTTCTCGATCTCCTGCGAGGCGACGCTCATCCGGCGCTTGCCGAACTCGGTGAAGGTCGTGACCTCGACGTGTTCGATGACCGCCGGGACGGAGACGTCCGCGATGTCGTCGGCCGACGCGAGGCCAGTGGCCGGGACGGCTCGAGCAGGGTGAGGGTCCGCTCGCCGCCGGTGACTTCCTCGATCAGCGCCCGCGGGCTCGTAGCTCAGCCAGGGGTGCGAGGGACCATCTCTGCGGGGGGTGGGTGGCGACGCCGGCCCGAACTGTCACAGGTACGACGGTGGCCGTGGTGGCGAATCGGTAGATTCCTGCCGCCGGGCACGCGAGAATCGCCCATGGCGAACCACCGGGCGGGGAGCGATGCGGGCGCTGACGCCCCAAGCGCCACGTACCGCGAGACCGAGACAGAGCGCCTGCTCACCTTCACACACGGGGAGCGACAGGCGACGGTGGCCCAGAACCGCGAGGGCTATGCGATGCTGAAGGTCCGGAGGGGCCCCGACGGCGACGAGCTCGAGCGGTACTACGGTTTTGACATGGCGCTGGACCACGCCGCGGAGTTGCTCGGCATGGCACCGGGTGACCTGCCGGTCCCCGACGAGGCCGCCGACATGGGCATGTAGGCGCGGTCAGTCCGTCTCCATGCGGCGCTCGAAGACGAGCGCGACCGTCGAGCCGTCGGCGGCGAGGGTCTCGGTCAGCCGCCACCCCTCACGGGCGTACTCGTTCACGATGTCCTCGATCTGGGAGACCTTCCCAGACCGGACCTTGGTCTGGTGAGTCGTGTACGCATACCGCTGGTTTGCCATGCACCCTGTAGGGGGTCAACGACCAAAAGGGCGCGCCTGGCGGCGGCCCGGCGTCTCCGGGCAGGACCCGGCGAGGGCGTCCCCAGCGGGACCCGGCGAGGTCGCCCCCGGACATCGCCTCGGCGAGGTCGCCTCCGGACGGAACAGTTGGGCCGGTATCGGACACTGGAGTCGCGTCTCGTCGCAGACTCGGTGGGGACCGGCCGGTCAGAGCGACGTGAAGACGAGGTACGGGACGCCGAAGAGCAACACGGTGATCACCAGGAGGATGATCCCGTACGTGACGGCCGTCGCGGCCGCCGTCCACCAGGCAGGGGTGTCGAATCGGTCCAGCGGGTTCATGGAACGGCGGTCGCCCGCCAGGGGCTAAGGTGTTGCGGGAGCCGACCGAGAGGCCCGCCGCTCCGGGTCGAGCCGGTGCTCGCGGCGTTGTGGAGACAGTCGCGAGAATCCGGAGCCTCGCTCAGGCGAAGGT
>CAZQQP010000388.1:0-3428 GCA_964595475.1 uncultured Planctomycetaceae bacterium | reverse complement strand
CGATACGCCGGTGGACGAGCTCGCCGCCGTGGGATTGGTTCGGCGCCGCGTGACCCTGGCCGACGGCGAGGCACTGGCCGTCGCCGATCCCGCGGATGACGTGCGGGGGCGCGGCTTTTATCTGATTCAGGAGCGCGCCGACGCGTCCGCCGCGGTCTTCCTGCAGGCTCCGCATCGCTTCAAGGATCTCGACACGGGCGCCATTGTCGCCGAGCTGGCGGCGACCGGCGCTTTCCGCATGGCCGCTTGGAACACGATTCCGCGGTGGGCGCCGAACGATCGAAGCGATCGGCGCGCCGATCTTGCCCACCGCGATATGAGCCACTTCAACGCCGCCACCGCCGCTTTCGTGAAGGCGCACCCGGACGGCATCGTGGTCCAGCTCCACGGCTTCGCGCGCGAGAAGCGGGACACCAGGGCCGGCCGCAACGCCGACGTCATCGTCTCCAACGGAACGCGCTCGCTGACCGGGCCGGCCGAGCGCGTTCGGGATTGTCTGCGCGCCCGCCTGAACCGGGTCGTGCGCGGCTACGGCGACGACGTGAACGAGCTCGGCGCGACGACCAACCGCAACGCGGCCATGCTGCGCGAGCGCGGCTTCCGGCGCTTCGTCCATGTGGAGCTGGCGCGCGAGCTCCGCCGTCGTCTGCTCGAGGATGCGGACCTGCGCAAGGACTTGCGCGCCTGTCTGCTGGAGGCGGCCCGATGAGCCGTGGTTGCCGCGCCCTGATCGCCGCGTTTGTGCTGTGTCTTCCGCTACCCGCCGCCGGCGAGCTGGACGGCCTTCTCTTTCGGCTCCATAAAGAGCAGTCGCCGGAGACGCGCTGGGACAACCTCGAGGGCCGCCCCTATGTCCGCGGCGAGGTGCGCCTGCGTTTCCACAGCGAAAGCGGACGGCACCGTATGATTCTAAACCCCGGCGAGACGGCCACACTCGCCCTGCCGGGCGGTTCCGATCTCATGCTCATCGACGAGGGGGAGAGCGCGGGGCCGGCGGCGCTCACGGTCTGGTGCTCCAGCGATGGGGCCGCCTGGAGCGCGATCGCCCCCGATCGCGCGGGCGAGGGACGGCGCCGGTATCGCGCCCCGGAAACGGGCGCCTACCGCGTGCGGCTCAAGGCGCCCGCCGACCGGAAAGTGGTCGTAAGCGCGTTTCGCGCGCGACGCGTCGAAGTGCCGACGCATCCGCTCTATCGCCAAGCCATCACACCGCGGGCCGACCGCCGTCTGTGGATCGGGGCTGAGACCCAGCGCGTGCGCCGCCTCGAGGCGGGCGAGGCGATAGCCGTGACCGTGGAGGGACCGACGCGCCTGGCTCTCGCGCATCGGCGCCTGGCGAAGGGGCCGCGGGCGCGGCTGCGCGCGCCCTACAGCCTGACCATCGAGCGCGATGGCGAGCCGCAGCGGGTGGTCGCCGGCATCACCCGGCCCCAGCGCGCGGCGGTGGCCCGGCTCGACGGCCGCCCGGTGGCGGTGAGCACCTCCGAGACGGCCTACGTGGCCGTTCCCGAGGGCGAGCACGAGATCACGATCGAGCCGGACGCCGCGGTTCTCATGCGCATCCAGCGACGCGACGAGGTTCATGCGCTTTTGAGCGAGCCGGCGAATTGGGCCATCGACCCGACCGCTTTCGAGGAGCCGGACTTCCTGCAATCGGCGGATCGGCCGACGGGCATTGCAGTCCTGGCGCGGGCGCTCACGCGCCGCTTGCGCCGGCCCGCGAGCGAGGAGGATGGGCTCGCGGCCGCCGCTCGGCTCGAGGCGCGGGCCGATCGAACGCCGTTCCCCGACAGAGTGGATCGGATGGCCCGGACGCTTCGGGGGAATCACACCTTCTGGCGGCCGCTTCACCCGGTCGGCCGCATCCGATCGGCGCGCGAGCTCCATGTCGACGCGGCGCGTCTCGCCGGCGTGCATCGCGGTGACCACGAGCCGCCGGTGATGAACACCCATGAGATCCCGGCCCTCGCCGGAGCACGCGGGTCCGAGCCCTTTACGACGATCGGGGGATCCGGGCCGCAGAAGCTGACCTATCCGATCCCGAAGCGTGGTGCGCCGAGCGCCTTGCGCCTCGACGTGCTTCGCGCCGAATTGCGGGAGCCGATTGCGCTGACCGTTCATGTCGGCGAAAAAGCGCATCGCATCCGGATCACGCCCGAGCGGCGCGGACGGCGCGCGGCCGAGGCGGATCTCGCCGCGCTTCGGCTGCTTTCCTCGAACGAGTTCCCCGTCAGGGAAGCCGCTGATGGCCGGCGCCGGCGACGGCTCGCGGGCACGCTGAGCGGGGCGTTCACGGCGCTCGGGCGCTCGGCGCCGTTGGCCTCGACGGCGCGCACGAGCCTCGAGCTGCCGCCGGGGGTCGAGCGCGTCAGGCTCGCGCATCGCAGCGGCTCGGCGGCGCGGGTGAGCCTGGCGTATCGCGCGGCGAAGGAGTTCGAGCTGTCGGAGAGTGGTTACGAGCAGGCCGTCGAGGCCGCGGGCGGAGCGCACCGCGTTCGACAAGATATCGCACGGCGGCTGTTCGCGCGCGTCGAAGGACGCGAGCCCGAGACGCCGGCCCGCGAGGCGGCGGGGCGCCTCGCCACGCATTACACGGCGCTGATGGATCTGCTTGCCGCCCGTTATGTCGCCTACGCCGAGGGCATCGAGCCCCGGGGCCATCGCTTCGAGGCGCCGGCAGCGGCGGCGGACCCGGAGGCGGCCGAGCGGCTCGTCCGCCGCGCTCGAGCGCATGAGGACGCCGGCCACTGGGGTGCCGCGGCCGAAGCCTGGGGGGAGGCGGCAAAGGCCAGCGGCGGCGCGGACTGGCGACGGGCGGAGCTCGCCCGCATAAGCGCCCTGACGCGGGCCGGCATCGAGGGCCTGGCGGGGCGCTTGTTGCGCGGTTTTCATCTGCACGGCGACGAGCCGGCTCTGCGAAAAGCGGCCTTTAAAAGGCTGCGAAAGCGCCTGGGCGAGCGCGAGGGCAGCGCCGTCCTGATGGGGGCGCATGTCGCGGAAGCGCATCGGCGCAAGGAGCTCACGGCCCTGGCCCCCGTCGTCGGCCTGCTGCTCGACAACGGGCAGGGCGATCGAGCGCGCGATCTGGCGGCCCTGCTCCCCGCGGACGCGGTGCCGGCTCACGAGCGCGTTCGCGCGTACCACGCGGGCGACTGGCCCGCCCATCGCGATCGTGTCCGCAAAGGCCTGGGTCCGAGCGAGCGCGAGCGCTGGCGGGCCCTCGCCGCGATCGAGCCGGGCTCGGCGGACCGCGGTCGGGCGCGTGGCGAGGGCGGCGAAGGTCCATGGGCGCGTGCGATCGCGAACGGGCGAGCGCTGCGTCAGCGACTGCGGAGCGGCGCCGATGCGAAGATCCTCGACGACTGGCTCGCCTGGGAGCGGGCGCATCCCGGGGCGCGCGTCTGGCAAAGCGCGGACGAGCTGATCCG
>CAZQQP010000387.1:0-3428 GCA_964595475.1 uncultured Planctomycetaceae bacterium | reverse complement strand
CAGGTCTCCGGCGAGGAGGACATCGTGGTGGTCGTGGACGCGGCGGACACGGAGAGCGTGAACGACCTCATCACGCGTGCCCGGGGGATGGACGAAGTGGTGAACACGAAGACGCGACTGATTTTGGACGAGCGGCTCGGGTAGGCGGGGGCGAAGCGAGACGCGTCTCCTGACGAGTCGAAGCGCGATTTTGGCCGAGCCACTCGGGTTAGCGGGAGCGAACCGCCGCCGAATAGCGCCCGTACATCGAACCCCGATCAGTCGTCGTTCACGTTTGCTTCCTCGCCGCTGGTTTCCGTCATGTCCTCCTCCGGGGGGTTGGACGGCTTCGTTCCCGCGTTCCCGTCCGAGAGAGTCGGTCCCATCGATTCCTCGTCGTCCTCGACGACCGACTCTGTCCATGTCCCCCGGAGGAACCACGCGCCGGCGACGACGAGGATCGCGACGTTCGAGAACGCGATCCCGTACCACACGCCGGTCGCACCCATGTCGAACCACTGGACCAGGACGTAGGCGGGCGGCACGCGGAAGCCGACCAGCGCGAGGATCGACAGGGCCATCGCGATCTTTGTCGAACCGCTGCCCCGGAACCCGCCCTGGACCACCCGGAAGGCGCCGAGAAAGAGGAACGTGACGCCGACGATCCGCAGGTAGTCAGCACCGATCGAGACCACGGCGTCGGACCCCTCGCCGGCGATGAACACGGCCGTGATCGGCTCGGCGAACGGGACCACCACGGCGCTGACGGCCGCCAGCACGCCGGCGATCAGGCCGGCGGCGGCGAACACGGCCCGGCGGGCGCGATCGACCTGGTCGGCGCCGAGATTCTGGCCGACGACGGTCTCTGTCCCCCGTGCCAGGCCGAGCGCAGGCAGGAACACGAGCGAGGTGAGGCGGTTGCCGATCCCGTAGGCGGCGACGGCCTCCTGGCTCGCCAGCGCGACGAGGGCGGTCAGGACGGTGACGCCGAGCGCCCGCGTGCTCTGCTCGACGCTCGCCGGCGCGCCGATCCGGACGATCTTCGCCACGGTGTCGCGATCGGGGACGAAGTCGGCGGGGGACGGCGCGATCCCGACCAGTCCGGAGAGGAGGAGCCCCATCGCCAGCACCGCGCCGACGCCCCGAGAAGCGATCGTGGCGATGGCCGCCCCCTGCACGCCGAAGCCGGCGAATCCCGTCGCGGCGTACAGGGATCCCTGCAGGCCGGTCAGCCCGAGCGCAGTGAACAGGACGTTGTCCCGGAAGCCGAGGATCAGGAAGGGGTCGACGAGGACGTTCAGGACGACGCCGAAGGCCATCAGGTACATCGGCGTCCGGGTGTCGCCCCAGCCCTGGAGGAGCCCCTGGAAGATGAAGAAGCCGAAGACGAAGGGGATGCCGAGGAACATGGTCCGGGTATACTCGATCGAGAGCCGGTACTCGGCGGTGCCGGGCACCGCGCCGATGAGTTCCAGCAGGTGGGGCGTCAGGAGGTACCCGACGGCGGAGAACACCGCCGAGAGGAGCACCACGAACGCGATGGTCTGCCCGGCGACGTGGTCGACGCGGTCGATGCGGCCCGCGCCCTTGTTCTGTGCGACCAGCACGTTGCCCGCGACGGTGAAGCCGGCGGCGAGGCTGATGATCAGGAAGACGATCGCCCACGAGAAGGAGAGCGCGCTCACGGCGGCCTGGCCGAGCCGGCCGACCCAGAAGGTATCCGCGAGGTTGTACCCGACCTGCATGAGGTTCGTGGCGATAATCGGGAGCGAGAGCACGAGCAGCGGCTTCAGCAATTCACCGTCCGTGACGTTGACGGCGCGGCCCGGGCCCTCGCTCATCCGTCCTCCAGCAGGACCGAACTGACGTAGACGTCCACCTGCTCTCGAATCATCGCCGGGGCCGCAGCATCGCTCGTGACCCGCTGGACCATGGCCCCGTCGATCGTCGCCATCAGGTACGTCGCCACGGCGTCGGGATCGACGTCCCGGAACACCCCTTCGTCGATGCCTGCCGCCAGGATATCGGCGATCCGTTCGGTGAAAAAGCGATCGTGGCGCGTGAAGTGGGCGCGGTAGTCCGGGTCGTGGGCCGCCTGCCCCCGGAGTTCGACCATGGCGCGGGTGAACTCCCGTCGCGTCTCCCCGAGTGGCGTCCCGAGGGCGTGATCGAGGAGTGCGTCGAGGTGGTCGGCGGGACCCTCGACGTCCGCAACCGGCATCGCGTCCTCGAACCGTTCCAGCATGAACGCGAGGAAATCAATGAGGAGTTCGTCCTTGCCGGCGTAGTGGTGATAGATCAGGGACTTGCTCTTCGGGAACGCCTCGCCGATCCGCTGGATGGTGAGGTCCGCGTACCCATGCTCACAGAGCGCGAGGTAGGTGGCGCACATGATCTCCTCGCGCGTTCCCTCCGGGGACTCGAGAAACGAGTCGAAGCCCGTCATCACTGATTGAATATTCAGTCAACGCGTAAAGGGGTTCTTATCTGTCGGCGATCGCTGAGAGATCCGCTGGACGCGGCCTATCGCAATCTGGTCCGATCGCTACTTGTGTCGCGGCACAGTCAGAGGGATGCATGGACTCCCACGGCTACGACTCTCTGAACACGGTCCTGTCCGAGAACGCCGCACAGTTCGTACGCGCGATGGGCCCCGAGACGGACGCGGTCGCCGAGGAACTGGAGGCGCACAACGTCGAGAGGGGATTTCCGATCGTCGGCCCGGAAGTCGGCGGCGTCCTGAGGATCCTCGCGCGCCTCGCCGGGACCAGGCGAGCCTTCGAGTTCGGCTCCGGGATGGGCTACTCCGCCTACTGGATCGCGCCAGCCGTGCCCGCCGACGGCGAGATCGTGCTGACCGAGTTCGAGGCCGCGAACCTCGACGTGGCCCGCGACTTCTTCGAACGTGGCGGGTACGCGGACCGAGCCCGCTTCGAGGTCGGCGACGCCAGAGAGACCTACCGCGAGTACGACGGCCCCTTCGACCTCGTGTTGCTCGACAACGAGGGCGAGGCGTACGTCGAGACGTTCGAACTGGTCAGGGGTGACGTCCCGCCGGGCGGCGTCGTCTGCGCGGACAACGTCATGACGGGGAGCGCTGTCGACGAGGTCCGTGCGCTCGCGGCCCTCGAGGGCGACCCTGACTGGGACGCGATGGACGAGAGCACGCGTGGGATCGTCGAGTACCTCCTGCACGTCCGGGCGGACGACGCCTTCGAGACGGTTCTCCTCCCCGTGGGCGAGGGGCTCGCGGTCAGCGTCAAGCGGTAGTGTCCGGCGGCCACACGCCGGTTACTGTACCTTCGTCCCGGGCGGACTGTCGCCGTGGGTGGTCAGCAGGTCAGCCTCCTCGCCCGCCGCCAGCAGCATACCGTTGGACTCGACGCCGAACAGCTCGGCCTTCTCCAGGTTGGCGACGACGACGATCTTCGTCCCGGGCAGGTCCTCGA
>CAZQQP010000386.1:2993-3436 GCA_964595475.1 uncultured Planctomycetaceae bacterium | reverse complement strand
CGCCTCGGGCCAGAGCCGCTCGATCGCCTCCGCCATCACGTGCGCCGCCGAGTGGCGGAGAACATAGAGGGCGTCCGGGTCGTCGTCCCGCTTGGGGACGATCCGCACCGAGCCACCCTCCTCGATCGGCCGATCGAGGTCGACGAGCTTGCCGTCCACCTTGGCCGCGAGCGGCACCGCGCCGGAGGGGAGCCCCTCGGCCTCCGCGATCTGACGGCCCGTCACCGGCGCGTCGAATTGCTTGCTGCTGTCGTGATGGAGCGTCACCGTCGCCATAGGCGGTCCTTGCGAGCGGCGATCATTATCGAACGCCCCGCGGGCCGAGCAAATGACCGACCCCGGACCGCGCCCCCACTGCGGGAAGGCGGACGAGCCCGTGCGGCGAGAACCCACGCGCTCGTTTCTCGAACTTTGACCCCCGCGGGCGCCAGCGCTATATTCGG
>CAZQQP010000386.1:0-2983 GCA_964595475.1 uncultured Planctomycetaceae bacterium | reverse complement strand
CCGAGCAAATCACCGCCCACGACCCGCGAACACGCTCGCAAAACCGGACAACCCCGAGCGCCGAGCCCCATGGGCTCGTTTCTCGACCGTTGACCACCTTGGGCCCCAGCGCTATATTCGGTGGTCTCACACTCCCCTACCCCTATCCATTGGGGCCCGGAGCCGTCCGATGCACTGTCCGGTCTGCGGAACCAACGAGGACAAGGTGGTGGACTCGCGGTCCAGCGAGGGGGGGCGTGTCATCCGGCGGAGGCGGGAGTGTCTCGGCTGCGGCCGTCGGTTCACCACGTACGAGCGGGTGGAAGAGGCCGTGAAGCTCGCCGTGGTCAAGCGGGACGGCTCTCGTATGCCCTACGACCGGCAGAAGCTGTTCACCGGCCTGCAGAAGGCCTGCTACAAGCGGCCCGTCTCCGTGGAGCAGATGCAGCGGCTCATCGAGGACGTGGAGGACGTGCTGTTCCAGTCCTTCGAGAAGGAAGTGGACAGCTGGGAGATCGGCCGGCTGATCTCCGAGCGGCTGCGGAGCCTCGACCAGGTCGCCTACGTCCGCTACGCCAGCGTCTACAAGCAGTTCCGCGACATCGAGGACCTGCTCAACGAGGTGCGGGAGGTCATGGATACCACACCCGTCACGGACACGCCCTATCAGGGGCGGCTGTTTTAGCCTGGAGCACGGAGCCTGGGGCTTGGAGCATGGGGCCTGGAGCACGGGGCCTGGAGCCTGGGGCCTGGAGCACGGAGCATGGAGCCTGGGGCCTGGAGGTCGGAGCGTGGATGGGGGAGTCGAAGCAATGCAAGGATCAGATAAGCCCGACGAGTCCTCATCGCAAGAATCCGACAGCCAGGCTGGGAGCTCCCACGCGTTTCGCTTCCAGGAGCTGGATATCTGGATCCGTGCCACTGATGCAGCCGTGCGGTTATTCCGGGTCGCTGACAAGGTCGAATCGCGTCGCTTCTATCGCTTTGCTGAGCAACTGCGAGCCGCCGGACTGTCCATGCCCAACAACATCGCCGAGGGTTCTGGGAGTGAGTCGCGCAAAGAGTTCGCGAACCTCCTGAATATGGCGCGGCGATCGGTCTATGAGAACGCGAGCATGCTCTTGGTCTTCGCCCGAGAGGGGCTGATCGAGGAGAAAGAACGTGCGGAAATCCTCGGCGAGCTCGAAGCCCTATCCCGAATGATTCAGCGCTTCCGCGAAAGCCTGAGACGATAGTTGCCGGGTCACGCAACGGCCGATGGACACCTCTCGTGCCCCCTCCCCCAGGCTCCGAGCTCCAGGCTCCGTGCTCCAAGCTCCAAGCTCCAAGCTCCAAGCTCCAAGCTCCGTGCTCCACGCTCCAGGCTCCAAGCTCCAGGCCCGCTTTATGTATTGGTGGCGCTCGGGTCGCGTCCCTGGTCCGTGGACAGCTCGATGATGGCCTTGGTGCCGCGGCCGGGGGCGCTGTCGAGCTGGATCCGGCCGCCGTGCTCCTCGACCGTCTTTCTGGTCACGGCGAGACCGAGGCCCGTCCCCCGCTGGCCCTTGGTCGAGAAGAACGGCGTGAAGATCTCCTCGCGCTCCTCCTCGTCGATGCCCGGCCCGTTGTCGCCGACCGTGATGATCGCGACGGCCCGCTGCTCGTCGTACTGACAGGCGAGGGTGACCTCGCCGCCGTGCTCCTCCACCGCTTCCATGGCGTTGGTCAGGAGGTTCATCACCGCCTGGTGGATGCCCGAGGGGTCCAGGGGCACCGGCGGGATCTCCTCCTTGAGCTCCGTGGTGAGGGTGACCTGGTGGCGCTCGCACTGGGGGCCGACCAGGTCCGCGACCTCCTGGAGGAGGTTGGGAAGCTGCGTGAGCTCCATCTCCGGCTGGCGGCGCTTGGAGAAGGTGAGCATGTTCATCGTGAGGCCGTAGATGCGGTCGATGTTGCGGGAGAGGATGTCCCAGCCGTTGCGGAGGATGTTGATGTCTTCCTTCTTCAGGCCGAGCTCCACTACCTCCGCACCGCCCCGCATCGCCTGGAGGATGTTCTTGATGGAGTGGGAGAGGCTCGCCACGGTCTCCCCCACCGCCGCGAGCCGCTCGCTCGCCACGCCCTGCTGGTACAGCTCCGCGTTGGCGAGCGCCATGCCCGTCATGGCGCCGATGGTCGTGAGGAGGCGGAGCTGCTCCTCCGTGAAGGTGTAGTTCGCCGCCTGGCAGTCCACGTGGATCACGCCGAAGACGCGCTCGCCGAAGCGGATGGGCACGCAGATGGCGGAGCGGATGCCGTAGGCCTGGACGCTGTCGCCCGCCGAGAAGCGCTGGTCCATCATCGCGTTGGAACTGAGGACCCCCTCCTGCTTCCCCATGACGTGCTGGACGATGGTCCGGGAGACCGTGAGCGGGTCGCTCTGGTTGGAGGCCTCGCGGTAGCGGACCACCGCCGGCTCCAGGTCCGCGTCCGCCGACTCGCCCACGAGGATGAAGCCGCGGTCCGCGCGGAAGTGCTCGAAGACGAGGTCCATCACCCGCTCGAGGAGGACGCTCTTGTCGAAGACCGACCCGAGCAGCTGCATGAGCTCGTACATCACCCGCAGATGCTGATTGCCCGCCTCGGACGGCTCGGGCGCGGCCATCATGACCACGGAGTCCTGGTTGGACGGCACCGTCTTCTCCACGGCCGCGTCCACCTGGTCGGGGGAGAGCACCTGGACGGGCGTCGCCTCCGGCGCCTCGGCGCGGCCGAAGACGAGCACCGTGCTCCCGCAGCGCACCTGATCGCCGTTGTGGAGCAGCGTGGGGCCCGTGATGCGGCGCCCGTTGACGTGGGTGCCGTTGGCGGAATCCAGGTCGTGGATGCGCCACGCGCCGTTGTCCGGCGTGAGCTCCGCGTGGCGGCGGGAGATGGTCGTATCGGTCAGGGGAAGCGACTCGCTGGACCGGCCGATCATCTGCGGCTCGTGGTCCGGCAGCTCGAAGCGCTTGCCCTTGTCCGGGCCTTGGATGATGTTCAGGAT
>CAZQQP010000385.1:662-3447 GCA_964595475.1 uncultured Planctomycetaceae bacterium | reverse complement strand
CGGCGGAGGCTCCGAGGATCCAAAGCCCACCGAAGGTGTCCGGGTGCTCTTCCAGCCACGCGCGTGCAGCCCAGAGACCCGACACGCCGATCAAGGCCGCCGCTCCCAGCCCGGGCGTTCGCACAAGAAGCTCGCCGGTGGCATTGGCGCCCAACCCGCCGGCCAATCCCGCCAAGACCAGCGTGGTCGCCACCGACGCGGCGAAACGGGTGTAGGTCCATTCCCGACCGCAGCGCCGCTCCCAGCGCGCCCGCCCCAGGATCACGAACCCGATCGCCGGTACCGCCAGAACGGTCGCGTTCAGGTAGAGCACGTCCGCGGTCCGGACCACCGGTACGGTTCCGACCCATCCCAGCGAGGCCGCCAGACACGACAGAGCCCCGGCCACGAAGAGATGTCTCTCGTCCGAGTCTCGTAGTGCCATGGCGACCGAGAGGGCGGCGGTCGAGAGAAGGCCGGCCACCGTCCACCACGGCCAGCCGGGATCGATCTCCACCCCACGCAGCGCGATCGCCACGGTCACGCCGCCGACCAGGCCGATCCATTCCGACCACGTCCCGCTGGTGATCTTCCACGCGACGGTCGGGTTCCGCGGGCGATGCTCTCTCCATCTCAAAGACAGGCCCAGAACGAGCCACGCGCCCACCGCCGTGGCCGCGAGCAGGACGTGGTGCGCGAGCCACTGGCCCCGGTCCCACGCCGCCGCCGTCAGGGAGATCATGGACGCGACCGCGAGGATCGTGATCGTTGCGGCGGCGGGATTCCTCACGCGGCCCTGCGGCGCCGCCCACCCGGCGAGCCCCGAAGCCGCCAGGACCACCGCGGTCCATCCCCAGACATCGCCGGCGCGGACGGCCTCCGGAGGAGGGTCCCCCGGCCGCAAGAGGAGTGCGGCCACACCCGAGAGCAGTGCGGCACCGACCAGGCTGCCCGCCGTCCCGACGACGATTCCGGGCAGCGCGGAGAGCCGCCCCCGTCGCTCCCCACGCCACCACCGCACCGCGACGACCCATCCCATCCCGAACGCCCCGGCCGCGATCGCGTTGAAGTGGGCGAGGCGGATCCACTCGACGCGCTCGAACGGGGCGTCGCGGGCCGACAGGATGTGGACCACGTAGAGGACGGTGACCGTGAGGTTCAACACACCCGCTCCGGCCATAGCGAAGCTTCCGGAGCGGAGACGGACCCCATGGCCGACGAGGCCCGCCGCCACCAATCCGAGTGGCACACCCCAAGCAAGCGGCCGACCCAGCTCGACGAAGACGGAGCTTGCCGCCGGGCCCATCGGCTCCCGTCCGCCGACGATCGTCAGGAACGGGTGCATCGTCAGGAGCAGGACGGGCAAGGCCGTCAGGAAGACCAGTGCGAGGCGGCTCGCCGCCGCGACGGACGCTGTCTCGTCAGCTTGCTCCCATCCCGTCAAGCGGGGCCGCCAGTGCATCGCGGACCCGATGAGCCAGACACCCGCCAAGCCGCACCGCAACGCCGACGCCGTCGACCGGGAGCCCTCGAGCGGTCCGCCCGCCATCAGCAATGCCGCGACGATCAGGACGAGCGGGCCCAGCGCTCGTTCGAGCCGCGATTCGCCGGCCAGCCGCACGATCCGCGTGCACGCGAGCCGAACCCCCAAAGCGACTCCCAGCACGGCGAGAAGCAGCCATCCATATCGGTCGTACGCGTGCTCGTGGGAGACGGAGAGAATCGGTTCACCGGCCGTCGCCGTGCTGCTGAGCTCCGCGACGACCCCCGGCCACGCGCCGAGCCCGGCCAGGACAACGGCCGCTGCGAGAAGCACCGCGGACAACCCTTCTTCGAAGTGGGCCGCCACGCGATTGTCGGCGACGATCCGCAAAGTCGTCGAGGCCTTTTCCGCCGGCGTCTCCGCCGCTCTGTCGTCAAGGCCGTCGCGTCCGGAAAGGGAGGAGGCGATCGCGACCGCTCCCGATCGGACGCGCGTCCCCATCAGCAAAAAGAGACCGAGCCCCGTCGCTTGTGCCTGGATTCTCCGCACGCCGAGCGTCGGGTCGACACCCCGCGTCCACAGCCACCCCGCCGTCGCCATCACCGTCGCCCACGCGAGCGCCGCCTCCGCTCCGGCGGCCGCGACCCGCGATCGCCCGCCGACCGCCAGCCCCGCGGCGACCGCTGCCACCCATCCCGCGTGGGCGGACAGCCGCCAAGCCACCGGCGCCGCCGTGGCGGTGAGGATCAGGACGGCCGCCACCGCTGCGGTGACGACGGCCGTGGCGCGCAGCGGCTCCGCGTGGCCCTCCGCTGAACCACGAGAAGAGAGGACCCGCAACAGAAAGACCGCCGCGACCGCAGCGGTCGCGTGGATGAGGAATGCGGCCTGCCATGGAAAGGGACCGATCGGGACCTCCTGAAACCGGAAGACCATGCCCTGGACGAGTGCGGTCAGGGCCAGCGCGCTGCCCACCCAGACGGGCCACGGCCTGCGAAGCACCGCGGCGCCGGCGAAGGCGATCGCCGCGTAGAAGGTGTACGCCCAGGTCGCCCCGGCATCGGCTGCGTGGCCCAGGCCCTTGAAAGTCAGCAGCGCCACACTGCCGACGGCGACCATCGCGGCCACGGCCGCATACGCACGGGCATGCGCGGACCACCCCAGACGCCGGACAGCCACGGCGACTCCAGTCGAGATCGCCACCAGCCCACACAGCGCCGTACCCGACCGCGCGGTGAGCAAGGCCGTCAGGAGCTCGACCGTTTCGACACCGCGCCACGGGAGATGACCCGTTGTGGCCTGGAGGACCACGAGGTAGGCCCC
>CAZQQP010000385.1:0-652 GCA_964595475.1 uncultured Planctomycetaceae bacterium | reverse complement strand
CGGGAGATGCATCGCCGGCGCTCGCATGAACCAGCCCATCGCGGTCAGCACCGAAAGGTCCACCACGAGGGCGGCCGCCATCGGCGCCGGCTCGGGCCACGCCGCGACGATCGCCCAGAGCAGGACGAGGCCGCCGCCGATTCCAACGGCCGTCGCGACGAGGCGGAGGACGGCCATACGCGCGGGGCGGACCCGCCGCCGGAGGAACAGCGCCAAGGCGATCGCGGGCACGCCGTACAGACTGAGCGGCGCCACGATCTCCCGGACCGTCGCCAGGACCTCGCCCGACCGATAGATCAGCAGACCGATCGGCGGAACCGACCCCACCGAGATCAGGCCGATCAGCACGAGCAGCGGACGGGCCCGCGCGAGGCCGACTCGCCGCCATTGCCATCCCCGGCGGAGGACCGCCGCCGCCGTTCCGGCGTACGCCACCGCCGGAGAGGCGGCCATCGCGAGAAGCATCGCCTGCGTCGCGTCGTCCGGTGAGATCAGCCGGGGGACGAGCAGCGCGACGCCGCCCGGCACCAGAACCCCCACGACGAGCCACGACGGCCACGGCGGGGTGAGGATCGTTCCCGCGGCCCAGAGCAGGACGCCGAAGACAACCGTCGCGAGGACTTGTCCCCCGGCGAGGACCGGCCCGTCGGTG
>CAZQQP010000384.1:0-3465 GCA_964595475.1 uncultured Planctomycetaceae bacterium | reverse complement strand
GGTCAGTGCGAGTCCGGCGATGAGTGCAGAGCCAATCTGTCGATACAACAGGAGGAACCCGACGAGCGCGATCACGAGCGCGCCCACCTGCGCCACCGGCGACCGGAGCTCTTCGACACAGATGTTCGCAGAGGTGGGGCCGCCGCCGGCCTCGCCGCCGATGTCGATGCCGGACTCGGGGGCGTCACCGAACCCCACTTCACCCGACTGCGTGCCGCCACCGCCGCCGCCGCTGCGTGTTGTCGTCGTCGAGTCGAGGGTCGCAGCCGACACGGCGAGGGCCGCAACCGCGAGAACCGCGAGGAGGAGGGTCAGGGCGGTGCGTCTCTCTACCACGACAGTCGATAACGGGAAACGCGGGTTAGGCTTTTCGACGTGTCACGAGCCGACGACGGCGAAGGGTCACGACTCGTTCACCGGCCGCGGTCCGGTCCCGCCACCGCGGCGGCTCACTGGAACGCAGTGCCGCCGGTGCCGGCGGGGTCGTCCCGCGGCCCCGAGCGTTCGAACCGCGACTCGATCTCCTCGTAGGGTCGGTCCAGCGGGGCGTCGACGAAGCCGTTGAGGACCTCCACCGTCCCGACCGACGACGCGAGGCTCCGGAACTGGCCGAGCCGGCCGCCCACCTGCATGTCGAAGCCGCTGGTGTAGGTCAGCTGCGGCTGCGGCCCCGGCGCCGTCGCGTCCGTGCCCGGCGTCGCCGTGGTCAGGAAGTTGTGGAGGTCGCCACCCACCCGGAAGTTGTCCGGGGCGACGGGCGGCGCCATGGCCTGCCCCGTCGTATCGCCGGTGATCACCCAGCCGCCGTAGAAGGTTCCGACCGAGCCCGCGATGTCCACGCGGCCCGTCACGGTGCCGCCGACGAGGATGTCGTCCATCGACTGACCGACGGCGTCGGCTGCCTCCGTGCCGCGGATCCGCAGCATCGCCGCGGAGTCGTCCGTGAACTCCCCGCCCTCCGGCGTGTCCGCCGGGAGGCCCTCGTCCTCGCCTAGGAAGAGGCTCCCCGTCGCGTTGTCCGCCGCGAGGATGCGGTTCTTGCTCGGGTCGAAGGAGACGGCGCCCACCGTCGGCCGCACCGACGCGTCGGGGAGGCTCCCCTCGACGGGGACGACGCTGAGCTCCTCGGCCGGCTGGTCCACCGTGTTGTCGAAGGCGACGTCCACGAGGCGGCCGTTGAAGACGTCGTGGCCGAAGAGGTTGCCGTCGTCGAAGTCCATCGACCCGATGTCCGCGGAGCGGACGACACGACCCGTGAGATCGTCGTCGGAGCCGTCGCTGTCGGCGTTCACCGTCGCCGCCTCCGTGAGGCCCAGGTCGTCCGCGACAGTGCCCAGCGCCGTGTTGCGCACCGCCGCCGCGTTGCGGAGGGTCAGCCCGAAGCCACCGTCGGAGATCTCGGCTTGGACCGTGGTGTTGTCGGACGCCGTGTTGATCGCGTCGACCAGGTCGCCGAGGGTCGCCGCGGACGACGCGTCGAAGTCCACCGTGAAGTCGTCGCCCGTCGCCGGCTCGATCTCGAGGTCCGGCACGCCGTCGGGCGTGACGTCCACCCCGCGTCCCCCGTTGAGGTCGGACAGCGAGGTGCTCGGCCGTAGCGGCGTCGCGAGGAGACCGACGGGGCCGCCGCCGACGATGTCTCCCGTCGTCGGGTCCACCTCGAAGAGGCGGTCCGCCTCCTGCGTCGGCGAGGAGGTCACCACGAAGAGGTGGCCCGCCGGGCCGAACGCGGCGGTGCGGATGGCGTCGGGGAGGCTCGCGTCGAGGAAGACCTCCGTGCCGACCACGTCGAGGCTCTGCGTGTCCACCTTGGCGAGCGCCTGCCGCTCGCCGACGTTGGTCAGGAGCAGGTCGTTTGCGGCGCCGTTGGGGTCCACCGTGAAGACGCTGTTGTTGAGGTCGATCGCGAGGCCACGGAGGTCGTCGCGGATGCTTCCCGGCTCGGAGACGGGCCGGGACTCGTCCGGCGTCTCGCGGTCCACTTGGACGAGCCGGCCGCCCGTCCCGCCGTAGTCCACCGCGATGAGCCGGCCGTCCCGGGTGAAGTCCGCACCCTCGATGTCGGACGCGGTCCCGTCGCCGAGGAGGTCGTCCTCCTGCGTCGGTGTGGCGTCCACCACGACCGGCCCCGAGACGTCGAGCAGCTCACCGCTGCCGAGGTCGATCTCGAGGAGGCGGTCCCGCTCGTTGCCGTTGGGGGCCGCAGGGAGGTCCGGCTCGTCACGGAACGTGGCGGCGAGCCGGTCGTTGGCCTGCGTCAGCGCCAAGGAGGTGACGGTCTCGTCGAGGGCCACCCCGTTGTTGCTGAGGGTGGCGATCGGCTCCGCCTCGGCCACGGCGCCCCGCTCCGTGAAGCTCGCCGTGGACGAGACCGTGTACAGCTCCGTGGAGCTCACCCACAGCTCGCTCGGCGGAGCCTGCGCCGGGGCGAAGTTCGCGATGTGGGTGCCCCACTCGCCCTCCGGCCCCGCGAACTCGTTGGCGGCCCAGAAGCTCTGGTCGACCGGATCCACCGCCACGCTGGCGTAGTCGCCGGAGCGTGACGACTGGACCTCGCCGTAGCTCGCCTGGCCCGCCCGGGCACGCGTCGCGGTGAACGAGCCCAGCGGGTCGTCCGCCCCCTGCGACGCGACGTACATCGACTGGAACTCGGTCTCGGAGGACTGGATCCACGTCATCCCGATCTCGCCGGCGGCGTTGATGTCCACCGACGGCATGTACTGGAACGCCTCCGTCCCGGTCTCGATCTCCTGGACCAGCGCGGGGCGGTCGCCGCCCACCGCGAGCTCGTAGAACCGCGCGTTGGTGATGGTGTTGCCTTCCCGGCCGACGCTGTGGCCCGCGACCAGGCGACCGTTGCGGAAGGCGGCGTCCGTGACCGTCGCCTCGTTGGTCTGGATGTCGAACTCACCGGGCTGCTCCGCGGTCGGCAGGCTCTGGAAGCTCGCACCCGAGTAATCGGTGACGTCGACCTCCGTCTCCGTCTTCGTGGGGTTGGCCGAGAGGATGTTGTCGAAGCGGATCACGTCGAGCTGGTCGCCGCCGTCGCCGTGCTGACCCACGAACCACGCGGGCGAGCCGGACCCCGCCCTCGCCATGTCGGCCGGCGCCAGCGCGCTCTGGGTGAAGCTCGGGCTGTCCGGGTCGTCCGACCCGTCGTCGTGGACCTGCGTGTGGACGACGGTTCCGATGGTGGAGGGATCGCCGTCGGTCACCGTGTCCTTGTCGATCGCCAGGATGTCGGACCGCTCGAAGCTGTCGTCCTCGATGACGTTCGTGATGCTGATCACGTCCGCGTCGGGGTGGATCCCCATCCGCGGGAAGTCGTTGAACTCGTCCGTGTCGTCGCCGTCGCTGTCCTCGAGGTCGATCCGGTGCATCTCCGTCCGGAAGTCGTCGGCGCTGTCCGGCGTCGCGTCGTTGGAGACGGCGTAGACGAGGTTGTTCGGCGCTTCCAGACCCTCG
>CAZQQP010000383.1:3296-3522 GCA_964595475.1 uncultured Planctomycetaceae bacterium | reverse complement strand
AGATCGTCGCGTGTCACTGGCCCGCATGGCACTCGTCGCCGGGCCGGAGACGGCCGGCTTCACCGTCCGCCCGCGCGACGGCCGGTCCGCGTCCGTCGCCTGGCACGGGACGACGGAACGCGGCGTCGCCGTGTCGACACACGACCACAGCACGCCCGTCACCGTCGACGGGCGGGTAAGCGACCGGGGTGTCGTCCGGATCGACGGACCGGCGCGCCTGACGCTC
>CAZQQP010000383.1:880-3286 GCA_964595475.1 uncultured Planctomycetaceae bacterium | reverse complement strand
GCGGACGGACGCCGGCGGCCATCGCCTCCGGATCGAGGCGGAGGCGCCACGACGCGTTTCGATCCTGGGCCTCCGTCCCGGAGCCGCGTATCGGGTGCGCTCGGACCACCGATCCCGCCGCACCGTCACGGCCGACGCCTCCGGTGCGCTCTCCCGAACGGTGCCCGCTGGCACGCACGTGCTCCGCTATCGCCGCTCGAAGACCAACGCCAGCGGTTGTCCGTGATCGCCACGGCGGCCACTGGCAGGCGAGCTGCCAGTGGCACCCAACGCCGTGAACCAAGTGAGCGAAGGGCCGGAACTGTTTCGGGTCCGTGGGAATCGACAAGGCACGCGAGGCTTCGGCGATAGGCCGAGGGGTGAGCTGTGACGGCCAGAGGCCCGTTTCCGAAAGGACGGCTGACCCGAATACACGGCCCCCGGTGAAAGAAGCCGTCGTTCACGGGCTTCCGCTGGCGACGACGGATGCGAGTGGAGACCATGGGCCGTTCACGGCGTCGGCTCCCACCCCGCCGCCAGCACGGGCAAGCCCGCGGACGGACTTGCCCGTGCCACCCAACGCCGTGAACCAAGTGAGCGAAGGGCCGGAGCTGTTTCGGGTCCGTGGGAATCGACAACGCACGCGAGGCTTGGCCGATGGGCCGAGGGACGAGCCGCGACCGCGAGGGAGCAGTTTTCGGACGCACGAGCCGCGACCGTGAGGGAGCGGTTTTCGGGCGCACGAGTGAGGAAGCGGTTTTCCGAAACGACCGAGGAACATCCACCATCCGGGCGGCTTCACTCGCCTCTCAGCCGTCGTCTGCGAACCGGAACGCGTAGAGGTCCGCGTCCCTTAGCTCGAACCGGAGGCGGACGGGACGGCCGGCGACCTTGTTCACGTCCGCCCCGCCCTTCCAAGCGACCGTCCGGCTCAGCTCGTCGCCGAAGTGAGGGGGACAGTCGCCCAGCGTGAAGCCCGGGATGGGCTTTCCGTTCGGCTCCTGGAGCTCCGCCCGCACGCTTCCCGCGGCCGAGGTGGAAAAGTTGATCTCCAGCCGAGAGCCATCGAAGACGATCGGCTTCGTCGTCAGCTCGCCGCCGGCGAGCGGCGCCCGGACCGAGACGAAGCCGTCGAGGCGAAGGGCGTAGCGGCGGAGGCGGTTGCCCCCCTTCTGTCGGCCCGCCTCGCTGATGTAAAAGGAGTGCTCGTCCGGAGCGCCCGCGAGCGGCGACGGCGTCTGCACGATGCCCCAGTTCTGATAGTTGTCGCCGTAGAACCAGCTTCCCGGCCGTTGGATGCCGGGACGGATAAACGACTCCGGCCAGACGTGGAATTGCCGGCCGTCCCGGCTGCTCATGAACATGCCGTCGGTCACGGCCGTGCCGGAGCGGCGGGAGGAGCTCGCGACGAGCTCGCGGTAGTCACGCTGGGGGAGCTTCTTCGTGGACTCCGCCCAGCCGTGGTCGACGTAGCGGGTGGGGAACCCGAGGTAGATGTGGGGCGCCCGGGGATACGGAACGACGTTGTTGGTGTAGAGCTGGCTGATCCGCCCCGGCGTGTACTCGAGGAAAGCCGGCTCGGACCAGCGGACGAAGTCGGGCGAGCTGCAGGTCCGGATGTCGCGGCCGTTGCGGAAGTCGCGGAGGTAGCAGCGGTACTCGCCGTGGAGCGAGTCCCAGAAGGCCACGTTCTGCGAGTCGAAGGCGCCCTGGGTGATCACGGGCTGCTCGCGGAGAAGACGCCAGCGGATGGCGTCGGGCGAGGCGAAGACGTAGAGCCCCTTCTCGCCCTGGGGACGGCCGCGGGAGACCGCCTTGTACCGCTGGTCCGCGGGGATGTCCGGGCGGGGATCGCGGAACGGGGTGAAGCAGTGCGAGCCGACGCCGTCCCAGAGGATGTTGTTCGACTTCGACCCGTCGAACGCCACCAGGCCAAGCGAGGGACGTCGCCAGGAAATGCCGTCGTCGCTCTCGGCGTAGCAGACCACCTCGCGATGCGGGGAGATGACCTTGCCCCGCTTGTAGATGGTGTGCGTGCCGCGGTAGTACATGCGGTAGACGCCGTCGTCCTCGAAGACGGTCGTATAGCCGCTGACGTTGCCCTCCCACGGCTTGTTCCGGACGAGGGAGACCTCCCGGGGCGTGGGCTGGTGGAGCACGCGGCGGGCGCCGGTCAGGCGGGCGACCACGTGCGTGTCCACGAAGAGCTCGCGACGCGTGCCGAGGGCCAGCGGCTCCTCCGCTCGGTCCGCGGCGAAAACCGACGGAAGCGGGCGGCTCGCCGCCAGGCCCGCGGCGCCGGCTCGCTTCAGCCACGCCCGTCTCGTCAGCGGGGTCGCGCTCATGTCGTTCACTCCTCCGCGGGGAAGCGAAAGGCGTAGAGGTCCGCGTCCTTCAGCTCGAAGCGGAGGCGGACGGGCTCTCCGG
>CAZQQP010000383.1:0-870 GCA_964595475.1 uncultured Planctomycetaceae bacterium | reverse complement strand
AGACCACGATGGAGATGCGGTCCCGAGCCCCGAGCTCTCCGGCGAGCTTGCTGACGTCCGCCCCGCCCTTCCACGCGACGGTCCGGCCCAGCTCGTCGCCGAACTGAGGGGGACAGTCCTCCAGCGTGAAGCCGGGGATGGGCTTTCCGTTCGGCTGCTGGAGCTCTACCCGCACGCTCCCGGCGGCGGAGGTGGAGAAGTTGAGCTCCAGCCGCTCCCCGTCGAAGCGGAGCGGACGCGTCGTCAGCTCGCCCCCGGCGAGCGGCGCGGAGATGGAGACGAAGCCGTCCGGGCGGAGCGTGTAGCGACGGAGACGGCTCGCCTCGCCCGTCCAGTAGCTCTCCGTCGCGTACAACGACAGCTCGGGCGGGGCACCCGGCAGCCGAGAGGCGGTCTCCACCAGGTGCCAGGCGATGTACTGCTGTCCGTAGTTCCAGCTACCGGGCCGCTGGATGCCCGGGCGGAGGAAGGCCTCGGGCCAGCGGTGGAAGGTCACCCCGTCGCGGCTGGTCATCAGGAGACCCTCCGTCAACGCCGTGCCGTAGCGGCGGTTGGCGGCGGCCCGCTTCTTGCGGTGGGTCGGCTCGGGCAGCGCTTCCATCGAGGGAGACCAGCCGCGCTCGATGTATCGGGTGGGGAAGCCGATGAAGATGTGGGGCGCCCGGTGGTAGGGCTTGATCTGATTCGTGTAGAGCTGCTCCCGCGACGCGCCGGGGTAGCTCAGGTCGGTCGGTTCGGACCAGTCGAGGCAGTCGGCGGAGGTGGCCGTGCGGATGTCGCGGACCCCTTGATTGAAAAATCGCCAGTACGCCCGGTACTGGCCGCGCACCGGATCCCAGAACGCAAGGTTCTGGGAGTCGAAGGCGCCCC
>CAZQQP010000382.1:0-3526 GCA_964595475.1 uncultured Planctomycetaceae bacterium | reverse complement strand
CATGGACATGACCGCGTTCCACCAGTGCAAGGAGCACGGCATCCCCATCGTCGTCTTCGACTTCAAGCAGCGTGGCCACATCGCGGAGGTGGTCTGCGGCCGTCCCCACGGCACGCGAGTCTTCCCGTGAGTGGCGACGCTAGAGTGACCCGTGGGAAGGCGGACAGGAGCGAACCAGCCATGGAAACCGACCCCGACCAGATCCTCCTCGAGTGCGAAGAGAAGATGGACAAGACCGTGGACCACCTCCGGCAGGAGCTCCGCGGCATCCGCACCGGCCGGGCCTCGCCGGCCCTCCTCGAGTACGTCAAGGTGGACTACTACGGCTCCTCCACGGATCTTCGCCAGCTCGCACAGATCTTCGTGCCCGAGCCGATGCAGCTCCTCGTGAAGCCCTTCGACCCCCAGTCCATCCAGCCGATCGCGAAGGCCATCCAGAGCGCCGGCCTCGGCCTCACGCCCCAGACCGAAGGGAAGCAGATCCGGCTCACGCTCCCGCCGCTGAGCCAGGAGCGGCGGCAGGAGCTCGCGGGGTCGGTCAAGCAGATGGGGGAGCAGGCGAAGGTGGCGATCCGCAACGTCCGGCGGGACGCCAACAAGCAGATCGAGCAGGCCCAGAAGGACAAGAAATCCGGGGTCGACGAGGACCAGGCCCGCTCCGCCAAGGAGCAGGTGGACGACCTGATCAAGTCTCACGAGGGCAAGATCGACGAGATGGTCGACGCGAAGACGAAGGAGATCACGGAGGATTGAATCGGGGAAAGCGTCTCGGGGCCCCACCTCTACCGCGTCGGCAAGCTCGCCCCCGCCGCGGGCGAGCGGGGCGGGCGGCGCTACAAGCCCGGGCGCTCCGGGCGCCGACCACCGCCCCGTCAGCCATTTTCAACAGCCGCGGACCCGGGAGAAAGCGGTGCTACGTCTTCATCCTGGATGAACCGCCCACGCCTCGGTCACTTTGAGACCTTGATCTCCCGGACTTTCATCTTCTCCGATGGCTCCGCTTGGAACCTCACCCGCAGCTGCACGACATTGAAGGCCTTCCGCGCCTCGTCCCGCCAGATCGACCGCGACTTTCCTTCGGAGCCGCGCTCGGGAGGCGGACTCACGGGTCGAAGCGGCCGCCAGCGGGACCACGACTTTCCCTCGTCCGAGCTTCCCCGGTACTCGACGCTCGTGCATCTGCCGTTCTCGACTTGCGGTTCGACCGCGGAGACGTCGACCCGATCCGCGAACCGCTTCTGGAACGTAACGGTCGCCTTCTCGCCGGCATCCACCTTGAACCACGCGTCCTCCGTGGTCCTCACATGCTTGTCCGGCCACTTCCGAAGCCCGAGGTCGGACTCGAGAAAGCGCAGCCGGCCCTTGCCGAGCCGGACGCGATGGTCCATCGAAACCGACAGCGTCCGCATGTCGTCGTCCATGACGTCGTCGAACCGTAGGGCGATCTGTTCGGCCCCGCGACGGAAGTCCGCCCAGTAGACGACCGGGTCGTACCCCTTCGGCCCGGCCCCGTGGTAGGCGTTGAGGGCCTGGAAGTTGAGGAAGTAAAGATCGGGCAGGCTCGCTTTCTCCGCGCCGTCGAGGTAGTAGTCCATCTTCGTCGGGGGTGTGTGGACGTGGCCGCAGCACCAGGCCACCACATGATCCTCATGGGCGGCAAGCCGCTTCATCACCTCCTTGGTCGTCCGCTTCCAGTCGCCGTCCATCCCCGCCCACGTCGTGCTCCGCCGCGTCGTGCCGTACAGCGGCATGTGGTGGAGGAGGAAGACGTTGTTCGACCCTCGGGCGTAACGGTCGAGCTGCGCGCCGAGCCACTCCTGTCGCTGCTCGCAGATCCAGTCCTCGCCGTGCTTGCCCGTTAGCGGGAGGCAGATGAACACGAGGTTGCCCATGCGGAGCGTTCGCGACTCCGAGAGGTAGCCGCTGCGGTAGAACCCGACCGTGTCGCAGTTGTTCTTGTCATGGCCCGAGTCGGGAACACCCACGGGGAAGACCGGCAGCGCGTCCGCCCATCGCTCCCACGTCCGCCACTCCTCCAGCGTGCCGGTGCTCGTCATGTCCCCGAGGTCGAAGATCACGTCGGGACCGATGGTCCTCAGCGTCTGGAGCGCGTTGGCGGGAATCTTGTACTTCGGCTTGCCGCGGTCGTTCCATACGCCGACGTGTGGGGGGCTCTTCCCGCCCTTCCCCGGCGCGATCTGCACGTCCGTGTAGAACGCGATCCGGCGCTTCGGGACCTCTCCCCCGCTCTCGGGGGCCGCCGCGGAAACGATTCCGACCGAGAGAAGCGCGACGACCGCTCCGCTGAGCAAGAGCTGCCTCGGCATCGCTTTTCTCCTCGTGGCTGCGCGACGCGGCGGAGCCCCCGCTCATCGCACCGGTCAGGAACTCCCTTCCGAGGACGTGCCCTCGCCGTCGGCGGTCGAGCCCCCGCCCGACCCGGGATTCTCTCGGGGGCGCCCCTCACCCTGTGCCTGCAGCGCTCCGGATCCTTCGGCCCGCTCGCTTCCACCGTCGCCCGCCCCGAAGGCTTCCCGGAGCCAGCGTGCTTTCTCGTTGTCGACGGGATGGGGGTGGATCGCGGACAGCGGGGTATGGCCGGAGTTGTCGCCCCCGGTGACGACCGTGACCCGGTCGGCCGGGAAGAGGTCGAGGGTCTTCGCAAAGGGCTTGATGAACGACTCGAAGTTCTCGATGAGGTAGGCCTGCAGCGCCGAGGGCCCGCCCGCCTGGAGGATCTCGCTGGTCCGCCGGAGCTGGTCGATCTCGGCCTGGGCCGGCCCCTTGAGCTGGGCCGCCTGCTGCTTCGCTTCGATCACCCGGCGATCCTTCTCCGCGTTCGCCGGGGTCACGATCTCGGCTTTGTACTGGGCCTTCAGCTCCTCGATCCGCTGCTTCTCCGCCTCGATCTGCGCCCGGACGCCCGCCTCGTTGGCCTCGGCATTCCGAGTCGCCTCCTGTTCCCCGACGGCGCCACGTTGCTTCTCCTCGGCGACCTTGGCGCTCGTCTCCGTCTCGAGGGACGCCCGCTGGTTGTCGAGCTGGCGAGCCTCCACCTCCGCGCGGCGGGCCTCGGACTCTTCCTTGGAGACGGCCCGGGCCTCGGCCTGGGAAGCGCGTGCCTGCGACTCGGCATTGGCGGACTGGATGCGGTTGAGCAGGTCGATGTAGAGCTCACCCTCTCCCATCCCTTCGAGGCGGTGGTCCTCCACGTCCGCGATGTTCATCGTGGTGATCTCGAGGCCGATCGCTTCGAGGTCCGCCTTGCAGACCTTGATCATGTTCTTGACGAGAACCTCCTTGTCCCGCATGACCTCCTCCGGGGTCATCGTCGCGATGGAGTCCCGGAGATGGCCCTCGAGGATCGAGCTCGCGACGCCCGTCAGCTGCTGCCAATTCTGGGCGATGGTGAGGACGCGCCGGATCGCGTTCTGGAGGACGCGTCCCGACGACGAGACCGCGAAGGAGACCGTGGCGACGACCCTCAGCGGAATCATCCCCTTGGCGATGGCCGACTCCATGACGA
>CAZQQP010000381.1:2480-3534 GCA_964595475.1 uncultured Planctomycetaceae bacterium | reverse complement strand
ACTCCCGCCTTGGCACCGATGAATAGGCTCAACTTATTCTTTTCCGCCTGCTTAGTGCTCGTTTTCGCGGGACTTGCCGTCGGTGGCCACTACGGCGTGATCGCGGGGGCGAGAAAAGTGGCCCAGTCGTTGCCCACCCGCGTCGACGAACGAATGGGTAAGGCGGCTCTCCGGTCGATGCACATCGAAGGGCAGCGTGTCGACGACCCGCTGGTGACGGAGGTGGTCCGAACGATCGTCCACCGCCTCGAGACCGCCTCCGATGTGGTCGGCTTCGATTACACGACCCGGGTCGTCCGATCGACCAGAGCCAACGCGTTCGCTCTCCCCGGTGGGACGATCGTTGTGTTCACCGCGCTGATCCGAGCGGCCGGCAACCCGGAGCAACTCGCCGGGGTCTCGCCCACGAGATGGCGCACGTCACATTGGGACACGGGCTGCAGCAGGCGGCCGAGTCCATCGGGCTTGTCACTGTCCAGATCGTGGCCGGAGACACACGCGGGCTCGTCCGGCTCGCCACGGAGAGCACGGCGGTCCTCGGAAAGAGGAGCTCCCGCCGCCACGAGGCCGCGGCGGACCGGGAAGCGGTGGAGCTTATGCACATGGCCCGCATCGACCCGGAAGCGCGCTCGCGGGTCTTCTCCTCCTTTTCCGGAGCCCCCGCTTCTTCCAGCCCCGTGGCGTGGCTGAGGACCCACCCCCGGCCGGAGCGTCGGATCGACGCGATGCGGAACCGAATTGACGAGGTCGCACGTATCGATTACAAGAACGTGCGTATTGATTGGGATCGGCGGGTCGTTCGCCTCGACGCCCTGGGCTCGGAAACGGCGGCGCCCTCGACAGCGACCGACTCCGGCAAAGGAAAAACGGATGGAGGTTGAGGTCCGGGACAGGCCGAGCTTCGCGCACCTCCGTGTGCAAATGCAGTCCGGAGATCAGCTCACCGCGGAGGCCGACGCGATGGCGAGCATGAGCTCGACCGTCGATTTGCAGCCACGTCTCAACGGCAACGCCTTCGAAGCGGCCGCCAAGTGGATGCTCGGCCGGGAAACGC
>CAZQQP010000381.1:0-2470 GCA_964595475.1 uncultured Planctomycetaceae bacterium | reverse complement strand
CTTCGTCAATGAAATCACGGCGAACGGCGATGGCGAAGTCGTCCTGACCCAGCCGACACCGGGGGACATCGAGTGCATCGAGCTCCGTGGCGACACGCTCTACCTCCAGCCCGGGGCGTTCATCGCCTGCGAGCCCGATGTGAAACTGGGGCTGGGATGGGCTGGGTTCGCGAGCTTCGTGGGGCGGGAAGGCCTTTTCCGGTTGAGGGTCCACGGCGAGGGGCGGGTGTGGTTCGGTTCTTACGGCGCCATTTTCTCGAGGGAGATCGATCACGAGCACGTGGTCGACACCGGGCATCTGGTGGGGTATGAGCCGAGCGTGAATTTGCAGATGGGGATGGCGGGCGGGATTTTCTCGAGCCTCTTCAGCGGGGAAGGGCTCGTCACCAGGGTCGGCGGAACGGGCCGGATCTACATGCAGACCCGATCTCTCGATGGCCTTGTGAGCTGGACGAACGCGCACTTGCTGTAGAGGAGTCCATCGCCATGGAGAGCGAGGTCGAAGGACGCCCGAGCGCCGGTGTGGCTCGGATCAAACTCGGGGCCGGTGAAGCTGTCACCTGCGAAGTGGGGAGCATGATCGCGATGACGAGCGGCCTCACGGTCGAGACCACGTCGCAGCAGCGTGGCGGGGGCCTCACGCAGGGCGTCAAACGGGTGTTCGGCGGGGAGAGCTTCTTCTTGAACCACTTCACCGCGAACGAGGCCGACCAGGCCGTTCTTGTCGCCCCAAAGCTCCTCGGCGATATCGTCCCGCACCAACTCGACGGAGGATCGCTCATCGTCCAGGGGACGAGCTGGCTCGCTTCCGGTCCCGATATCGCCATCGACGCCACGTGGCAGGGGTTCGCAAGCGCGCTGTTCAGCGGGGAGGGAATCTTCTGGGTGAAATGCAGCGGGACCGGCGACGTCCTGATCAACAGCTTCGGCGCCCTGTACGAGGTGGATGTCGACGGGGAGTACGTCGTGGACACCGGGCATATCGCCGCATTCGAGGAGACGCTGAGCTTCGACATCCGGAAGGCCGGCGAGAGTTGGCTCGGGAGCTTCCTCGGCGGCGAGGCCCTCGTCTGCAAGTTCAGTGGCCAGGGAAAACTCTATTGCCAGAGCCATAACCCGCCGACGTTCGGTAAGCTCCTCGGTCCGAAGCTCAAGCCGCGGCAATCGTGAGGTCGGGATATGGAAGCGACGAGCGACCTGCAGTTTGAGGTCCATCACCAGCCGGACATGGCCCTGCTCAGCGTTTACCTTGAGCCGGGGCAGAAGATCTACGGCGAGCCGTCCGCGATGGTGTCGATGGACCCGTCCGTCTCATTGGAGGCGGGCCTGAAAGGCGGCCTGACCGGGAGCCTCGGGCGAGCTTTCGGGGGCGAGAGCCTGATCATCAATACATTCAGCGCGGACGAGAGCGCCGGGGAGGTCACGTTCGCACCGGGCCAGGTCGGGGACATCCGGCACTACCGCCTCGAGGGGAACACCCTCTACCTCCAACGGGGCGGGTATCTCGCCCACAGCGACGGCGTCGAAGTCACGGGACAATGGGCCGGTGCCAAGGGCTTTTTCAGCGGGGAGGGGCTGGTTCTGCTGAAGGCCAGCGGTTCGGGGGACGTTTTCTTCAACTCCTACGGCCGCATCCTGGAAATCGACGTGACGGACCATTCCATCGTCGACACCGGATACATCGTCGCCTTCGAGGACACCCTCCAATATGACGTCAGCGTCCTGCCCGGATTGGGCTTGGAAGCCAGATCAAGAGCTTCTTCTTCGGCGGCGAGGGCCTTGTCTGCCGCTTCTCCGGGCGGGGGCGTGTCTGGGTCCAGACACGCTGCGTCAACCCTTTCCTGACGTGGGTGCATCCGTTCCGACGGGTACAGAGCCAGAGCGGCGGAGACGGCGGCGGAGATGGCGACTGAGGGCGCTCGCCCGGCCGAGTCCTCGGTCCGCTGAGCTCGCGCACCTCCCGTCCGAGTCGGTCCGCAACGGGCCTTGCGGGGGTGATCGTGCCGCTGACATCGCGGGTGCAGCCCTTCGCGGTGGCCGGAGCGATAGGCGATCGGGCACACGCCGCGACGTTGGCCGCCAACGAGGCCGTGCCCGGAGCCGGCCGGGAACGGACGGTCGGGCGTGGGCCGCTACTGCTACCCACCGACCGTGGACCTCCGCCATGAACGCAGCGCCCCGTTTGTCGCGACGGAGGACGAAGCGGGTCTTCTGCGAGGCGTCGAGGGAGATCATGAGGTCCGCTTTTCCTCGCCCGGCACGCCGAGGACGAGCTTCACACCCTCGGCCTCGAGGCACTTCACGAACAGATCGGAGGCTTTCATCGGTCCCTTTTTCGGATGGGCGTCGCCATCATAAGGAGGCAAAAAAGAATAAGTTGAGCCTATACGCCAAAGCGAGGAGCGGGTAGCCTCCTTGCTTTGGCGTGGGCTTCGAACCATTTGCGATGCCCCGCCGCCCACAGCTCCCG
>CAZQQP010000380.1:0-3538 GCA_964595475.1 uncultured Planctomycetaceae bacterium | reverse complement strand
GAACCCCCTGACTCGGGCCAAGCCCCGGCAAACATCGGGTGAAATGCCGCTACACAAGAGGGAAGCTCGGCTTAAGGAGCACATCGCCCGACAGAAGGATTCGGAGTCGCTCCATCAGCTCCGTGCGATCCGCCCCGTCCGTCAGCAGAAGCGCGGGAGGTCCGACTGCGTCGGGTTTCCGACGGGCCGGCTCTTGTTCGATCTCGCTTTACTCCCGTGCCGTGGCTTTCTCGGGTGGGCCTCGCGAGCGTGCGAGTCATTCTCCGTCGGACTCGCGCCAGGTGGCCTGGACGGGCCCCGACTGCTTCGGCACGACGACCGCGTGACAGGGGCTGGTCAGCGATTGCGTCACGAGGGAGCGGGGGCCGGGCTTCCGAACCTTCACGCCCACGCCGATGGCGCCCGCCGCCCGCCAGACGGAGTCGATCCGCACCGCGTAGCCGCCCGTGCTCCGCCGGCCGAGGAAGGCGACGATGACCATGCGCCGGTCGAAGTCGACGTCGGGCGGCGGCTTGTCCCTCCCGATCGCCTCGTTCCATGTGCTCGCCCAGGCCTCCTTCGTCCGACAGGCGATAACCCCCTTTTCCGTCCGGGCGGCATGCACGCCGTCCGCCACCGTCCGCACGATCTCGACGGGCTCGCGTTGGTCCGCCGGCACCATCGTGGCGCAGCCGCCGATCCCCACAAGGCCGGCCGCGACCGCGGCGAAACAAGCGTGCTGTCCCATGGTGGCCTCCTCGCCCGCGACGCTATTCGGAGACGATGGCCGCGAGCCGCTGCAGGTACGGGTCGACCCTTTTCTTCTTCGTGATGGCCTCCTCGATCGCCACCCGCTCCACGGCGTCCCCGTGAACGCCGACCATCACGCCGCTTCTCCCTTCGCGGAGCGTCTCCACCGCGTAGCCGCCGAGCTTGGTCGCGAGCACGCGGTCCGCCGCGGTGGGCCGTCCCCCCCGCTGCACGTGGCCGAGCACGGTGACGTGGAGGTCGAGGCCGGTCCGCTCGCGAATCCTCTCGGCGATGGACGCCGCGTCCCCCGCGTCGTCGCCCTCGGCCACCACGGTCAGGCTGCTCCGCTTGCCCTTGGCTCGATTCCCCAGGATGGTCCGACACACCTGGTCCAGGTCCGTCGGCTCCTCCGGCGTGAGGACGATCTCGGCGCCGCCCCCCACGCCCGAGTGCATGGCGATGAACCCCGCATCGCGCCCCATCACCTCGATCACGAAGGACCGATCGTGGGACTGAGCGGTGTCCCGGATCCGGTCGAGGCTCTCGATCGCGATATGGGTCGCGGTGTCGAACCCGATGGTCGCGTCCGTGCCGAACAGGTCGTTGTCGATGCTGGCGGGCACGCCGACGATTGCTCCCTCCCAGACGCGTGCCAGGTCCATCGCCCCGCGAAACGTCCCGTCGCCCCCCACGACGACCAAACCGTCGATCGCCCAGCTCCGGAGCACCTCCGCGGCCTTCTCCAGCGCCTCGCGACGGAAGAACGCGTCGCACCGGGCCGCGTGCAGGACGGTTCCCCCTTGGTGGACGATGTTGGATACGTCCCGCGGAGAGAGGGCCGCCCCGTCGCGGTCGAGGATGCCCTGATAGCCGCGGTAGATGGCGAACGGCTCGGCGCCGACGTGGGCGGTCATTCGCACTGCCGCACGCACCGCCGCGTTCATGCCCGGAGCGTCGCCGCCGCTGGTGAGGATTCCGACCCGCTGCATGCGACCGTCTCCACCTGGTTGCCGCCGCGCCTCGGCATGGTTCGAGCGAAAGGGCGATCCAGTCCGAGAAGGAGCCGGCGACCCTCCCCGCTCGCCGGCGCCGCCGCGACGCTCCGTCCTCCGTTCTGCATCCTCGCGTCCGCGAAGGAAGGGGCAAGCGAGCGTCGAAGGTTCGTCGCTCCTCGTCTTTCGCCTCTTCGTCCGTTGCGGACTCCCCTCGCTTCGAGCACAATGCCGAGGCCTCGAATCTGAAAGGACCCCGATGTCCGGCTCCACGCGCCGACGAACCTTCGTGAAGCACATCGGCCTCGCGGGGCTCACCCTCCCGTCCACGCTCCCCCGCCTCGTCCGCGCCGCCTCCGCCAACGACACGGTCCGCCACGCGTCGGTGGGGGGCGCTGGCCGCCCGTGGGTGGACGTCCGAAACTTCGCCAAGGCCAAGGGCTTCGACCTCGTCGCGGTCTGCGACGTGGACGCCCGCCGGGTCTCGGGCCCGAAGAAGATGTTCGAGAAGGCACGGGTCTATCAGGACTGGCGTCGCCTGCTCGAGAAGGAGGCGACCGCCATCGACTCGGTGAACGTGGGCACGCCGGACCACATGCACGCGCCGATCACGATGGCCGCGCTGGAGGAGGGCAAGGCGGTCTACTGCCAGAAGCCGCTCACCCACGACGTCCACGAGTCCCGTCAGCTCCGCCGGGCGGCGGACCGCACGGGTCTTCCCACGCAGATGGGCATCCAGAACCACTCTCGCGTGGAGTACCGCATGGCGGTGGGGGCCCTTCGCGCCGGCGTGCTCGGGAAGATCCGCCGCGTCCACCTCTGGTCCAACAAGCCCCCACGCAAGTATCGGCCGACGGGTCCTCGCCCCCCGGGCAACGACGCCCTTCCGAGCTCGCTGGCGTGGGACCTCTGGCTGGGCACCGCACCGTCGCGCCCCTTCGTCGCCGGTGTCTACCACCCCGACTGGTGGCGTGGCTGGCGTGCCTTCGGCGGCGGCTGGCTCGGTGATATGGGTTGTCACATCTTCGACCCGATGTACGAGGGTCTCTCGCTGACGTCGCCGCGGTGGGTTCGAGCGGAGGTGGAAAAGGCTTGGACCAAGGACCCGGCTCGCTTCACCGAGGTCTACCCCCAGTGGCAGATCGTCGACTACGAGTTTCCCCCGACGGACCGGACCGCGGGACCGTTGCGGGTCACCTGGTCCGACGGCGGGAGGTATCCGCCGGAGGAGGCCAAGCAGTTGCTGGGGGGACAGGACTTCCCGCAGGAAGGGGGACTCTACATCGGCGACCGCGGCGCCATGCTCCTGCCCCACGTCGGCGGTCCGCAGCTCCTTCCCCGGGAGAAGTTCCGCGACGCGGACTGGCCCTCGGAGGAGGGGACCAACCACATGGTCCAGTTCATCGACGCGGTCCGCGGCCGCGACGAGCCGTCGGCGCCGTTCCGCTACTCCGCCCCGCTCGCCGAGGCCGTCCTCCTCGGCACGGTCGCGGTACGCGTCCCCGGGCGAACCCTCCAGTGGAATGCGGACGACCTCTCGATCCCGAACGTACCGATCGCCAACCGCCACCTCCGCCGCACCTATCGCGACGGGTGGCACTTCGGGGGGCTCGGCTGACGGGGGCATGCTCCTCGCCACTCCTTCGACGACGGGGGTCCCCGTGTTCTTCTGCGAGAGGTGGGCCGGTCACGCCGGGTCTCGCGTCGGGCGACAGTGTCCGTATCTCGCAATCAGCGCCCGTTCGCCTATACTGAGCCGCACAGCTCGCAGGGTAACCCCCGGGTCCACAAGCGAATGACGTGTGCTGTGTCGTAGT
>CAZQQP010000379.1:0-3539 GCA_964595475.1 uncultured Planctomycetaceae bacterium | reverse complement strand
CCAGGGCCCCGAAGGTCGACCCGGCCGGAGCCCTTCCCTCGGCGCTTGTCCAATGCGCCGAATGGCCCCACCTACTGGGCCGTCAGAGGGGCTCGGCCGGAGCCTCGCCCTCCCATCGGCGATTCGAAACAGCCGACGTCGCCCGAGCAGATGTCCGCGGAAGGCGAGTTACGCCCGAATGATTCAAGTTCCGTTGGCCGGCTCGCAACCGAAATGACAACAGACGGCCGCCGCGAAGGGGATTCCGTCGCAAGAAGACGGGAGGTCCCCGGAAACAGACCGATGTCAGGGAGTCCGTCCAAGCCGGATGCAGAAGGATCCCGGAGGGGCTCGGCTGCGTGAGATCCGACGACCGTCGATGGCGAAACGGCCACTTCCGCGCCGGGCTCCGCCGGTGCTGTGCGCTCCGGAGGCGAGCGGGTGCTCGTCTGCGACGGTCGACCGGAATGGGACCGTGCTTGATGGCCCATTCGTCGCACGGTCTCGTGAGTCCCGTCGTCAGCCGTCGCTCAGTCCCGGCGGGGCCCAGGGGTCGCGGTACGCTTTGCTTAGCATCTCGGCAGCTTCCGCGTCGTCGGGGAACGTCTCCTTCTCCGCGTCGAAGCGGAGCGCCCGGCCGGTCCGATACGCGATCTCGCCGAGGTGGACCAGCCCGGCGCTGAGGTGGGCGACCTCCGGTCCCGCGTTCGTTTTTTCCCCGTTCCGGATGGCCTCGAGGAAGTTGTCCACGTGCCTCCCCGTGCCGGTGCCCCCCTCCATGCCCGGCCCTTTCTTCTCCTCCGCGCCGAGGTAGGTCTGAAAATAGCCGCGACGCGAGAAGATCATGTAGCCCTCGGTCCCGTAGAACTCGTAGAGCAGCTCCCGGCCGTCGGCGTACTGATACGAGACGGTCAGGTGCGTCGGATACTCCGTCTTCCCCTCCACGTCGATGCGGGCGCCGGTCGCGGTGATCCGGACCGGATGGTCCGTTGCCCCGAGCCCCCAGCGGCTCATGTCGAGGTCGTGGACGCCGTCGTCGCCGATCTCCCCGTTGCCGTAGTCGCGGAACCACCGCCAACGCTTGTGCCGGAGCGGGTTGTACGCCCGCTTCGGCGCCGGGCCGAGCCACATGTTCCAGTCCAGGGGGTCCGGCGGCTTTCGGTCCGGGACCGGCTCCGGGTGGTTTCGCGGCTCCACGCTCCAGCCGCGGGCCATCTGGATCTCGCCGAGCATGCCGTCGGCGAGCACCTTGCCGGCGGCGGCCGTTACCTCGCTCGACCGCATCTGCGTGCCGTGCTGGAGGACACGCCCGTGGCGCTCCGCGGCGTCGATCAGGAGGCGGCCCTCCTCGAAGACGTGCGAGGCGGGCTTCTCCACGTAGACGTGCTTGCCGGCCTCCAGCGCCCGAAGGGCGATGGGGGCGTGCCAGTGGTGGGGCGTGGCGATGAACAGCGCGTCGACGGAGTCGTCGTCGAGGAGGCGGCGGAAGTCGTCGGCCTGCTTCGGTGCTTTCTTCTGCTTGTCCGCAGCCGCCTTCGCCGCCCGTCGACGGTTTCTCGCGTCGACGTCGCAGACCGCCGTCGCCACCGCTTGCGGATGGCCCGCGAGTCGGTTCAGCAGCCCGCTTCCCCGCCCGCCCACGCCGACGAGGCCGCAGCGGACCGCGTCGCGAGACGACGACGCGCCGGCCCGCGCCGAGGCGCTCGGAAGCACACCCGCCGCCACGGTGCCGGCGACCACGCCGCCCGCCTCACCGAGAAACTCGCGTCTGCTGGACATGGTTCGCTCCTCCCACAGGGCACGCAGGTTCTCCTCATCGCTCCCCGGCCCGCCCGCTCGGGCCGGTTTCACGGAGAGCACACTCCATCGTCCACGGATGGCCGGAACCCGCCAAGCCGCGGAGCCATGCGGAGCGGCGTGGAGACACGTGCACGCCGGCTCGCCTCTCCACTATGGCTGGGCCGCCCCGAAGCGGAAGGTGTACAGCTTGACGCCATGGTTCAGCTCGAACCGGAGCCGCACGGGCCGGTCCGCGAGGTCGCTCACGTCCGCCTCTCCGTTCCAGGTGACCACGCGGTCGACGGTGTTCGCCGTGTGGACCCGATCGCAGTCGTCCATCGTGTAGCCGGGGAGCGGCTCGCCCGACGCGTCCTGGATCGCCACCCGCAGCGTGCCCGGCGCCGACGTGTTCACGTTGAGGTGCAGCGCCGCGCCGTCGAAGCGCAGCGGCGGCGTGGTGAACGACCCACCGTCGTAGTCCGCCTCGACCGCGGTGAACCCGTCCTTCCGCAGGACCACGCGGCTGATCGTCGGCCGGCGGGCGGAGCGATCCTTGTTTCCGTGGAGCGTGTCATAGCCCGTGTAGTACATCCAGATCTCCTGGTCGCGGACCACGAGGCCCCGCGCCGGATACATGTTCTTGGAGTCGAAGCGCCCCTCCATGCCGAGCGGAATCCACGGCCTCCGGGCATACCGACGCCAGTCGACCCCGTTTCGGCTCGCCGCGAACCCGATGTCCTCGGGACCCGTGTTCAGCGTGTCCGCCCCGCTCCGCGGATAGCCGGACAGGTCCTCCGAGAGGTACCAACTCTCGTAATGGAGGTAGCGCGGGGTGAACAGGAAGTAGGCGTCCTGCGCCCGGCGATACGGGATGACGTTGGGCATGTAGAAATCCAGCACACCCACGCCGCCGTAGCGGGGATCTTGCTTGTCGGGCTCGAAGACCACCTTCGGCATGGGAAAGCTCGAGAGGTCCTCGCTGACCGACCGCCCCACCGTCCGCAGCGGGTAGGAGCCCGCCTCCCCCGTGATCCGCTTGCTCAGCTTCGCGAAGTAGTCCCGTCGCTCCGGCGGGGCGGGATACGTCTTGTTCACCCGCACATAGGCGACGTACTTGCCCAGCCGTCGGTCGAAGAAGATCACGTTCTGGCTGTCCATCCCCCGCGGATACCGTGCCTCCGGCGGGAACATGTCGCGGGCCACGGTCCGCCAATCCGTCCCGTCCGCGGACGCCTTCACCCACCCCGCCTTCGGGTTCGCCAGCTTGTACCGCGCCTCGGCCGGCGCGCTCGGATCGCGGAAGACCACGGCCATCCCGTTGCGATAGCCCACGATGTCGTCGGGCTCCGGCGGCGTGCCCCGCTCCATCCGCCGGAAGTGGGCCCCGTCCTTGCTCAGCGCGTCGTAGCCCTTGAACGTCCCGTCCACCTCCATCACGTTGCCGTAGCCGCGCAGCCACCCGCCGTCGTGGCGCGACGCCGAGCTCAGACACTTCTCGCCGGTCTTCCTCGGCGGACACACCACGATCCGCACGCCCTGCTTCTTCGCGAGATACCGCCCGTCGATGAAGACCTGCCGACGGTCGCCGATCTCGACGGGCTTTTCCGCCGCGAGGCTACCGGGAACCACCGCCCCCACGATCGCTGACGCCACCGCGAGACCCCGCCGCCTAACCGCTTCGTCCCACATCGGGCATGCTCCTTTCGTCCAGCTCCGCGAGGCCCGTTCCCCCATCGCCGCAGGATAACGGAAGTGCGCGACAGCGGTCCGTCGCCACGCCG
>CAZQQP010000378.1:0-3558 GCA_964595475.1 uncultured Planctomycetaceae bacterium | reverse complement strand
GTCGCCGTTCACCGGCGGGGCCGTGCTCGGCGACCGCATCCGGATGGCCTCGAACATCGGGGACATGGACGTGTTCTTCCGCTCGATGTCCGCGCGAGGCTCGCTGGGCGGGCTCTCGGCGGCGACCACGGACGCGGTGAAGGCGCTCGACGCCTTCGGCAAGGACAAGGTCATCATCGAGACCGTCGGCGCGGGCCAGAACAAGGCGGGCATCCTCGAGATCGGCGACCTCTTCGTCGTCAACAAGGCCGACCTCGCCGGCGCCGACCGCACCGTCCAGGAGTTGCGCGAGATGCTCCAGTACCGCGACGGGGAGATCGAGGTCTCCGGGGGCCACCACGGCGGCGACCTGGTGACCGAACTCCAGCGGCCCGCCGGCCCGGACGAGGACGAGCGCTGGTCCCCGCCGGTCGTCGAGACCGTGGCCACCGACGCCGAGGGCATCGCCGAACTCGTCGACGTGCTCGAGGACCACCGCGACCACCTGGCGGACACCGGCGAACTCACGCAGAAGGCCCGCAACCGGTACGCCGCCGAGATCCGGACCCTCCTCCGTGAGGACGCCAACGACTTGATCGCAGCTGAACTGGCACACCAGGGTGGTATGGACCAGTACGTCGACCGCGTCCTGGAGCGCGAGACCGACCCCTACAGCGTGGTCGACGAGGTGCTCGGGCCGATCGAGGACTGTCTGGCCGAGGAACGAAACACCTGATTGTCAAAAGCGTACCGGCGAACCCCGGGAATCAGGACTCCTCCGGCCTTTTAACCGCCGGACGTGGCTATCTTCAGTATGCACCCCCACACCGGTGGTTCCCACTCGACGCGAGGCCACACCAGCGTGGCGTGGCGCTCGCCCATCCGGGCGACCTCGCGGTGCCAGCACCACGCCGGCCACGCACTCACCCGCCGGCACCTGCTGGTCGCGTCCGGCGGCCTCGCCGTCGCCCTCGCTGGCTGTGCCGACGGGGGCGAGGCGCCGCCCGCGGCCGTCACGCTCACCGACGAGGACCAGTGTGACGTCTGTGGGATGGTCATCCCCGCCCACCCCGGGCCGAGTGCGGAGATCTTCTACGCCGAGCACCAGCCGTCCGGTCACGACAACCCCGCCCGATTCTGCTCGACCTGGGAGGCGTTTCGCTACCACTTCGACCGCGTCGACCGGGGGTGGGAGGCCGCCGCCTTCTACGTGACAGATTACTCCGCGGTCGACTACTCGCTGTCGACCGAGAGCGGGAACACGCTCATCTCGACACACCCCGCGGCCGAGGCTTTCGTCGACGCCGACGCGGTCACGTTCGTCGTCGGCAGCGAGGTCAAAGGCGCCATGGGGCGGGACCTCATCGGCTTCTCGAACCGCGACGACGCGGAGTCGTTCCAGGCCGACCACGGCGGGTCACTGGCCCGGCGCGAGGACGTGACCCCGGAGATGATTGCGCAGCTCGGCATGTGATGGCGCCGCGCATCGCCCTGCTCGACGTTCGCGTCGTGCTCGTGGTGCTCGCCGTCGCGCTCGTCGTGCCCGTCGGAGCGGTGACGCTCGAACCCGGCGGCGAGCGGACCCTCGATCCGGTGGCGTTCGAGGACACCCTCCGGACCGGCCTGACCGGCGTGGACGTGCGACAGGCCCGCGCCGCCGGCCACGAGATCCCCCGGGCGGAAGTCTTCTACAGCCAGTACCGCTACGTGCTGGGCTACTACGGAATGGCGGCGCTGGTCGACGCGCTGAGCGAGGACGGCCACGTGGCCTCCTTCGGCCGGCCCCTCGCCGTCTACGTGACCGACTACGCCGGGACGGACCCGCGGCTGACGAGCGAGGACCGCGTCGTCCTCGAATCGAGCATCGCGCGGGACTGGACGCGGGCCAGCGAGGCCCACTTCGTCGTCGAGAGCCGGGCCCGCCAACCCGGTGGGGCCGCCGTCCTGGCGTTCTCCGACCGGCAGGCCGCCAGCGCCTTCGCTGACCGGGCGGGGGGACGTGTCGTCGACTGGCCGACCCTGCAGACGACCGCCCGGCCGACCGATCCCGACCCGGAGGCGGCGATGTTCGAGGCCGTCGCCGACCAGCGGGCGTGGGCGAACGCCACGGTGGCCGCGCGGACGTCGCTGACAGAGCGGCCCGTGTCGGTCGTCGTGGGGCGGGACGCGCCGACGCTCGCCGCCGCCGTGGCACAGGCACCGCCGAACACCACCGTCCGGGTTCCGACCGGGACCTACGCGGCGAACCTGACCGTGGACAAGCCCCTCACCATCGCCGGCGCGGGCAACGCGACCCGCCTGCAGGGTGACGGGAACGGGACGGTGCTGACGCTGCGCGCTGACCGGAGCGCCGTCACCGACCTCCGGATTGCGGGCATCGGGTCGGAGAACTTCGGCGAGCCCACCGTCGAAGACGGGGACGGCGACGGCGCCTGGGACCAGCGGGTCCGCCTCGTCTACGGCCGTGGTGACGCGGGCATCCGGCTGGACGGAGCCGACCGCTCGCTCGTCCGGAACGTGGGCCTCTCGACGCCGGCCAACGGCGTCGTGCTGTTCGAGAGCAAACACGCCGTCGTCACGGACGTCACCGTCCGCGGCAGCGACCGCGCGTCCGACGGGGCGATGGGCGTGCTCCCGATGGCGTCCCGGGTCGTCGTCCAGAACACCACGGTCCGCGGCGGCCGCGATGGCGTCTATACCCACTACGCGGACGGCCTGGTGGTCCGCGACAACGACCTGCGGGGAATGCGGTACGGCGTCCACGAGATGTACACGAGCGAGGCCCTGTTCCGCAACAACACAGCGCGGGAGACCTCGACTGGCGTGGTCCTGATGACGCGCCCGAGTGGCAACCTCGTCGTCGGCAACGACGTCCGGCGCTCGGACGCCGGCGTCCTGACCGTCGGGAGCACCACCTACGTCGCGCGAAACGTGGTCGTCGACAACCGGATCGGCCTCTCCATCGGCACCGATCGGTCGGTCGTGACCGGAAATACCGTCGTGGGCAACGCTATCGGCGTCCGGAGCGACACCCTCCTGCCGACGAACAACGTCGTCGACAACGACGTCGTAGGCAACGAACGAGCGGTCGCCCTCGGGCGTGGGCCGCTGCGGGTCTGGGCTCGCGATGGCCGGGGCAACTACTGGGGCCCGGTCCCCGGCGTCGACCGCGACGGGGACGGCGTCGTCGACCGGCCGTACCGCCCGGCCTCGCCGCTTGACGCAGCGGCCCAGGACGCCGGTGGCCCCGCCGCCCTGACCCGGTCCCCGGCCGTGATCGCGCTCCGCCAGTTCCAGCAGTCGGTTCCGGGAATGCGTCCCAGGGGCCTGGTGGACCCGGCCCCGCTGAAGCGTCCGGCCCGGCCCGAGGTACTCGCTCGTGCCCGCGAGACGACACCGGAGGGGGGTTCATGACCGCGGACACCAGCGCGGAGGCCGAGGCCGACGCGAACGCCGAAGCCGAGACCGAGGCCACTGACTCGACGGGCGAACCCGTTGTCCGGGTCGACGACCTCGGCCACAGCTTCGGCGGCCTGACCGTGCTCGCCGACGTCGCCTTCGAGGTGCCGCCGGGCACGG
>CAZQQP010000377.1:0-3573 GCA_964595475.1 uncultured Planctomycetaceae bacterium | reverse complement strand
GCCGAGGGAGCGGAGGTAGTAGGTGGTTTTCAGACCCTTCCGCCACGCGTGGAAGTACATCTCATGGAGGAGGCGGCCGAGCGGTCGGTCGAGGTACATGTTGAGCGACTGGCCCATGTCCAGCCACTTCTGCCGGCGGGCGGCGCACTCGATCAGCCACCACGGCTCGATCTCGAAGGCGGTCCGGTACAGCGCCTTCAGGTCGTCCGGGATCCGGTCGATCGGTTGGACGGAGCCGTCGAAGTGCTTGAGGTCCTCCACCATCCGGTCGTCCCAGAGCTCCCGGGCCTTGAGGTCCGCGACGAGGTCGGGGTTCACGATGGTGAACTCGCCGGAGAGGTTCGACTTGACGTAGAGGTTGCTGTACGCGGGCTCGATCGACTGCGACGTCCCAGCGATGTTCGCGATCGTCGCGGTCGGCGCGATGGCCATGACGTTGCTGTTCCGCATGCCGTGGCGGGCGACGTGGTCCCGGACGGCGGCCCAGTCCTTGGTGCGGGAGGGGTCGACCTCCACGTCGCCACCCCGCTCGCGGGCGAGCGTCTCGATCGTGTCGAGGGGCAGGAGGCCCCGGTCCCACTTCGACCCGCGGTAGGTCGGGTACGGCCCCCGCTCGGCGGCGAGCTCGCTGGACGCGAGGATCGCGTGGTAGCTGAGCGCCTCCGTCACCCGGTCCGAGAACCCCACCGCGGCGTCGCTCGCGTAGGAAATTCGCTGGCGATACAGCGCGTCCTGGAACCCCATCATGCCCAGGCCGATCGGCCGATGGTGGCGGTTGCTCCGCTCCGCCTCCGGGATGGGGTAGAAGTTGATGTCGATGACATTGTCGAGCATCCGGACGGCGGTCCGGACTGTGCGGGCGAGCGTCGCCTCGTCGATTCCGTCGGCGGTCACGTGGGCGGCGAGGTTGACTGACCCGAGGTTGCAGACGGCGGTCTCTTCGGCGCTCGTGTTCAGGAGGATCTCCGTGCAGAGGTTGGAGCTGTGGACCACGCCCTGGTGGTCCTGGGGGCTCCGGACATTGGCGGCGTCCTTGAAGGTCACCCAGGGGTGGCCCGTCTCGAAGAGCATCGACAGGAGCTTCTTCCACAGCTCCATGGCGTCGACCCGCCGGTGTCTGCGGAGCTTCCCGGCGTCGGCCATGGCTTCGTACTCGGCATATCGCTTCTCGAACGCCTCGCCGTAGAGCTCGTGGAGGTCGGGCGTCTCGTCGGGGCTGAACAGCGTCCAGTGGCCGCCGTCCCGGACCCGCTTCATGAACAGATCCGGGATCCACGCGGCGGTGTGCATGTCGTGGGTCCGCCGCCGGTCGTCGCCCGTGTTCTTCCGGAGCTCGCAGAACTCCTCGAAGTCCAGATGCCACGGCTCGAGATAGGCGCAGACGGCGCCCTTGCGCTTGCCACCCTGGTTCACGGCCAACGCGGTGTCGTTGACGACCTTGAGGAACGGGATGACCCCCTGGCTCGTCCCCTGTGTCCCACCGATCTTCGCGCCGGTCGCCCGGATCGGCGTCCAGTCGTTGCCGAGGCCGCCCGCCCATTTGGAGAGGGCGGCGTTGTCCGCGATGCGCTTGAAGATGTCGTGGAGGTCGTCTTGGGCCGTGCTGAGATAGCAGGAGCTGAGCTGCGGATGCGTCGTTCCGCTGTTGAACAGCGTCGGGGTCGCGGAGACGAAGCGAAAGGTCGATAGAAGCTCGTAGAACGCGATGGCGCGGTCTTCCTTGGCCTCGCCCTCGTTCACCGCGAGGCCCATGGCGACCCGCATCCACAGTGTCTGGGGCGTCTCGATCCGCCCGCCGTCGATGTGGAGGAGGTAGCGGTCGTAGAGGGTCTGGAGGCCGAGGTAGCGGAAGGCCGCGTCGCGGGTCGGATCCAGCGCGGCCGCGAGGCGGTTGAGGTCGAAATCGAGCAGCCGCGGGTCCACCACGCCCGCATCGACGCCGCGACGGAGGAGATCCGCGAAGCGATCCCGACAGGCGGCTTGCCGATCGTCGGGGATCTCCCCGAGCACCTCGCGGTCGACCCGCCTGAGGAGGAGCCGGGCCGCGACCCGGTCGTAGGCCGGTTCGCGCTCGATCCGGCCGCGTGCCGCGAGGATCATCGCTCGGTCGATCTCATCGGAGCCGATTCCCTCGTAGAGCGAAGCGAAGACCTCCTCGAGAAGGTCCTCGGGAACCGTTTCCGAGAGGCCCGAGCACGCCTCGAAGATGGTCCGCTTGATCACGTGGGGGTCGACGCGCTCGCGGGTTCCGTCGGGCAGGGTCATCCGGGGCAGCGTGCGAGGGGACGGGTCGTCCGCGGCGCCCCGCAGCGCGCGGGCCCGCGCCCGCTGGTCGCGGTAGAGGATGTACCGGCGCGCCACGCTGTAATGGCCGGCCCGCATGAGCTCGGTCTCCACCACGTCCTGGACCTGCTCCACCGCGACGGGTCCGTCGCCCTGGGCGCGGTAGGTCAGCTCCCGGACCACCGCATCGGTCACGGAGCTCACCTCGCCGGCCATCGACGGGTCGAGGTCGCTCTCCGGCTGCACACCGAGCTCCGCGTGAAAGGCGGAAGCGATCGCGTCCTCGATCCGCTTCCGCTCGAACCCGACGACGCGGCCGTCACGCTTCCGAATGCCCGTCAGAGCGGACTGAACCGACATGGGGACCTCCCTGCAAAGCGCATGACCACAGCGGGCACGGACCGACGATCGGCCGTGGCTCACTGGCGAAAAGGTGGCACACGAGGACGGCGCTCAGACCGGTTGCGGCGCCGAACCCACAGCGCCGCACGGGCTGCGACCGGTGCTCCCTCGAGCCACCATGGACCTGCGGGAAGAGGAAGAAGGGGGGTTGCGCAGCAGACAACCGCGCTTGCCACCCGGCCTCACCCGCGAAGGCCCGGGTCGCCGACCGCTCGAACCGCTCGAGCGGGCCGTCGGCAGGTCTTCGGACTCGCGGGCACGCCGGCCGGCTGGGCTCGCCGACACCTACTCGCCGCCGCTTCCCATCCCATCGGGACAGTGCTTCTGGCGGCTTTCGTTCCCGCTCACCGCTGCGGGGCAGTCCCGGACTCTCACCGGGTTCCCTCTTGCCTCGCCCGCCCCGGCGGGGCGGGCGAACCGACGGCACCCACAAGATATAGCGTCCCCAAAAAGAGGTCAACCAATATACAGCTCTCGGCGGCTTCGGATCACCGGGCCAGCCCCCAGAGCTCTTCCACCCGGCGTGAGGCGTCGTCGATCTGTCTCTGTTGTGTCTTGGTTCTCTGATGGCCGTCCGCTCCGTTGCCGTCGCCAGCGCCGCAGGCCGTCCTTCGACGTGTGCGCCTTCCGACCACGACCTCGGGCTGAACAGCCTGGATCCCCGGGCAATCCATCGGGAAACTGTCGAGATGTAACCGAGCTTTTCGTCGGGCAGCGACAGCTGAGGAGTGCAGCGAGACACTTTATAGTCGTCGTCTCTACGTAGCTTCGCCGGACGCACACCCGATGATCCGCGGCGCCATCTTTACCGTCGTCTGGCGAATTGGCCCTCGGCCCGCATCACGCTGTTCGACACGTCGTTCGTTTGCGGAGCCGTAACACGGTTAG
>CAZQQP010000376.1:1905-3592 GCA_964595475.1 uncultured Planctomycetaceae bacterium | reverse complement strand
GCACGGCTTCCGGTCGAACGACGACTTCCTGAAGGTCTTCGCCCGCCGGCGAGCGCTGCTTCGGCGATGGCTGGAAAGGCACTACGACTACACGATCATCGACTGTCCGCCGAGCATCGCGTTGCAGGTCCGGACGCTCCTTCCCGTCGCCGACGCCTACGTGGTCCCGACCGTTCCGGACCGCCTGTCGGTCCGCGGCTGCCGGTCGCTTCTCGACCGGCTTCGAAGGCTGGGCGTGAAGAAGCAGCCCCTGGGCGTCCTCTGGTCGCTGTACCGGAAGCAGAATCAGGTCCACCGCTCGATCGTCGAAGGGGCCGCGAACGGTCAGTATCCAGATTTGCCGGTCCCGTTCCGGACGGTGATCCCGAACGCGACGGCCATCGCCTCAGCGACCGACGCGACGGAATCGGGCCCCAAATCCTTCAACGGGAAGTACACGACGCAGTTCGCCCGCGTCTACCGAGCCCTCTGCGACGAAATCCGCGAGCGCCTCGCGCAATAACGCTCGCCGTCAAGCAAGCACACACGCCTCTGACCTGGCGTCACGGTGGATGCCGGACCAAGGCCCGATTGGACGAGAGGGGCGCAAACGATCGGTCGCTGTATAGCATCGTAGGCGGCGTCTGCACGACCCACCGTGCTAAGCCGCGCGGGAACCCGTGCCGAGGGCCCGAAACCCGGCGACCATATCCGCCGCAAGACGAGCCTCCTGCGTCCATGTCAGATTCCCGCCCTACCGCGGAGCTGCCGCTGATTGTTCGCTTAAAGACTCCGGTCTGATCCAGCTGAACGCTCGCCGGGCGCCTCAGGAGCCCCGCCCTGCTCGCCCGAGCGCAATTGCTTCACCCGCGGCCCGAAGACCCGGTGGAGGCCATCCAGCTTCTCCCGGAGCCACTCGTGGAGGTCGGGCCAGTTGTCCCGGTCGTTCAGGTCGGCCGACCGACGGAGATAGATGCGGGACTGCCTTGTGTCCTCGGGGTTGTGCCAGGTGAGGGGCTCGCCGAGCTCCCGCTCGATCTCGGCCTTCTGGCCCTCGAGCTGGGCGACATACGGGGCGCCGGCGGGATTGTCCACCACCACCTCCGCCCGAAGCTCGTGGCCGCTGAACGAGCTCGTGGTGGTATCTAAGAATGACGCGACGGCGGAGAGGTGGAACCCCGTCCGGCCCAGTGCCATTGCCATCCACTGCTGCGGGAGGGGCTTGGTCGGCTTGAACCGGGCGCCGTGCCGTTCCACGTACTCCCGGAAGGCGGCCCAGAAGTCGAGCTGGAGCTGCCTGGCTTCGCTCAGCTCCGCCTGGCCGGCCCTCGCCGCCTCTCGGGCGACGGTCCGGGACCAGTCGTTTGGCTTGGAGACGACATTGAACTTCGGGGCGACCGGTGAGTCGCCGATCCGCCAGAGCTCAACCTCCACGCCGAAGAAGTTGAACCCCTCGCCCGTGATCTCGTTCAGCCAGTCGAGGGCGGCCCGGTGCTCCTCCTTGAACCGGTCCGCGACCCAGATGATGGTCACGGCCCGGAGGCCGGCCGCGTATGTGAGCAGCTGGCCGAGGTGGACGTGGTCGGTCCGTTCGAGCTGGTTCTCGATGAGGACCCAGTGACCGGTCGCGGTGTCCCGGCAGAGGATGTCGGCACGGAAGGGCCCCACCTCCTTCTCCTGCGCTTCTAGCTCCAGCTCGAGGCCGATG
>CAZQQP010000376.1:0-1895 GCA_964595475.1 uncultured Planctomycetaceae bacterium | reverse complement strand
AGGAGGTTGAGGTTCTCGCCGGAAGCGAGCCACGGCGTGAACTCCCCCGCCTCGTCCGTCCACACGGTCCGGGGGTCGACCTGCTCGAGCCGTCCCAGTTGGACTGTCTGATTGGCCATGTTGTCATCCTCCGAGGTGCCAGCCGAAGCACACCAGCGCGACAACCTGCGTTCCTCGGACCGTATACGAGTGCCAGTGCTCCGTCGTCTCTCCGCCTCCCCGCTGGGCTCGCCCCACCGCGAGCGGGGCCGCCATCCGCAGCCGGTCGCGGAGAGCTCTTTTCGACCCCGTCGAGGGGCTCGGCCTCGTATCAGTCCGGCGCCGTTGAGGATCGGCCACAGGCTCGCCCCGGGGCGTTGAATCAGCTACGCCGTCTTCACACCGCCCGCCGGCTCGGGACCGGGTGGGACCACCTCTGCGCCCGATCATGATCGTTTCTGCGGGGTCGGCAGGTGCCGAGCGGCGGTCGTAAAGCCTCGCCATCCGACGCGGGGTGAGCGAAGCGGGCCGTCGCCAACGCTCCGGCTCGCATCAGTCCGGAGCGGCGACGGCCGAAAGTCGGGTGCGGGCCGGGGGTCGCGTCAGAGCACGCCGCGTAAAGCGCTTCGGGCGGCTGCCTTGACACCTCTGCTGCCGATGTCAGACTCGTCGCCAGGATGCCGCAGGGCGATGCCCCCGGCTCTTTATCCTCCCCGGCTCGCCGGGGCGACCGTGCGTCGCCGTGGGCGGCTCGTTCGCGGAAGGGGTGTCTCGGCCGCAACGCTCGAGCGGTGGAAAGCACGGGTGGGTCCGACTTCGCCGCTTTCGTGGCGACGAGTCAAGCATGACGGAGTCGAAGGGGAACCCATTCATGCTCACACGTTTTCGTTCGGGATCGGTCAGCACTCCGCTGCATCTTGGGCGCCTTTCGCTGGAGGCGATCCGGAACCCCGGTCCGGCGGTATGCAACGGGTCGGCGAGGTGGAAAAGCCGGGTCGGCGAGGAAGCCTTGACACATGTGCGCCGGCCGGCGGAACCTTCGAGCCCGTCGGTGATGTCGGGGACGGGAGGGATCGATGAGTGAGGCTTCGGGCGACTTCCCCCGTCTCATCGAGCACGCGTTCCCGCTGAAGCAAGCGTCGCTCGACTCCGTTCACGAGAAGAACGTCCGCCACGGCCACATCTCCACGCTCCACATCTGGCCGGCGCGGCGGCCACTCGCCGCCTGTCGGGCGGCCGTCCTCGCGGCGCTTCTCCCGGACCCGGGCGACGCCGACGCCCGGCGGCGACTGTGCGAGAGGATCGGTGGGCGGGTGGTTCAACGCGTGGAGCGGCGGCGAAGCGGGGAGGGGGTGAGCGAGCGGATGAGGGAAGCGACGCAGGGTGGCGTGCTCCACTGGGGGCGGGAGCGGGAGAACAGGGAGGTGCTCGACGAGCTGCGGAAGATGATCCGCGACGCCCACGGCGGGCGGCCGCCCAAGGTCCTCGACCCGTTCGCCGGCGGCGGCGCCATTCCGCTGGAGGCGATGCGTCTCGGCTGCGAGGCGACGGCGGTGGAGATCAACCCGGTCGCCTGGTTCGTCCTCAAGTGCACGCTGGAGTATCCGCAGCGCCTCGCGGGCGAGACCCGCCCGCTTCCCCACTTCGCCCTCGACGACGAGGACTTCCTGACCGAGTTCCTCCAGAAGGCCAAGCGCTACGGCGAGGCGGAGGCGAGGAAGGCCGCCTGGACGGCGTCGAGCGGCCGGGGGAAGGAGGAGGCCCACGGCCAGGCCCTGATGGCCTTCACGGACGACCGCCCGGACGTCGAGGCCGACCTCGCCTGGCAGGTCCGGGCGTGGGGACGATGGGTCCTCCACCGCGCCCGGCGGCGGCTCGCGTCGCGCTATCCCGTCTACGCGGACTTCCTGCCTGCC
>CAZQQP010000375.1:0-3592 GCA_964595475.1 uncultured Planctomycetaceae bacterium | reverse complement strand
AATGATCACGACGGAGCAGCTCCTTCTCGTGGTCGTGTGCCCGGCGGTCGTGGCGGCCGTCGTCACGGCGCTGCTCGGCGGCCGCCTCCGGCGGTGCGCGGCCGGCGTGGCGCTGGCGGCGGCGTACGTCGCGGGCCACCTCGCCCGCTTCGGATGGCCGGGCTGGGCACCGATGGCCACGGACCACTGGCTCCTGCACGGCGCGGTGGCCGCGTCGCTCGTCGGTGTCGCCACCACGGCGATGAAAGGCCGCGACCGCCTCGCGTCGTGGCTCGTCCCCGTTCTCTGGATCGCGCTGATCGCGGGCCTGCTGTACGTGACACTCCGGCCGAACATCGACCACCGATGGTCCGTCCCGGTCGCCGGCGGGTGGCTCATTCCCCTCGGCCTGGCATGGCTGGCGATCTGGTGGGTAGAGGCCCCTACGGCGGGTAGGAGGTCCTACGGGTGCGGCTTTTTCTTCTCCTGAGCGGCCGGGGCCCCGTCGCGCCGGGGGCCGTCTCCACCTGAGGCCGCCGTCCCGACTCGGATCCACGGCGACGGTGGCGACCTGCCGGCCCGCGCCGGTGATCCGCACGCCGTAGTCGGTGGCCTCGACCGTCGGGCGGGCTTCCGGAGCAACCCCCCGCCGCGAAGGAAACGACGCCCTCCCGCTCGCGGTCCCCCGACGGGAACCGGCGACGCGGCCGTTGCGTCGCTCGACCGACGGGGAGTAGGGTGGCTTCTCGGTTCGGACGGCCCATCCCAGCAACCTCAATGCACCGGAGTCGATGGATGAAGGACGTTCGCCCCCTCCTGCGCTTCGCCGTCGTCGTCCCGCTCCTCGCCCCCGCGGCGGCCCGTGCGGAGGCGGAGCGGCCGAATGTGCTGTTCGCGATCTCGGACGACCAGTCCTACATCCACACCGGCGCCAACGGCGACGACGGGGTGAGCACCCCGGCGTTCGACCGGGTCGCGAGCGAGGGGGTCCGGTTCACCCACGCGTATGCCGCCGCCCCGTCTTGCACACCCTCCCGCAGCGCCGTCCTGACGGGCCAGGCGATCTACCGCCTGGAGGCCGGCGGCCTTCTCTTCGGTACCCTCCCGGCCGAGTTCCCCGTCTACCCCCGTCTTCTCGCACGGGAGGCGGGCTACTTCGTCGGGTACACCGGAAAGGGGTGGGGGCCGGGCCGGCTGTCGGCGGGGGGTCGAGAGAAGGACCCGGTCGGCGAGCCGTACTCCGCCGGCGGTTACGCGGCCAGCTTCGCCGAGTTCCTGAAGGACCGTCCCGATGACGAGCCCTTCTGCTTCTGGTACGGCGCCCACGAGCCCCATCTCCCTCATCCGACGGGCCGCGGGCTGGAGCAGGGGAAGGAGCTCTCCGACGCCCGTCTTCCGGGCGGCCTCCCGGACGTCCGGGTCACCCGCCGGGACATCCTCGACTACTACACGGAGATCGAGCACTTCGACGATCACCTCGGCCGCATGCTGAATCTCCTCGAGAAGCGGGGCGAGCTCTCGGAGACGCTGGTCCTCGTCACCTCCGACCACGGCAATCCCTTTCCGCGGTCCAAGGCCACCCTCTACGACTCGGGCACACGGGTGCCGCTGGCGATCCGGTATCCCCCGTCGATCTCCGCCGGCCGCGTCGTCCGCGACTTCGTCAGCCTGACGGACCTGGCCCCGACCATCCTCGCCTACGCGGGCGTGGACGCCCCGGCCCAGATGACGGGCCGCTCTCTCCGTCCGCTGCTCTCCTCGGACGCGTCCGGGTGGACGGGGGAGCATCGCTCCTACGTGGTCACCGCCTTCGAGCGCCACACCTGGTGCCGCCCCGACGGGACGACGTACCCGATGCGGTCCATCCGCACCCGTCGCTACCACTACATCCGCAACTACGCCCCGAACCGCTGGCCCGCGGGTGCACCCGACTTCGACTCCCCGCACCAGGGCTTCTACGGCGACGTGGACGACAGCCCGACCAAGGAATTTATGATCGAGCACCGCGACGACCCGGAGATCGAGCCGTACTTCGAGAGGGCCTTCCGCAAGCGTCCCGCCCACGAGCTCTACGACGTCCGCGACGACCCGAAGGAGATGGAGAACCTCGCGGACGACGCGGAGTATCGGGACGTCCGCGAGGATCTCCGCCGGAAGCTCACGAAGCACCTGAAGCGAACGGACGACCCGCGTGCCCACGGACGCTCGCCGTGGGGCGGCTATCCCTATTACTACAAGGACTACTGGAAGCGGGCGGAGTCGAACTGACGGTCGACCCGCCACGCCACGGCTCGAAGCCGGAGGAGACCGCGATGGGGCGGACGTTGGAGGAGATCGACCGACAGCCCACACCGCTGGGTGAGCTCCTCCTTCGCGCCCGCCGATCGCCCTCGCTCGGCGGAGGACGGGTCTACGAGGTGCTCCTCGACGGTGCCTTCCTGATGTCCAGCGCCGTCGACCACAGCGAGACGGCGCTGGCGGACCGTGCCCTCGCCGCCCTCGACGACCGACCGGCCACGCTCCTGGTCGGCGGGCTCGGCCTCGGCCACACCGCGTCCGCCGCCCTCCGCGACGCCCGCGTCCACCGGCTCGACGCGGTGGAGACGCTCGCGCCGGTCCTCGACTGGCACCGCCGCGGCCTGGTCCCCGCCGCGGAGGCGCTGACCTCGGACCCACGCTGCCACCTCGTCCACGACGACTTTTTCGAGCTCATCCGGCGGAGGGACACCGGCCGCTACGACGCCATCCTCGTGGACATCGACCACTCGCCGTCGTCCCGCCTCGATGCCGCCCACGGCCGCTTCTATTCGGAGGCCGGTCTGGCGGACCTGACCGACCATCTCCACCCCGGCGGCGTCTTCGTCCTGTGGTCCGCGGAGCCTGTCGAGGAGGCGTTTCTCACCCGCCTCCGCCGGGTATTCCCCGACGTCCGCGTGCACCCGATCGCGTATCACCACTCGATGCTCCACCGAGAGGAGTGCGACCACGTCGTGGTGGCGTCGGTTGGAGGCCGGTCGGTCGATCGAGCGGCGGAGCCCGGTTGACGCTTGGCCCCGCGTGCAGCCGACGGCCGCTCGACCCCACGCTCCAGCGGGACATCCGGAGGACGCGAGGGACAGCCTGTCTCGACGATGCACAGCCCGGCATCGCCTGCTTCGGTCTCCTTGCCCGCCGCGACCTCGCGACGGGCTCGGGCCGACGAATCGCTTCTCCCACACGTTTTTAGGAACCTCGACCAGCGCGAGCCGCTTCGCCACGGGCAAGCATTTCCGACTGTCGTCCGCTCGAGAGGCGTGTGCCGCATCCCGAAACGAGCCACACCACGGGCAAGACCGCGGACGGCCTTGCCCGTGCCAGCCAAGCCAAGACGACGGCGGTGACACGGAGTTGGTTCACGGCGTCGGGTGGCACGGACAAGTCCCAGCCGGATGCCGCCGGTGCGGCGTCCGCGACGCTTGACCGTGGGCTCGGCCGGATCACGGGCTCGAGTCCCATGGCTTCCAGAAGATTCGGCTTAGGACGTGTGTGAGAAGCGCTTCTGGCTTCACGCTGCTGCGGCGCGGCGGGTCGGCGTCGGCCTGTCCCGACGGGACACAGCCCGGCATCGCCTGCT
>CAZQQP010000374.1:2382-3599 GCA_964595475.1 uncultured Planctomycetaceae bacterium | reverse complement strand
GGAGAAGATCTGCCCACGTCTTTTTAACTTCAGGCGTTGGAACTCCGTCGGGACGCGTCGGCTCCAAAGCGGCGCGCGGTCCGCGGTCAGGGCCCGGACCTCGTAGGCGGACGCCGATGAGAGGCCCAGCGCTTCAGGACGCACGGTCACGGTCGCTTCCTCTTGGACGGGGATCACCTCGACCGAACTGTCGTGGTCCTTCCTCACGATGGCGATGCCTTTGGTGGTCAGCGGGCCGAAGTCCGTTCGGCGGCCGCGTCCGTCCGCGTAGAGGTATCGCGGCGTGTCGACGAAGTCCACGCGGTGGCCGTCCCGCGTGGCGGAGTACTCCACAAGCTCGCCCGAACGCGCCGCGTAGCCGGCGGGCGGGAGCGTGAGCGTGCGGTCGCCGAAGGAGAGGGTCCAGGAGCGGTCCGAGTGGCCGTTCGCCCAGACGGTCAGCCCGTTGGCGTAGTCCACACGCACCTGGCGGCGGTGCTGCACGCCGCGGAGGAGCGCCTCCTCCGTGCTGACCAGCTCCTGCCCGTCGTGGTAGCGAATGCGCGAGACAGGCACCTGGGCGTAGCGGGTCTGGAGCTGCTGCGTCATGTAGTAGAGCTTGAGGAGAAGCGGCCGCTTCTTCCCCATGGGTCGGCCGTCGAGGATGTCGCTCGGCGCGGGCAAGTCGTCCTTGTAGATCAGGCCGTAGTGGCCGAAGGCGACGGTCCCGCAGAGGAGGCGGTCGGTCTTCTTCCCCGTCGGGTCCGGCCCGCCGAGGCCGTAGACCTGGCGGAAGCCCATCCCGAGGTCGAAGGAGAGCGGGTGGAGCTTCCGGAGGTCGAAGTTGACCAGGAACGGCGCCTTGTGACGGGGACCGCCGCCCCAGCGGAGCTTGGCGTAGTTGCCGTCGACCAGGCCCGCGTAGAACCAGTGGGCGCCGCCCTCGCTGTAGATGGGCCCGCCGATGGTCCGCCGCTGTCGCGTCGCGAGCGTGCCGTAGGCGTAGAGGGTCGCCTTGTGCTGGGCGGCGTGCGGCTTGCGGGCGTCGAAGTCCATGCGCTCCCACCCGGTGAGCCAAGGGGTGCGGGAGGTGAGCTGGTCCGTATAGAGGACATCGGGGTCGAAGCGCCGCTCGTGCTTGGGCGCCCACTCCGTGGCGAGCTCCAGCGACTTCAGCGGGGTGAGCTGATACGCCTGGTAGTGCTCGCGTACCCACTCGCCGTCGGGGCCGAGGGAGA
>CAZQQP010000374.1:0-2372 GCA_964595475.1 uncultured Planctomycetaceae bacterium | reverse complement strand
CACTTCTCGTCCCACGCCTTGCTCATGGGGTGGAGCATCGCGGGGAGCGAGGTGTAGGCGGTCTTGTAGCCGAGCTCCTTCACCTTCCGGAAGTAGTCGAGCACGGTGGACCTCCCGCCGGGGATGTTCCGGGCGACGGTGGTGGTAAAGCCCGGCGGCTGGATTCCCTTCCCGTAGTGCTCGCTGAAGAGGCCCGTGTGGTGCTTGATGATGAGCTTGTCCATCCCGTAGCGCTTGCACCGCTCCCAGAGGCGGGGGAAGGAGCGGACGAAGTGCTTTCCCCCGCCGCCGATGCCGACGTAGACGTGCGTGCCGGAGATCGGCTTGTGGGGGCTGGGCGGGTTGGGGACGTTGGGGAGCACCTCGCGAAAGCGGTCGGAGCAGGTGATGAACAGCCGCTCGCGGAGGGGGTGTCGCTCGCCCGCCGTGTCGCTCTCATAGGTCGCCGCCTCCTCGCGAAGTCTGGTGGCGTCGGAGTTGTAGACGTCCCAGAGGTGCGAGATGAATGACCCGTTCTCCGTGTAGCGGACGCACGGATGCGTCTTGTCGGGGTTCTGGCGGTAGTGGAGGTAGGGGACGAAGAGGCCGTGGATGTCCTCGCGTCGCGGCGACCCGGCACGGAAGCGGAGGATGCTTCCCGCCTCGGACGTCGCCGTCACGATCAGCGACTTGCCGCGCACCTTGAAGCGGTAGGTGAGCTCCGCCTCGGTGGTCTCCGTGACGAAGCGCCACGACGCCCGAACCGCGCCGTCCCGTCGGTCGACGCCGAGGAGCTGAGCGTCCACCCGCTCCGACGGGACGCGAGCGCGTCCCGTTTTTACGGCGAGCGTCGGCCCGCCGCCCTCCGCGACGCGAAACGCGTCGCCCCCGTCGATGGATGCCGTCAGGTCGTTCAGCGAGCCGTCGTCCGGCTTGTATCGGTAGATGATCGTCTGCTCCGGCCCCTCCGCGACGAAGCGCCACGCGTCGCCGTCGCGGCGGATCGCGTTGGTGACGGACCCGACCGTCGTCGGGAGGATGGTCTCCTCTCGCGTGGGGAACGGCGGGTCGTCGGGCATTTGCAGGTCGATGGGGCTCTTGTCCTGGACGTAGAAGGCGAGCCGGTCCAGGCCCAGCTCGCTCCGCTTCTGCTTCGACGCCCCGAGCCCGCGGATCTCGATGGCCGCGAGCGTCAGGGGACGCGGGAGGCTCCGCTTCAGCCGCTCGTCGACCGGCGCCCAGAAGGGAAAGTCGATGGCGCCGAAGCTGAGCTTGTGGGACTTCCCTTCCGCGTCGCGGAGGCGGAGAACCACCGAGGGCTCGGCGTGTCGGTCGCCGTAGACCCAGAGCTGGGCGTGGTCGAACTCGGGCAGCGGGATGGGCTCGGGCGGACGGAGCTCCACCCAGCCGACCCCGTCGGGCGTACGATACGACAGCCGGCCGATGTGCCGGCCGGTCAGCGGATACTTCCGGCTGCGGTAGAAGTCCGCCTGGACCTCGCCGAAGCGGACCAGCCGCCAACCGTTTAGCTCCTCGAAGCCGACCGTCGGCTCGTGACGGAACCAGCTCCGCTGGAACAGCGGCGGCCGCTCGCCCGCCGGAGCCGGGTCCTCACGAACCGCCTCGCGGCGGACGTCGAGGCGCTCCGCGGGCCTCCGCAGCCTCCGGACCGTCACGTCGTCGAGCCAGGCGGCGCCGGGGACGCTCCGTCGGCGGGCGGACGGGCGGACGCGGAGGCGAGCCTGATGATGCTCGGCGGCGACCGTGAACTGACCGGCGAGGCGCGTCCAGCGGGCGGCCCGCGTCCGGCCGAGCTCTCTCGTGGCTTGGTATTCCCCCTCCTCGTCGAAGAACTGCACCGCGAGGGTGAGCCGGGCCCCGCGCTTCGCATCGCCTTCTCCCTCCGGGCCGTACGCCGGGTCCGGACGGACGGACGCTCGGACGACGTACGTCTCGCCCGCCTCCACGGGGAAGCGCTCGCTGTGGGCCTGTCCCTTCGCCGACCCCTCGTCGATCACGTAGAGCGCGTGACGGCCGCTTCGGGCCCGATCGTCGCGTCGCTCGACGCGCGTCCCCGTCCCGGCGGCCCGCCAGGTGTCCGCGGCCGCCTCGAAGGACGGGTTGAGCAGGAGAGAACCGGGTAGAGACTCCTGTGGCTCGGCCAGCGCGGGACCCACGAGCAACGACACGCCCAGCCCCCAGCGAACAACACCAGCCATCGAAGCAGCCTCGTCGAAGAGATGCGTCCCGCTCCAAGGAGGCGGAAAAGAATAAGTTGAGCCTATACGCCAAAGCGAGGAGCGGGAAGGCTCCTTGCTTTGGCGTGGGCCTCGAACCGTTTGCGATGCCCCGCCGGCCACAGCTCCCGGCATTTGCGGACGGTGCGCTTGCTC
>CAZQQP010000373.1:0-3644 GCA_964595475.1 uncultured Planctomycetaceae bacterium | reverse complement strand
ACGTTGCGCTTGCTCGATCATCGGCTTCGCCGTCTCATCGGTGCCAAGGCGGAAGGCGACTTCCGCCTTGGCACCGATGAATAGGCTCAACTTATTCTTTTCCGCCTACTTATGACCCGGCTTGGCGCGCTGACGCGGCGAGCGGGTTGTTGCCGCCCCTTTGGTGAACACGCAAACGCCCTTTTGCCGGCCGCGCCCATCCGGGGCGTGTCGCCCGGCATCGAGACCGATGGGCCGAAGCGGTCCAATGATCGCCCCGTCCGGCGGGACCGACCACTCTGAGGAGCTCTGATGATTGCCCCGAAGAAACCCATGAAGTTGTACCTGGCAGCGGTCGCCACCCTCCTCGCGGTGGCCGCGGCGATCGGGAGCGGCCCGGAGCGGGCCTCCGCCGCGAGCTTCGAGAGCCGGTTCGAGACCACCCATGACCGCATCTGGCCGGGACGGGCCTATTGGCCGAATCCGATGGAGAACTGGCGGGTGCGGGACGGGCGGTTGGAGTGCACCCACGGAGGACAGGACCGGAACGTCCACCTGCTGACCCGGGCGCTTTCCACGGCCCATGGGGCCTTCGAGACCTCCGTGACCCTCGGGGTTCTCCCGGAAGCGAGCCAAGCCGCGAGCCGGTTCGAGCTCGAGGCGGGCGAGGCCCTCGGACGCCCCCGGGCGCCTCGGATCGCGGGCCGGCCGCTGACCCTGACCGCAACGCTCGCGGAGATCGCCCCCGCCGGCGTGATCGTCGCCCAGGGCGGAGCATCGGTGGGATTTTCGCTGTGGATGGATGACGGCAAGCTGACCTTCACCACGCGCCGCGAGGGGGAGCCAACGTCGGTCGCCACCGAGCCGCTCGACCGGGACAGCGGCACCGTCCAGGCGGTCCTCAAGGCAAACGGCGGGGTGATCCTCCGGGTGGATGGGAAGAAGGTCGCCACGGGGGAGATGCCCGGTCCGCTGCCGAAGATGCCGCTCGACCCCCTGGAGGTCGGGCGGGACGGCCAGACGCAGGTCGGACCCTACGACGGTCCCTCGCCGTTCCAGGGCCAAATCGAGAAGGGGGTCCTCGAGCTCAAGGGGGACGCCGCCGACCCTGTCGGGGCCGCGGGCTTTCGGGTCGGCATCGACAGCGAGGTCGCGGGATACCGCGCGGCCGTCTTTTACGGCGAGGGCCTCGATGCCACCGTGGCCACATCGGGGCGGCTGCGGCTCGGGGAGAAGACCAAGGATCTGGGCGGGGAGATCGGCGAACAGCCCGTCCGGCTAACGCTTCGGGGCGAGCCGGTGGGTCGGGGCTATACCCTCACCCTCGTCGCCCAGCACGCGACGAGCGGGAAGAAGCTCGGACACATCCAGGTGAAGAACATCGAGAGGGCGGACCTCGTCGGGAACCTCGCGCTCGTCAACAACCCCCGAAAGGCCTCCCCCGTGCGTTTCTGGTTCCGCCGCTGGCGGGTTCGCGGCCCCAAGGTCGAGGCGTATCCCGAGCGCGCTTTCGGGCCCATCCTCTGGACGATGCACACGCTCACCGACACGGGCACGGCGGAGGGCCATGTCATGAAGATGTCGGCGCAGATGCCCCCGCTCGGCGAGGAGGACAACGACACCGTGGCGCTGCAGATCCGGCGGGACGGACAATGGAAGCGGATCCGGCGGGCGAAGATCGACCCCGCGGCGCGGACGGCCCTCTTCCGCGTCCCCCACTGGGATGCGGACCGCGACATTCCGTATCGCGTGGTCTACGAGACGACCGGCACCGACGGCGAGGTCCGGCGGGATACGTGGGGAGGGACGATCCGCAAGAGCCCCGACGCGGCGGAAACGGTGACGGTCGCCGGCCTGAACTGCCAGCACGACAGCGGCTACCCGTATGGCCCGGTCGCCAGGAACCTCCGACGGACGGATCCGGACGTGCTGTTCTTCGCCGGCGACCAGCTTTACGAGGGTAACGGCGGCTATGGCATCGTCCGCCGGCCGGCCGACAAGGCCATCGTCAGCTACCTCCGGAAGTACTACATGCACGGCTGGGTCTTCCGCGAGGCCATGCGGAGCCGGCCCACGCTCTGCATCCCCGACGACCACGATGTCTTCCAGGGCAATATCTGGGGCGAGGGAGGGGCGAAGCTGGAGAGGCCCGCCTTCTCACGCGGCGGATACATCGAGCCCGTCAAGACCGTCAACGCCATCTACCGCACCCAGACCGGCCACCACCCCGGGGTCCAGAACCTCGAGACGGCCCAGCGGGGCATCTCCGTCTTCTACGGGGACATGGTCTACGGCGGCATCAGCTTCGGCGTCGTAGCGGACCGTCAGTTCAAGACGGGTGCCCAGCGCGCGGACGAGGCGAAAAAGCTCCGCCTCCTCGGCGGCCGCCAGCTCGAGTTCCTCCGAAGCTGGGTGGGGGATTGGGAGGGCGCCGAGATGAAGCTGCTGCTCAGCCAGACCCAGTGGGCCGATGTCAATACCCACGGCGGGTCGTACAACCGCCACAAGGCGAACCGGGACACCGGCGGCTGGCCCAAGGTGGCCCGGGACCGGGCGGTGCGGATCGCCCGGAAGGGGTTCGCCTTCCACATGAACGGGGACCAACACCTGCCCACCCTCGTCCACCAGGGCGTGGCCAGCCACCGCGACGCGTTCTGGGGGTTCTGTCCGCCCGCCGTCTCGGTCGGCTACCAGCGGTGGTTCGTCCCCGACCGCCTGGGAATGGATGCTCGGAACCGGCCCGCCCACGGCCTGCCCAATACCGGGGCCTACACCGACGGGTTTGGCAACCCGATGTACGTCTACGCCGTCGGGAACCCCACCGCCGACTCCGGCGGGGATCGCTACGCCCGGGCCCACAACAAGTCCTCCGGGTTCGGCCTGGTCCGGTTCAACAAGGCGAAGCGGACGATCCAAGTCCACGCCTACCGCTTCGCCGTCGACGCGACGGACCCGACGGAAGACCGGGAGCTCCCCGGCTGGCCGACCACGGTGGACCAGCTCAGCAACTACGGCCGGGACCGGGCGGGCCGGCTTCCCGCCTACCGCGTCGACGGCGTCGAGGAGCCGGTGGTCAAGGTATACCACCAGGACACCGGCGAGCTGGTTTACGCCCTCCGGGCGCCGAAATCCCGTTTCCGTCCCTTCGTCTTCGAGAAGGGAACCTACAAGGTCCGCATCGGGGATCCGGCGACCGACACATGGAAGGTCTACGAGAAGCAGCGGATCGCCTCGGACGACGGACCGGCCGCCGAGGACGGCGAATAGCCCCAGGCCCGCGCCGGGCCGTCCTGGACGTCCTGAGAAGAACGGAGAAGAGGGACCGGAGAAGACGGACACCCCTTTTTTGGCCCATCGAATTTTGGGACTTCGCCTCTGAAGGACCGACGTCACCGGCCTTTTTCTGTGAGACATGGGCTAGCCATGTGGACGGGGCCTCGCCGCGAGCGAGCCATTCCACGGGATGAGCCGACACATCCGATCCGACGCCGTGCACCTCCTCGTTTTCCCGAGCCGTTGCGGGGGTTTCCATATACGGAGGCGGAAAAGAACAAGTTGAGCCTATACGCCGAAGCGAGGAGCGGGAAGCCTCCTTGCTTGGGCGTGGGCGTCGAACCATTTGCGATGCCCCGCCGGCCACAGCTCCCGGCATTTGCGGACGTGGC
>CAZQQP010000372.1:0-3682 GCA_964595475.1 uncultured Planctomycetaceae bacterium | reverse complement strand
CACGGCGAGAGGCGTTACGCTCGGCCTACCGGGGAGTTGTTGCGGAATCGCTGGTGTGGCGGAGCGGATCAGCGCCGACGTGGGCCGGGCGCTATGGCGAGTGCAGACATGCTGGCTGAGCCGGGGCGAGCCTCCGAGCCGATTCACCCCCTGCTCCTTCCGGTTTGGCGAGAGAGAGGTCGCAGTGAGATCCGGGTCATGGCTCGGGTTCGCGGACAGCCACCATGTTTCCGTGGAGTGCTCGGGGGAGCGCACCATCGTCGACTATGGTGTCCGGTATGACTCGGCGTCGCTTCTCCCCGGTCTGCTCGTCGCCTTCTTGATCGCCGCTTCGGTCTTCGTTTCGACGAGCGACCCGGTCGGCGTGGCTGTTTTCAGCGTTTTGATCGCGGTCCTGGCAACGGTGCGGTCGGCGGTCGTCCGTCTCCGTGTCTTCCCGATCGTTCGGTCCGCGGTGGAATGGGAGGTGGCGGAGCTCATAGCGCGCGGGGACCTTTCGACAGATGAGTGAAGAGCGGTGAGAGAGCAATTTCGGAGCACGGATAGTTGCTCCGAGGACCGCGCGAGCACCTACCGGAGGAAGGTTGCGAGTCGACGCCCCGCGAAAAGACGGCCGCGCTGCCCGACGCCCGGTCATCGGCGGTGTGGGTGAGGACGAGGCAGCGAAGGCTGATACCCGAAGCAGCCGAAAACGATGGGCATAGGGGCATCAGAGAATGGCAGGAAGAAAAGGGCACATACGTATCCAACTGTCCACGGCAGCGATCGTTTTGCTGTCACCTTCACTGGCCGACGCACACAGCTTCGCCCGATATGTTTCCACGCCGATCACCCCACCGGAGGAGCTCCTCTGGGTCCTGCCGGTGTACGTGGCCCTTTTCATCAGCGGGAATCTCTGGTTTCGGAGGCGGTGGGCGGACAGCGAATTGGGCCGTTCCGTCCGCCTTGCCGTCGGGTTTCTGGTCTGCTTCGCGGGCTCGTTTTTCTTGATCGGGAGCTTCGCGGCCGACATGACCACGAGGCCCCCGCCTGGCCTGGGCACCCCGCACCCGACATACTGGGGCTTTTCCTGGGACGACGTCGGCGGTCTTTTCGTCCGGTGGAATATCTATGGCATGATCGCGCTCATTGTGTGGTCTCTGGTCTTTTTGAGGCCCGGCTTTCGCAAAAACCGGCTGCGGTGGCTCGCGTTGTTCGGAAACGTCGTGCTCTATTCGGTTTGCACGCTTCCGTACGTCGCGACCGGCGCATGGGTCCATGGCTGGGCGGGCGCACATGTTTTCCTCGACTGTCAGGAGCGGCTGGACGTCCTGAATGCCGCGGCGGTCGACTACGCGAAAGCCCATGCCGGCCGCTTTCCTTCGGTCGACGGGATCGAGGAACTTCTGGAGACGGTGCGACCGCGGCTTCCCGACGATTCCCGCTATCCGGAGGTTTCACTCACGACATGTCCTCTCGGTGCGGCCCGTGACCGCGAGCCGGAACGGTATAACTGGCACGACAAGTTCAGCGGCGCCCGGCTCCGAGCGATGGATCCGGACCGGATGATCCGCGAAGGCGACCTCCCCATTACGTGCCCGTATCACGATCGCCAGCGGGGTTTCGCGGCGTTCAAACTGAAAGAACGCATCCTCGACGCGAGGGAAGCAGAGACGCCCAGCGAGAGCGGCCCACGCGGGGGTCCTTAGAGGCCTCGACTGGGAGATTGTGGGGTCGGATCGTCACCTGTCACTGGTGGTTGCCTGGACGGCAGCCTGCCGATCCGTTCCCGACATGGCGAGGCCGCTGCGAATCGAGAATCCGGGGGCGATCTACCCCGTCGGCTCGCGCGGGAATCCGCGCCAGGCGATCGTCGCCGATGAGCGCGATCGGGAGCGGCGGGTCGACTGGCTCCGGCGCGGGGTCGAGGAGCACGGATGGCGCGTCAATGCGTTCGTGCTCATGACGAATCACGAGCACCGGCTCGTGGAGACGCCGGAGCCGAATCTCTCCCGCGGGATGAAGCTCCTGAACGGGGCGTACACCCAGGGGACGCGATGGGACGCGATGGGGTCAGATCGTAAATTGTCAGCAATGGTTGCGAGGACGATGGCCTGTCGTTAGCGCACGGACGGGGTGGGCGGTCAAGCGCCTTTTTCCAGGAACTGAACGTTCGGCGCAAACCCGACACCCGCTGCCGGGGGGGCCTTGCCAGGTTACCCCCTCGGATCGTCCCGGATGGTGAACCCGCTGCCGCCACTGATCCCCCGCGTCTCTTCCGCCGGCGAATCTCTCCTTGTGGAGCGGCAGTGTCTGCCTGATCGCTATCCGTCCAGCGGGTGGCGCCACCGCAGACCCGGGAAGCGGCTGTAGTCCCGATCCGTGGTGATCCACTCGCTGCCGGACTCGATGGCGAGCGCGGCGAGGTAGGCATCCGGCACGAGGTTGCCTTTGGCGCCGGCGGACCGGCAGAGGTCCGTGAAGAGGGACCAGTGACGGGGCCCGGGCTCGACCCTCACGCTGTGAGGCTGGCTGCGGACCATCTCGGCGAACTCGATCGCCTGGTCGATGGTGGAAGGCTCGCGAAACACCTTGGGGTGGGTCAGAACCCGAACGACTCCGCTGAGGACCAAGTCGGCCACCCCGTAGGCCTCCACTCCATTCACAAGGCCCTCGAGCCACTGTCGATACGCAGCATGCCGGGGTGTGTCCTGTCGGGCGGCGTATACCAGGACGTTGACGTCAATCAGACGCATCCGCCGCTTCCATCCGGTCGAGCAGCTCCGCGGAGTCGTCCAGGTCCACCCCCGGCGCCGTTCCCCCTCTCCCGTGGACCGGTAAACGCACAGCCCTCCGCTGCGGCCCTTCCCACCGACGGGCCAGCCGCTCGCGGAGCGCCTCGTCGATGAGCGCTGTCAATGTCTGTCCCGTCTCCGCCGCGTGTTGCCGGGCTTCGCGAAAAAGATCGTCGCTCAAACGAATGGTCGTGCGCATAATATCAAAGCATATCCAATATGCATCGATATGTCAAACTCCTCGACCAAGCGGAGTCAGCCACCGATTGATACCGCTGGGTGCGGATGAAGAAGAAGAGGTGACGGTCGTGCGAGTCGCGTACATGGACCGACGAGTCGGCCGCGATGTCCTCCACGACGTCAGCCACCAGGTCGAGCCCCGTGTCTCCGGGGAAAGGCCGTGTCGGCCAAAGCTCTTGTTGCCGATACATCTCTTCGGCGGCCGCGCCAAGCTCCGGAAGCTCGAAATGCGCTTCCATCTCCTCTTGTTCTCCGTACCCGACCAGACGCACCTCGGAAGCGGCCGCGACCCAATCCGGACGCGCTCCGAGAGCGGTGCTGTGACCCGCGGGCCGCATGCGGACATTCTGCGTCACAAGTGGGATGAGCCGAAGGACCTCGCCGAAGGCCTTCGGCGGCGGGATCGCCCGACAGCCACTTTTGGGGGAGCCGGTGGGGGAGATCGGGGGGTCAGCTCGTGAACTCTCACGAGTGGTTGCCTGGGCGGCAGCCTGCCGAATAAGTTCCCGACATGGCGAGGCTGCTGCGAATCGAGTATCCGGGGGCGATCTACCACGTCGTCTCGCGCGGGAATCAGCGCCAGGCGATCGTCGCCGATGAGCGCGATCGGGAACGGCGGGTCGACTGGCTCCGGCGCGGGGTCGAGGAGCACGGATGGCGCCTCCACG
>CAZQQP010000371.1:0-3693 GCA_964595475.1 uncultured Planctomycetaceae bacterium | reverse complement strand
GGAGAACATCACGGACGACGTGCAGCCCGGCGGATTCAGCGCCAACGACGCCAGCGACCAGGTCACCGTCGTCCTCCAGGGCAATTACGACATCGATGGCGGTGACGTTTTCATCATGGAGGTTCGCGGCGTCGGCAACCCGTCGGGGACCACGAACGTCGACGTCGTCTTTGAGGCCGACTCCGCCTCGGATAACATACTCGACGGGGATGACCCGGATGGGAACAACCTCGTTGTCGCCCAGGACACGACCCCAGGCGCGACGACCGCCCACGAGCTCACCTGGCCCGTCCATCCCGGCGACGACTCGGTGGGCAGCTCGCTGAACCAGATCGATCTCACGTACAACAACGACGTCGATCTCAGCGGCGTCACCGCTCAGGACATCCGTGTGTACCAGGGCGACCGCGACGAGAGCATCGACTCGGACCCGGATGGAGCCGACACCCCCAAACCGCGCGATATCGCCTTTCAGCGCGTAGACGCGGTTCGCGCGAGAACCAAGACGACCGTGATGGACAGTGGGGAGATCAAGCTGCGGAATTACCGGGATAAGGGCTTCCTGAGCGAGGACCAATGAAAGAGGGACGGAACAGCGCCACGCGTCGCCGCGGCTCGGGGCGAAGACAGGGCTTCGCGCTGACGGCCGTCATCCTCCTGACGATGGTCCTCACGCTGTTCGGCATGGGCTATCTCTCGCTCGCGGTCCAGGAGCACAGCGCCGCGAACGAGCGGGAGCGGTCCCATCAGGCCTACTTCCTCGCCGAAGCCGGGCGGCAGCGGGCCATCTACCGCCTGAGCGAGAGCGCGAACTGGAACAACCTCTCGAAAAACCTCTACGACGACGAGGCCCTCGGGCAAGGCACGTACGACGTCCGCTTGCTCGACAAGAGCAGGAACAGCGTCACCATCGAGGCGATCGGGGAGGTGGGGGGCATCCGCCGAATGATCGTGCAGGACGCGAGCAAGTAGCGGGTGGAAGCATCAAGCGGCGGCCGCCTCAACGGACGGGGATGAGGCCCGCCACCGGCCGAGACGCCCGATTGACGGCGTCGCCGTGAGCGACGGTCGGAGGCGCCCGCATACGGCCACGGCTCCTCGTTCCAGGTCCATCCCGACAGCCGCCCAATAGAAATCGGCCCCTCCCCGCGGGCGAGGCCGCCGATCCCAGCGGAGGGTCGCCCACCCCACGATGAGTCGGCGTCGGCGTTCGCCGGAGGCCCTTTCTCACCCCTGCGCCGCACCTGCGCCTCAATCCTGAGAATCAGCAAGCCAGGGACCGCCACGGGCCGCTCAGGGGAAGGTCACCATCTTCACTTCGTTCAGCTCCCCGTCCCAGAACGCCGTCGACCCGGCCGTGGCGCCGATGTAGAGGTCGCCGTCCTGGACCACCTGCGTGGGCGAGCTGTACTCCATCGCGCCCACCTTTTTTCCGTCGCGGTAGAAGCGGACGGTCCGCCGCGGGTCGTCTTGCTGGACCAGCACCGTGTACCACCGATCGCCCTGCCAGTTCAGCTCCGGTGAGCGGGCCACCCGGACCGTCGAGGTCACGAACGCGTATTTCATGCGCCCGTCCTCGATCCAGAAACGGTAATAAGGGTCCGACGAGGCGATGGACCCCCGGTGAATGAGGGTCCGTGGCTCGGTCAGCGAGGAGCTTCGGACGCGGGCGGCGAACGCCATCCGCACGTCTTCTCTCGGGTCGCTGGTGTCGGGGTCCAGGTTCTTGTTGTCGGGCACGCGGAGGCGGTCACCCGCCCCGTCGAACCGAAGCCACGTGTCGTCGGACCCGTCCACCCGTTCCGCTCCCACGACAGCGGCGTTGTTGTTGTTCGGCGAGTCGTCGTACGCGATCGGGCCGTCCTCCGTGAAGTGCCACAGCGCCCGGTACTGCGTGTTCCGGAGGGTCTTCTCCCCCTCGATGCGTTGGCTCCTGTCCTCCTCCTGGAGGCGGAGCATGTACGCGACGCGTCCCGCGAAGACGTCGAAGCGGGCCTCGGCCACGGAGTCGACAATGGTCTCGGAGCCGATCCGCAGGCTCGAGCCGTCCACCCGGATGCGGTCGGAGGTTCCCGCCGACGGCTGCTCCACCACGATCGAGGGCTCCGTCGCCTCGTCGCGGTAGGCCCATCCCCCTTCCACCAGCGCCCGGTCGACCTTCAGGGCGGCGTAGTCCGCCTTCTGCTGGAAGGACAGCGCCCCCTTCCCCCGCTCGAGCTGGGTGAAGAAGTACTCCGAGCTCGCGTACGCGGCGAGGAGCACCAGGCTGGCGATCACCGTCGCCACGAGCAGCTCCACCAGCGTCACGCCGGCGCGAGCCCGCCTCGCACGACCGCTTCCCCGCGACGGGCTCGTCGGCGTACCACGCCGCCCCCGCGTCACGGGGAGCGGGCAACCTGCGGCGAAGGTCCGGAACATCGAGGATCGTCCGCTACGAAGCACCGCCGGCGCTCGCGACCAACGTGGTCAGAGAGACGTCCTGCTCCCGCCCGCCGTGGGACCAGTCGACCGTGACCGTCACCCGCCGATAGCCGTCGCCGTCGGGATCGACCTGCGTGTCGACGACGTCGACCCGGACGGTCGCGGTCACCTGCTCGAGGTCGACCTGCTTCTTACGGTCGGAAAGGCGGTCGAACGGCTTGGACAGCTCGCGCTCGAGCTCCCGAGTGGCCACCACCATGGCTTGCCGCTTCAGGCCGGCCTGATAGATGAAGCCGCGGCTGTGATAGAACATCGGAGCGATCGCGACGAGCACGATGGAGAGGACCACGATCGCCACCACGCCCTCGATGATCGAAAAGCCCCCCTCTCGCCTCGGAGACCATGGCGGCCGAGCCGTGCGCCTCACCCTTGGCCGTCGGCCGGCCCGCAAGGACAAGCCGCTGACCCCCGACAGCAATCCGAGCGGACGGGGAAGTCCCCATCCGCTCGGACAGTCGGCTCGCATGGAACGCTTCTCCATCGCCACCCCGCCACCTAAGCTCGGCCAGGCGGCACGAGTTAGCTTCCGGACGACTTTTCCTTCTTGAAGACCTCGCCCTGCATGTTCATCTCGACGGTGCCCTTGTCGTAACCGCCGATGTCACCGTTCCAGACCGCGAAGAGCTCCCCGCTTCCGTTCTCCGTCTGGCTGCTCGTACTGATCGAGTAATCGCTGAAGCTCGTGTACTTGTTCTGCGCGAACTCCTCTTTCTCGATCAGGTCGGCCGCCACCAAGCTGTTGTCGGTGTTCTCCCCCTTCAACTCGGCCGGCCAGCTCCCGTTCTGCGTCTCGTACATCCGACACGCGGACCGGATCCGGCTCAGCCCGCTGATCACCTCCGTCTCGTAACCCCGGCTGACCAGCGCGTTGTACGCCGGAACCGCGGCGGCCGCGAGGATCGCCACGACAATGACCACGATCAACAGCTCGATCAGTGTGAACGCTTTCCGTACCATCAAACACCTCCTTCGAGGTTCGACTCACTTGGACAAGCCCGTCAAGTGCCTGTCCGCTCACCGCCACCGCTCCAGATCACGACGACAGCCATGTTCCTGTAGCAAATCCCGTGCCATGCGAGCCCCGTCCGCTGAGACGAACGCGACTCCCTTCCTCGACCAGGGATCTCTCCCCGCCCGCGTCCCCGCAACCGAATCATCGGCAGCGATTCCGCAACAACTCCCCGGTAGGCCGAGCGTAACGCCTCTCGCCGT
>CAZQQP010000370.1:3486-3696 GCA_964595475.1 uncultured Planctomycetaceae bacterium | reverse complement strand
CAGCCCGGCGCCAGCGCGCTGGCGGTAGTACTCGGCGTTAAGGGCGGTGGGGACATCGCCCGGCTGCCCGGATCGGGCGCGGGTCAGCGGCGCCATGATCACGCGGTTGGGCAGCGCCAGATCGCCCAGGGTGTAGGGCTGGAACAGCGGGTCCTCGGAATCGGCCATGTCTTGGGGCTCCTGAAGGATTGGACGGGACTGGGGCAAGTC
>CAZQQP010000370.1:0-3476 GCA_964595475.1 uncultured Planctomycetaceae bacterium | reverse complement strand
GGAATAGGGGCGAGGACGGCCTGCGGTTTCACCCTTTCCGGACCGGGCAGAGCGCGGAGACGGTCCGGGTCCGGCGGGCGCCGCCGAGCCGGGGCCCGCTTATCAGCCTGCGCCCGGAAGGGTGGCCCAGTCGCCGGAGTTGTTCGTCGCTCCCCTAGGGGGCAGGGGCAGCGGTCCCGGCAGCCGGCATCAGGGCACTCTTCGGGCTGCCACGACCACGAAGGCGCCTTGTCCGCGTCCCGGCCGCAAGGGCTCGATCTCCCCATCTTCGGACACCGAGCCGGTGAGCGTCTGGCCCCAGTCCTCGATGGCGAAGCCGCTCTCCCCCAGCAAGCGCTCGGTCTCCCCGCGGGAGTGGAACTGGGCCTCATGGTAGAACCCGCTCTGGGTCCGACGAACCTCGTACTGCCGGCCCAGTTCGCTCTCCCGGTCGATGAACCCGATCACCAGTCGGCCACCGGGACGCAGGATCCGGTGGGTCTCGGCGACCATCCGGGCCGGGGAGTCCACAAAGCAGAGGGTGGTCACCACCAGGGCGTGGTCGAAGGTCGCCGCGCCAAAGGGCAGGGCCTCGGCGATCCCCTCGACAACTTCGATGCCCCGCTCGGCGGCGCGGGCGAGCATGGCCGGGGCGGGATCCACCCCGGCGCCCACCCCCAGCGGGGCGGCGAAGCGCCCGCTGCCCACCCCGATCTCCAGGCCTTCGCCCCGCCAGGGGACAAAGGCCCGAAGGGCCAACAGCTCCGCGATGTACGCCGGCTCGTGTGCGTCGAACCACGCGTCATAGCGCTCGGGATAGGCCTGGAACGGGGCCGCCTTGGGCATGGAACTATCCTCCTCCAGCGCCACGCCGAGGGAATGCCTCCTCCGGGAGCACGGGCTCTCGCAGGAGGGCAAGGTCCGGACCGGCGAGCAGGACACCGAGGGTACCCAACGCCCGCGCACGGCAGCAGCGAGGATCGGGCGGCGAGGTTGGACCATGGTAACGTGCTTTTCCTCGCACCCTACGCCGGCCTAGCCCGGAGCATCTCCTGACCCATGGCGACGAGACGGCTCCACGGAAACGCCTACGAGAAGCGCTGCGCCCAGTGCGGGCGGCGGCGGCGGTTTACCGACGCCAGCGCCCCCTGGATGTGCGCCTCCTGCGGTACCGAGCTGCCCCGGCGCACGGAAGGGGACAATCTCTGGCCGCGGCTCGCCGCCACCATCCTGCCTCCCGGGGAGACCCCCGGCGGGATGGTGCTGGCCGGCTGGGCCCTGGTCTGGATCGCCCTGGCCGCCTGGGGCCTGAACTTCATCGCCATGGACCCGGCCGCCAACGCCGCCGCTCGCTCGTTCATGCACAACATCAACCTGCCCTTCCACGAGGCCGGCCACATTCTGTTCCGACCCTTCGGCCGGTTCCTGACGGTTCTGGGCGGCTCCCTCTTCCAGGTCCTGGTGCCACTCATCGTGGCTATCGCCTTCCTGGCGCGCCGCCACCCCTTCGGCGCGTCGGTGGGGCTCTGGTGGACCGGGCAGAGCCTGATCGATATCGCCCCCTACATCCACGATGCCCGCAGCATGAGCATCGTTCTGCTCACCGGCGGCACCGGCCGGGACCACCCCGGTTTCCACGACTGGAACAACCTCCTGCGCTGGACGGGCCTGCTGAAGTGGGACCACACCTTCGCCGACGCGGCGCAGCTCCTCGGCTCAACCCTGATCCTGGCGGCGCTGGCCTGGGGGGCCATCGTCCTTTGGCAGGGGGTGTCGCAAACGAGAAGTGGAGAGCCTCCGCAGGCGGATTAGGCGGACCGGTTTCCGGGCTTTCCAGAGGCCTTAGTGCCGTAGGGGCTTTGGCGAACGTGCTACGCTTTAGTCGGAAAGGATGCCCCAACAGGGAGCCTGTCGTGTACACCCGGGATCTTGTCGCCGTAGTCGCTCTCACCTCCTTCGTCACCGCCACCCCGGCCGCCGGGTCCGGTGAGGACACCCGGTCCCTGGATGCCACCATCGCCGCTGTTACCGTCCACCCGGACCGCACCGCCCGGGTGGAGCGGGAGGCCGGGCTCAAGCTCGATGCGGGCACCCATCGCCGGCGTATCGTCCTTCCCGCGGCGTTCCGCGAGGGGAGTGTTACGGCCGCGGTGAAGGGCGGGGGGGTGCGTATCCAGGGGGTACGCACCACCCGCGAGCCCGCCGCGGAGAGCCCGGCGCCCCGGGTCCGGGAGCTTCGTGAGGAGCTGGAGGCGGCCCGCGAGCGGCGGGCGGCGCTCGCCGACGACCTGGCGGCAGTGGAGGACGAGCTGAACTATGTCCGGACCCTCGCCGACCTGCCGGAGAAGGCACCCGAGGCCTTTACCGAGCGCCTCGCCGAGGAAGAGATCATCGCCCGACTCCAAAAGGTGCTGACCGAGCAAGGACCGGCGGTGCGCTCGCGCCAGCGGGAGACCCAGGCTCGCATCGACGAGCTCGACGGGCGCATCGAGCGCCTGAAAAAGCGCCTCGAGCAGCTCCGGGACCGGCGCGAGCCCCAGCGAACAGCCGTGGTAACCCTGCGCGCAGCCGAGCCCGTTCAGACGCGGTTGCGGCTGGAATACCGCGTCGGCAAGGCGCACTGGGAGCCATTCTACGTCGCCCGCCTGGACACCGAGGCCCCGAAGCTGACACTGGAGCGCCGGGCCCGGGTGCGGCAGGCCACCGGCGAGGATTGGGAGGATGTGGATCTGACCCTCAGCACGGCCATGCCGGTCACCGGGGAGGCTCCCACCGATCTGAAAACCTGGTGGATCGATCTGCGCAAAGCATCCGCCGAGCTTGAGAAGGGCGATCGGGGCGGAGGTGTCGCAGCATCCACCGAACGGGCCATGCAGGCCGAAGCGCCTCGTGATCAGACCTCGGTTGACACCGGCCGCTATGCCGCCACCTATCGGCTTGACGGCCCGGTCTCGTTGGCGGCGGACAATCAGCCCGCCACCTTCGACATCGCCAGCCATCAGCTATCGCCGGAATTGCTCGCAAGGGTTGTCCCCCAGCGCAGCGAACGGGCCTGGCTGACCGTCGTGGCCAGCCTGGACGTGGGCGAGGTACTGCCCGGCGGCTCCCTGCGCCGTTTCCGAGACGGGCGGTATCTGGGCGAAGGGCGGCTGGAAAGCTGGCCGCCGGGCACCGAGCGGGCACTGGGCTTCGGTACCGATCCGGCCATGGAGGTCACCTACACCGCCGTAGCCGACGAGGCCGGCGAAGAAGGCTGGATCTCCAAGGAAACCCGCCTAACGCGGCGCTATCGCCTGGAGCTCACCAACAGGCACGACTTCCCCCTGCCCGTCTCCCTGCGCTACCGCTTGCCGGTCCGACGCAACGAGGAGATCACGGTGGAGCCCTGGGCCAAGACACCGGAGCCCGGCGAGCGGGACGTGAACGGTCAGCGGGGGGTACTGGGTTGGCGCTTCGAGCTGGCGAAGTTTCGACATCGCCGCCTGTTGGTATTCGCC
>CAZQQP010000369.1:579-3697 GCA_964595475.1 uncultured Planctomycetaceae bacterium | reverse complement strand
TTCCGCCTTGGCACCGATGAATAGGCTCAACTTATTCTTTTCCGCCTACTTACGCGTAGAGCGCTTCGTCCCCTCGAATCCCGACGGTGACGCTCCGCTCCTCCGCGAGCCTCATCATCACCCGAACGACGCGTCGTCAGCGGTCCTTGGGCAGGACCTTCGGCGGGACGAATGGATGACACGCGCTGCGCGCCTTCCGAACGCTCCGAGCAACGGGCGCCGCTCCGTCGTCGCCGTCCTCCGGTCGTTCTGTTCCGCGATCGCAGCCCCGCGCGAGAAGGCAGGTCCCCACGAGCAGAAGCGACCAGTGCTTGCCATTCCGAGCCATTCCCGCCACTCGTCTCGGAGCCCCCGAGCGGCGTCCGCTCGGCCAGTCGGCTTGCTGAGCCTGTCTTAAACCGTCCGTCGTTCGACGTCTACTCGCGGTTCGAGAGATACGCGACGAGGTCGCGGATCTGCTCGGGCTCGAGCAGCGAGCCGATCGGGGGCATCGGCGAGACGCGGCCGTCGTAGCGCTTGGACAGCTCCGCGTTCGGCTTCATCAGCGACTCCACGATGTAGCTCTTCTCGCGGCGGGCGGCGATGTCCGAGAGGTCCGGGCCGATCTCGCCGCCTCTCCCGTCGATGGTGTGGCACCGCACGCAGCTCGCCGTGCGGTTTTGGAAAAAGATTTTCTTCCCCTCCTCGGGGTCGCCGCCCGTGAGGCGCGACAGCTCACCGAAGCCCTTTCGATCCGCCACCCGCTCGCCGTCCCCGCTGCGGGCGTGGCGCTTCACCCGTCGGACCACGCGGCCGAGGCCGGCGGGCGCGGGACCGAGCGGGACGACCTCCACGTCGTCGTACCAGGCCGTGCCGGTGGCCTGGCCCCACCCGCCGTAGAGACAGTTGATGCTGATCTTCTCCCGCTTCCGCGAGTTGAATCGAACCGTCACGCGCGTCCACCCCTTGGTCCCCCGAACCACATCCGTGGTGGTCTTCCCCATCCCGTGGACGTTGAGCAGCGCCCCCATGCCTCCCTTGACGGCCTCGATGCCCTTGGTCTTGATCCATGCGCTCAGCCGATAGCGGGTCTGCGGGTCGACCTCCACATCCGTGTGCCAGCTCGTATCGGCGCCGCTGTCGGACCGAATCCGGAGCGACCGCTCTCCGCTGTGGCTGACGCCCCGTACGTGTGCGTGGTCCGCCTCACCCGTGTAGTTCCGAACCGCCCAGCCGGCCGGCCCTCCGTCGCTTCTCTTCTCGAAGGAGGCGTTCGGCAGGAGGTTGGCTCCGTCCGCCTCCCCGCTCGCCGCCGCGGTCCGCACCCGCTCCGCGACGGAGAGGAACCCGCCGTGGTGCGTCGCCCCCGCCGCCGTGGCGGCGTCGGCGATCCACCGGTCGTTCCAGTTCCGCCGCTCGGCGAGCATGCCGAAGACCGCCGCACCCGCATTCCGCGACGGCGGCGTGCGGGAGAGGGCGAGCAGCGCGGCCATCCGCACCCGCGGCTCGTCGTCGTTCAGCGCCCCGGCGGAGAGAATCCGCTCCGTGGTCGCTCCGGTAGGGGGGAGCACCCGAAGCGCGTTGATCCGCACCGCCGCGGACGGATGGGTCAGCGCCGCTTCGACCGCCGCCATCACCTTGTCATTGGCCGCCTTCACCGCCCCGAGGCCGTGAAGCGTCCACAGCGCGTGGACGGCACCGGGGGCGAGCCCGACCTCGTCCACCGTCTCGTCGCGGACGCGCTCGAGCAGCGCCGGGACGACGTCGGTCTTCCCCCGTTCCACCAGGAGGCGCTGGGCGTGGCGTCGCCACAGCAGGTTGGGATGGCTCAGCGCTTGGACGAGACGGTCCGCGCTCGCGTCGGCGAGGCTCGGCCGCTCGGCGGGCTCCGCGTCCTCGTAGACGATGCGGTAGATCCTCCCGTGGCTCTTGTCGCGGAGGTCGATCTCGTAGGCGTTGCCCTTGCCCGTCTCGTACCCCTTGGGCGTCGGGTTGTGCTGGACGATGTAGTTGTACCAGTCGATCATCCAGACCTGGCCGTCGGGGCCCACCTTGGCCTGGATGGGCGACGTCCACGCGTCGTCGCTGGCGGCGAGGTTGTGAGTATTCGTCGAGCGGTAGCCCGCCCCGTCGTTCACGAGCTGGAACGTTCCGAGAAGGTGTCCCGTCGGCCCGCCGACGAAGGCCGTGCGGTTCCAGTAGCGCTTCGGGTAGGTTCGCGCGGTGTAGATCTGGTGGCCGGCCGCGGCGGTGAAGTTGCCGTGGCGGTCGACCTGCCGCACGCGATCGGTGACGGGGAGAAAGCGGGGGCTCTCCTCGATGCCCCGCACGGGCTTTCGCTCCCAGCCCCTCACGCGCTCCACGGCCCGGTCCGGGATGGCCACGTAGGCGCTCGGGTTGTTGCTCGTGGCCATCGAGCAGAAGACCATCCCGGCCTCGTTGAACCCGAGCCCCCACGTATTCCCCCGCGTGCTCCGGATGACCTCCAGCTCGGAGCCGTCGGGGCGGAAGCGGTAGACCGCGGAGCGAAACTTCATCTTCTCACCGCCGACCTTTCCCTTGAACCCCGCGTAGCCGACCGTCCCCCAGATCCAGTTGTCGAAGCCGTACCGCAGGTTGCTCGGCCCCGCGTGCGTATCGCCCGTGCTCCATCCCTTGAAAAGGGTCTCCCGGACGTCCGCCCGGTCGTCCCCGTCGGTATCCTTCAGGAACAGCGTCTTGGGCGGCTGATGCACGATGACCCCGCCGCGGGCGAAGGTCAGGCTCGTGGGGATGCTGAGACCGTCGGCGAAGACCGTGAACGTGTCCGCCCGCCCGTCGCCGTCGGTGTCCTCGCAGATGCGGATCCGGTCGTCGCCCTTGCCGCCCGGCTGCTTGTCGTTGGGATAGTCGACGGTCTCGGCGATCCAGAGCCGGCCGCGAGGGTCCCACGCCATCGCGATCGGGTTGACAATCTCCGGCTCGCTCGCGAAGAGCTTCGCCTCGAAGGCCGCGGGCGTGAGCAGGTGCTTCGCGGAGGTCTCCGGCGCGAGCGGCTTCTGGACCCGGTCCCACTCGCCCGTGCCGCTGCGGTCGCCGCCGGGCGGGTAGTAGGGCACGTCCCGCTTCTCGAACTCGAGCGGCTCGAGCGTCCGCGGCG
>CAZQQP010000369.1:290-569 GCA_964595475.1 uncultured Planctomycetaceae bacterium | reverse complement strand
GCCGCCATGGCGTCGGCGACCTCGTCCGCGCCGGCCGACCAGCGGATGCCCCGCTCGAGGAGCGCCTTGAACGCGGAGGACGACCAGGTCCCCTCCGTGTGTCCCCACGCCGTGTAGAAGACGCGCCCCTCGCCGCGGGTCCGCACCCAGGTCCACGGCTCCCCCTCGCGCTTCGTGAGCACGGTCCGCCGCTCGGAGCTGTGCCGCGTGTGGACAGACGCCGCGTCTTTGGAGGCAAACCCGTCGAAGCCGTCGACGAGCGGGCGGTCCTCCTGCACC
>CAZQQP010000369.1:0-280 GCA_964595475.1 uncultured Planctomycetaceae bacterium | reverse complement strand
TGGATCTTCCGGTGTTTGATTGGCCCGCCGACGAGCTGGCCGTAGGCCTCCGAGTTCTGAAAGCAGGCCGCTCCCGCGTGGACGGCGACGAGGCCGCCGCCGCGATCGACATAGCGCAGCAGCGCCTTCTCCTGCGCGTCGCCGATCCGTCCGATGTCCGCGTAGATCAGCACGGCGTCGTAGCGGCGGAGGGACGTCGTGAGGGCGTCGAGATCCTCCGTGTAGTGGGTCCGGATGCCGCGGCGGAGAAGGTGGGGAATCAGGTGCTTCGCCCGCTCCG
>CAZQQP010000368.1:0-3701 GCA_964595475.1 uncultured Planctomycetaceae bacterium | reverse complement strand
GCGGAGGCCCGGAGCGAGCAGGTGACCCGGGAACACGCCCTCCAGCAGCGTGGGAAAGCCGTCGAGGAGGCGGAGGAAGCGGTGAACCGGCGGCGAGCACGGGTGAGGGCCGCGTGTGGGCGGCTGCGGGCGTCCCGCGACCGGTTGGCCGCGTGGGACGGCGAGCTCCGCCAGCGAGCGGCCGATCAAGCGGCGCGGGAGGAGGCCCTCGAACGAACGCGGGTGGAACACGACGCCCGAGCGCGGCGCCAAGACGAGACCATCGCCGACCGGCGGGAGCGGCTGCGGGAGCACGCCCGACGGCTCCGGGCGGCGCGAAACCAGGTGAGGGCCGACCGGGCGGAGGCCGAGGAGCGGCTTCGTAAGGAGGAAGCGATGCTGCGGACGCTCGCGGAGCGGCGGCGGCGGGTGAGGGAACACGCCCGGCGGCTCCGGCGGACGCGGGAGGAGGACCGACGGGGCGAGACCGGCGGAAGCGGGAGCGAGCAGGATGAACTCTCCCTCTTGGGAGAACGCGTGGACCCGGGACATGGCCCGGGCGAGACACAGCAGGGCGGCGCGGGTCGAGACAGGCAGAGTCCCACCCCGCTCGCCGAGACGGCGGAGCCGAGCCTCGTCTTCGAGGCGCCGGGCGGCAGCCGGCGGGACATCGCGCTGCGGAAACAAACCATCATGATCGGCCGGCAACGGGACTGCGACATCCCCGTCGGCTCGAGCCAGGTCTCGCGGCGGCACTGCCGTATCGAGCGAGGACCCGGCGATCTCTATCTCCGGGACCTCGGCTCCACGAACGGCACCGTGGTGAACGGACGAAGGGTGGAGGCGACGCTGCTTCGGGACGGCGACGCGCTGTGTGTGGGCCCGGCCCGCTTTCGCGTGGTCCTCCAGGGGGCGGCGGATGGAGGGGAGGGCTCCTGAGGAACCCGTTGTCCGCGGGAGCGTCGTGTCTACCATCATCTCTTCGCTCGGCCAAGGACTCCGAGCGTGGCGCGGCGTGTCAACTCACTCTGTCCCTTCGAACACCCTTCCGGGGTGCTCCGTGCACATCGGTCGCGAGCGAATCTGTCCGGAGTGCGGGTCCGGGAACGTCACGCGTCAGCCGTCGCCGCCGCCGGGCGGCCCGTGGTTCGCCACCTCGTACGCATGCCACGCGTGCGGCTGTGACTTCCGCGGCGTGCGGATCCTCTGGATGCGCGTGAGCTGGAGAGGCGTGTACGGCAAGCCGCCGCGTCGGGAGCGCGACGACGCGCCCGACGAGAGCCGGCGGTCATGACGATTCGCGACGGTCCGGCGGCGAGCCCGCCGCGTCGAGGAGCACGCGAACCGTGACGTCTCGGCCGGGATCGCGCTCCCACTCGACCACCGCGTCCCACGCCTCCGCGTCCGCGTCCCAGACGACGTGGGCGTCGTAGGCGAGGTCCGCCGGCGGGGCGTCGCCTACGGGGTGGACGGCGCGGACCGTGGGCGGGGAGCGATACGCCGCGGTGACGCCCTCGAGCCTTGCGGCGGGTGTGCGGCCGGTGCGGAGGGTGACGGTGCTCTCGAAGACGGGCGCCCCGGCGTTGTCGACGAAGGTGTTGGCTCGCCCCTCGTCGCGGATCGGAGCGGCGGCGAGCTCGCTCACCTTGTTGTGGGTGACCGTGGCGTCGGACCCGGCGGTGCGGAAGGCGTGGGCGCCGCCCTGGATCCAGTTGGCCGTAATCAGGTGGTTCGCCGCGCCGGCGGTCTGGACGATCGCGGAGGCGGTGGAGAGCGAGGTCCGGAGGACGTTGTTCGCGACCAGCGCCGCGTCGTTTTCCAGGCGGACGGCCGGCCCGTGGTAGTCCACGAGCACGTTGTCCGTGATGCTGGAGAAGGGCTCGGGCGACGGCGGGACGGGTGTTCCCATGTAGGCGCGGGGGAGCATCATGGGGCGCGAGCTCGCCCATCCCTTTTTCACCTGCGTGGGCGGCGGCGTCGCCTCCGGTCGGGCGAAGCGGATGCCGCGGGTCTTGTAGAGGTGGTTGCCGCTGACGAGACGGGCGTTGACGGTCGCGTCGGTCCGTCCGTTGGGCGGGGCGTAGGCGATGGTGTTCCCCCGGACGACCGCGTCGCCGCGGATGCCCCCCATCGTGGCGTAGAGGGTGTTTCCGCCGATCGTGATCCGCGTCTCGCCACCCTCGCCCGCCCACCCGATGCCGTCGTAGCTGAACGCCACCGTATTTCCGCGGAGCGTCAGGTCCGTGGAGCCCTTGCCGTAGTAGATCGCTCCCCGCTCGGCGCCGATGCCGTAGAAGGTGTTGTTCGCCAGCGTGGTGTGGGAGGAGCCCCAGAGGATGGCGCCCCATCCGGTGGGCCGCCCCAGCTTCATGTCGCCGAAGCGGAAGGCGTAGCCGTCCGCGTCCGTGAGCCAAGAGAGGCGAACCTCCGCGATGCGCTTGCGGTCCAGGTCGCCTTCCGTGGCGTCGGGGCGGGAGAGGTCGAAGGCGATCCACTGTCGCTCGCCACCCGTCCAGGTGATGGTCTCGAAGTCCGCGTGGTCGCCGTCGTCGTCGACGAGGCGGAGGCGGACGTCCACGCCGGTTCGCTCGCCGCGGGCGGCCATGTGCACGCGGTTCCACCCGGACCAGTCCGCCCACGCCTCGCCCAGGTCCGTCTTCCGAATGCCCGGTCGGTCGCGTGTGCCACCCTCGGCATCGCGGCCCGACAGTGTCTCGTCGCCGCGGAGGGGCGCCCACCCCGCGTCCTCGCCGACGGGGAGGGTCTCCAGCGGGGTCCAGACCACGTTGTTCGCGATGACGGAGTGCTGGACGTAGTTGGCGCGGATGAGGCGATCGCCGGGGCCCTTGACGATGTTGCCGGTACAGACCGTGTGGCGGTTGTTCTCGATGCTGACCCCCTCGCCCCAGAAGCTGTTGAACCCGGGGAGACATCCGTCGACATAGTTGCCGCGGATGACGCTGCTGGTATCCACCTTGTGGAGGCGAACCGCCGTGCCGCCGTGGAGGCGGATCACCGTGTTGTCCTCCACCACCTTCACGCCGGAGCGGCCGCCGCGGGCGCGGACGCCGCAGCCCTCCTGCATGTCCACGAACTTGCAGTTGCGGACCACGTAGGCGCCGCCACGGATGTCCACACCCTGGACCGTGGGGTAGAAGACGGCCTCCGCGTTCCGGCCTGTCTTGTAGGGATCTCGAGCGCCGCCGAACTTCAGGCGGATGGTGTTCTTCTTCGCGTGGACGGCCTTCGCCATCACTCGCTCGCTGTGGGCGTCGTCGCGGAGTTGGAAGCCGCCCGGCTGGTTCTTCCGAGGGCGGCCGAGGCCGATGGAATTGCCCCAGCCCGTGAAGGGCGAGGCGTCCTTCAGGTGGAGCACACGGTCGCCGGCGCGGACGTCCCGGGTCAGCGGCGAGCGAACCCGCTCCGCTTGTCGGTCGGCGCGGAAGACGAGGCCGTCGATCACGATGTCGTCGCCGCGCGCCGAGACGAAGGTGAACCCGCCCTTCTCCACGGACGTGCCCGGTGCCAACGCGATGACGGCGCCGTGGCGGCGCTCCGCCTTCAGCGTGATGCCGCTTTTGAGGTGAAGGCCGGTTTCGGTCTCGTAGCGGCCGCTGCGGACCACGATGGTTCCGCCGCGGCCGCCGTCCGCGGTGGTGAGGGCGTCGACGTGCTTCTGCACGACGGCCATCACGTCGCCGCGGTGCACCTCGCCGGTGCGG
>CAZQQP010000367.1:1835-3717 GCA_964595475.1 uncultured Planctomycetaceae bacterium | reverse complement strand
GTACGTCCACGGCGACGGCCACGCGCTGAGCTACACGGTGACCGACGAGAACGATCGCTTCGGCTACGAGAGCACCAACGGGAGCTGGGGCCACAAGATCGCCTTCATCGAGCCCGGCGGCCACAGCTTGCTCCGCGACCAGCACAACCGCAACCAGTTCATCGTCCTCGACATCGACGAGAGCGGCCTGACCACGCGAGCCTGGCGGAACGAGGACACCGGCGGCTGGGTGGACGTCTACGACCACGCGTGGGAGATCCCCGGCGGGACCACCTACGACCCGGAGGGGGCGACCTGGTACAGCTTTCCCCTCTTTTTCCAGGACGGCGAGCGGCAGGCGATGCGGAACGACGTGGTTCCCTTCGGCTCCGTGGAGATGCGTCTGATCGGCGTCGAGCCCTACAGTCTCTTCAACAACGTGGAGCTGATCGCGGGCCACACGGGCCCGGACAAGGTCGCGGGCTTCGAGAACACGGGGCGGATCAAGGAGTACCGGCGGAGCGGGAAGATGGTGGTCGACGGAGCCGCGACGCTCGCCTTCCCCGACAAGCACGCGACGCGGGAGAAGGGCGGCAAGAGCGGCCAGATCAAGGGCTATCTCCAGCACGGCTCCGTCCCCCAGGTGGTCCCCGGCGCGGTCTACGAGGTCTCCGTCACCGCCAAGAGCAAGAGCGGGGAGGGGACCGTCGCCGTGCGCATGAGCTGCTCGAGCTGGAAGAACCGCAATCAGTACTCCCGGCTGTCCGGCAGCAGGGCGGACGTGCTCCAGGGCCAGGTGGGCGAAGAGCCGACCACGCTGAGGGGAACCTACACGGCCCCGGAGGACGCGAACGCGTGGTTCCTCCAGGGCAAGCTCGAGCTCGCGGACTCGACCCGCTACACCGTCGACACGTTCCGCATCCAGCGACGCACCGAAGGGCCGCATACCAAGGGCTTCCACCTGGAATTGAACGGCGAGACGTATCGGAAGGCAGGCGTCCTCGAGCCGGGGGCGTCGACCTCCCATCCCGTCGACCCGGCCACGCTCACCGACGAGGAGGGGCGGCTTCGCTTCCGGGCGGAGATCGGCGGCAACCGCCAGGGGATGGCCCGGCTGGTCTTCCACTCGCCGCTGCTCCTCGGCCGCAACGGGCTGTTCCGCATCGACCGGCAGGCGGGCCGCAAGGCGGAGCTCACCCTCCTCGGCGCCGCGAGCCGCTTCTCGGACCGATTCAAGCTGTTTCCCTACACGGACGCGGCGGACGGCCTGACGGTCGACCCGGGCCGGGTCGAGCGGTCCGACAGCGGGCACCCCCATGCCCGGATTCCGACCAAGAAGAAGAGCCGTGCCATCTCCATCCGCCTGAACGAGCCCCGGAATTAGAGGCTGACCTCCATATGCGTCCGGTGGCCGATCCCCGGCTGACGCGCACGCCCGGCTTGGGTGCATACGGAAGCGCGGGCGGCTCGACGGACGTACGTCCGGTGGGGCGGCGGGCAGTCCGCTGCGGGGGGCCGATCAACGAGGCGCTGTTGCGTGAGCTCGATACGGCTTCGTGGGAGCGGATGCGGCAACGGTATCTCGGCCGCTGACGCCTGTTTGCAGGAGTGGAGCATGTCTTTCGTCCGATGGTGCCTGGGCGCGGCCGCCCTGGCCCTCGTTTGGGTCGGTCCGGCGGCGGGTGCCGGTCAGAGCGAAGCGAGCGATACGCCCGAAACGCCGACGAACCCCAGGACTGGGCCTTGGTTTTTGTCCGGACGAACGCTATCCCGGAGGAACTCGTGGACTTCCGAGTCCCTGGCATCAACGTGTACACCGACAAGCAACAGGCCATCATGGCCTACCTCCGAGACAATCCCGGTTCGACCAGCCGCGAGATTGCCGAGGGCGTTCGCGGCGGCG
>CAZQQP010000367.1:0-1825 GCA_964595475.1 uncultured Planctomycetaceae bacterium | reverse complement strand
GTCTTCTCCGGAGCCCGCCACCGAGGGGGGCTCCCCCCGACGATGACGCCTCCGCCACGCCGTCGAGATCTCCCACCGAGCCGGAGACGCTCGAGCAGGCGGAGGCCGAGCTCGCCACGGTTCGCACGCGGCTCGAGGCGCTCGCCGGCGACGCGCCGTCGGAGAGCCCCGACGCCCAGCGGCGCCGTGCCCTCGAGCGGCGAGCGGCGCTGCTCGAGGAGTACGTCCGCCTCCTGAAGACGAAGGAGGACATCGCCCGACGTCGGGAGGGGCTCCCCGACCGCGCCGAGCAAGCCGAGGAGGCGGTGACCGCACCAGGACGCCGCGACCGGAGCCGACCCCACCCGAGGAGCCCACCCAAGACGGTTTCGACGCGCTCGAGAAGCCGGTGAAGGAGCAGCGGCCGCTCGAGAAGACCGTGGAACGACGGGAGCAGGAGGCGGAGGCGGCGACCACGCCTGCGGAGCGCTTCGTCGCGGAGCGCCAGGCGGAGATCGCCCGCTCCCGCAAGAACCCGGTGGAGCTCGAGGCCCTCAAGGTGGCCTATCAGCAGGACGAGAGCGAGCACACGGCCCAGCTCGAGGCCCACCGACGACAGCTCGCGAACCTCCAGGACTATCTGGAGCGCGCCGGCGGGGCGGCGCAGGTGGCGGGTCGGATCAAGCATCCCTTGCGGATCTGGAGCCGGCGGGAGGCGCTGCTCAAGCGGCCGAGCGACGTGCCGGCCAAGCTCGCCGAGCTGCGGGAGCGGCGCGTGGCCATCGAGGATCGCCCCTTCGACGTCGACGAGCGGTGGCGGACGGCGGCCGAGCCCATCCTGGCGACCCTGGACGCGGTGCACTTCGGCATGCACCCGGTCGCCGTTCATCGAGCACACCATCCGGGCGAGCAGCCCGCGGAGCTGGGTGTCTCGCGCTTGGCCTCAGCTCAGCGTCGCGATCGCCGTGGTCGTCCTGGGCATCGTGGCCGTCGACATGGCCGGATACCGGTACGCGGCCGCTCAGCTCGGGCGGAGCTCAGCGCTGTCCCTCGCCACCGTGGTGGTGCTCCTCACGCTCTACGCCGGTCTCATGCGGGGGCTGACCGCGGTCGCGTCGCATCGGCGGTGGGCGACCGCGACCGCCGCGCCGGGAGAGGAGGCGCCGGCCGAGGCGGACGTCGCCCAACGGGTGCGGACCTTCACGCGGCTGGTCTTCCTCGTGGGCGGTGCCTTGCTCGTGGCCAGCTACTGGGGTCTCGACCGACAGGGCTTCCAGGCGCTGGAGCAGATGCAGGTTTACCCCGTGGGAGAGGCAGTCGCCGACGACGAGGGCCTCGTCAGCGCGGCCGAGCTGTTGCTCTTCGTCTTGACCCTCGTCGTCACCACCTGGCTGGTTCGGAACCTCGCGGGCATCTACGAGGTGACCAACTGGACGCGGGGCGACGCGGTGCTGCGTGTGGTGGTCGACGTCGGGGTGGCCTACGGCAGCGACGTGGACGAGGTGGCGCGGACCCTCGACGAGGTCGCCCGGGACGACCCGGACGTCCTCGACGACTCGGAACCGTCCGTGGTCTTCATGAAGCACGGGGAGAGCTCGCTCGACTTCGCGTTGCGGGTCTACATCGCGTCGCCCGCCGTGATGATGGTCATCACGGACCGGCTCAACAAGCAGATCAACCAGACCTTCCGCCGGCGGGGGATCGAGATCCCCTTCCCTCAGCGGGTTCTCCACTTCCGGCCCACCGCCGTGCGGCTGACGGACGGCCGACCCGTCTCCACCGGAGGCGAGACCGCCGCGAGCTCCGGAGACGGCGGATAAGGAGGCGGAAAAGAATAAGTTGAGCC
>CAZQQP010000366.1:0-3760 GCA_964595475.1 uncultured Planctomycetaceae bacterium | reverse complement strand
CCGGCCCCGATGCGGTCGGCCAGGCGCAGGGCCGAGCGGATCCCCGCCGCGTCGGTGCCGAGTCCCGCCACCAGCGGGCGCCGGGCGGGGCGGAGCACCTCCGCCGCCCGGGTCAGGGCTTGATCCAGGGTCGTCTCCTGGCCGTCCACCCGGGGGGCGCTCTCCTCCGGACGGGCCGCGAAAGCGGCCTCGCTGATGGGGCAGCCGTTCTCCTGGATCGTTAGGGTGCGCCCGTGAGCGGCCACCGTGAGATCGTCGCAGCCCAAACCGCAAAAGGGACAGGCCACGTCCCGAACGGTTCGACTGGAGCCGTTGTCGGTCATGCCAATGCCTGTCGTAAGGGATTCCCCATGGTAGCAGATGCGGCAGGGAGGACACTGCCCCGAGGCCCCGCGGACAAGGACACGGTCCCGGGGGCAGCCGGACACCGGCTTGCGGGCCCGATCAGGCCGGTCTCAGGCGGGGGCGTCGCGACCGTCGAGGGCCACCGGCTCCAGAGGATCCGCGGGGGTGAAGCCGAAGACGCGGCTGTAGAAGCCCAGCTCGGCCTCCAGCGCCCGGCGCTGGGACTCGGCCTTGCGAAAGCCGTGGCGCTCTTCCGGAAACTCGAGATAGGCGTAGGCCTTGCCTGCCCCTTCCAGCGCGCAGCGCAGGGTGTGGGCCTGGTCAGGGGGAACCACCCGGTCCCAGCCGCCTTGGAGGATGAGCACCGGGCCCTTGACGCGGTCGATCCAGCCCACCGGGGACCGGTCGCGATAGCGCTGGCGGGCCTGGGGCCACGGCCCGATCAGCCAGTCCAGGTAGCGGGACTCGAACTTGTGGGTGGCTGCCCGTAGGGTCTCCAGGTCCACCACCCCGTAGTGGCTGGCGCCGGCCGCGTAGGGCCCGTTGGGGGCAGCCAGGGCCCCCAGCACGGTCAGCCCGCCGGCGCTGCTGCCCCGGATGGCGGCGCGCCCGGGATCGGCCCGGCCCTGCTCGAAGAGGTGGCGCGCCGCGGCGCAGCAATCCGCGACGTCGGCCACCCCCCAGTTTTCCCAGAGGCGCTCGCGGTAGGCCCGCCCGAAGCCGGTGCTGCCCGCGTAGTTTACCTCGACAACGGCGAAGCCGCGACTGGTCCAGAACTGCACCGCGGGCTTGAGCTGGCACTCGGCGTGGGCGGTGGGGCCCCCGTGGACGAAGGTCAGCAGCGGCGGGTGCTCGTCGTCGGGACCCGCCAGCTCCGGATGGGCCGGTGGATAGAACAGGGCGTAGGCGGTGCCGGCCTCGGAGGCGAAGGTGATGGGCTCGGGACGGGAGATCCCCGCCGGATCCAGGGGCAGATCGGTGCTCTCGCGCACGGTCTCGGTGGCCCCGGTGCCGGGCTCGAGGGTCCGTACCGCCGGCGGCTCGTCGGGGCTGCCGGCGATGAAGGCCAGCCCGTCGCCGAACCGACGGAGCTGGGCCGGGGTGAACGCGGTCCAGAACTGCTCCAGATCCTCCAGTCCGGCGCGCCCCGCCGGGATCCGCCCCAACCGATGCAGGCCGTCGGCGTAGTAGAGGCAGGCGATGGAGCCGTCGCCGAGGAAGGCGTAGGTGGACAGGCCCAGGCCCCACTGGGCGGCTCCCAGGTCCCGTTCCACGGGGGCCAGGGCCGAGGCCCGGCCGTCGTGCCAGCGATAGAGGTTCCACCAGCCGCTGCGGTCCGAGACGAAGTGCAGGCTGCCTGCGGGGGCGAAGGCCGGCTGGAAGATGGACTCCCCGGGCCCGCCGGCGACGGGACGGGGCTCGACCAGCTCGGGGCCCGGCCCCAGCTCGGCCAGCCAGAGCTCGGTGCCGGTCCAGGGCATCTCGGGGTGGTTCCAGCAGGTGAAGGCCAGGTGCCGACCTTCGGGGTCCAATCGGGGGAAGGCGTAGAAATCGCGGCCCTCCGCCAGGGGCCGCACGGTCCCCGAGCCGTCGGTGGCCACGGCGGCGAGGCCGTTGGCCACCGTGCCGTCCGCCTCGTGGGCCTCGCGCACGCAGATCACCCAGCGGCCGTCGGGGGTGGCTACACCGTCGGCGTAGCGCAGCCCGGCCGCGATCTCGGGCTCGGGGGTGAGCGCCGCTGGGGTCTGCCCGGGGACCTGGCGGTAGAGGCGCTGGTCGCCCTCGCGGGTGAAGTAGACCTCGCCCCGGTGGACCAGGAAGGCCCCGCCGCCGTACTCGTGCACCCGCGAGCGCACGCTGAAGCCTTCCGGGGTAACGGTCTCGCTGGCGCCGTTGGCCCGGCGGCGCAGGATCACGCCGCGCCCGCCCTCCTCCGGTCGGGCCTCCAGCCAGTAGAGGTCGGTGCCGTCCACCGCCACCTGTTCCAGCCGCCGGGTGCCGGAAGCGAGACGATCGGCGGTGAGGGGCGAGGGCCAGGTGCCGTAGGGGGCGGTGGCGCCGGCCAACTCAGGCGGTGCCGCGGGTGCTGGCCAGGGCGGCGAGGCCCTCGCGGACCGAATCGGTGGCGAAGCGCAGGGCCGCCAGGGCCGTGCCGATGACCACGAACCCGGCGAGCACGGCCACGTCGGTGAGCAGGGCGAAATCCGGGGCGAAGGGCTGGGCCATGCCGGTGAGCATGGCGTGCTTGAGCAGATCCACCCCGTAGCTGAAGGGGTTCACGGCCGACAGGGCGAGCAGGGCCGACGGCAGGCCCTCCAAGGGATAGAGGGCGCCGCTCAGGAAGAACACGGGGAAGATCACGAAGTTCATGATCACGGCGAAGTTCTCCAGGCCCTTGGCCCAGACCGCGATCAGCATCCCGAGGGTGGCGCAGGTCAGTCCCGTGGCGCCCAGCCCCAGGGCGAGAATGGGCAGGGATACCCCGCCCCCGAAGTAGCCCAGCGGCAGCAGGACGATTACCAGCATCAGGGATTGGACGAGGGCCACCGCCGCTGAGCTCAGGGTCCGGGCCACCACGATCCAGCCGCGGGCCACCGGCGCGGCCAAAAGCATGCGCATGACTCCCGACTCCTTGTCGTAGACCAGGGACAAGGAGGCCAGCATCGCCCCGAACAGCAGCACCATGCCCAGCAGGCCGGGCACCAGGAAGGCGTGGTAGTCCCCGGGCGCGGCCTGGCCCAAAAAGGCCTCGAAGCCGCTGCCGATGATGACCAGCCACAGCAGGGGCCGTACCAGCGCGCTCACCAAACGGCCGCGCTCGCGGGCCATGCGCTTGAGGTCGCGGCCCACGATGGCGGCCAGCGGCCGCAGCATCAGGCCGCGAGCGGTGTGTCCGTGCGGTTCAGCCATACGTAGACATCATTCAGGTCGGGCTTGCGTAGGTTCATGGCCCGGACGGCGTCGCCCAGCTCGCCCCGCAGGGCCGCAAGGTCCGGCTCCTCTTCGCGGATCCGGAAGAGCAGGCGGTCGCCCTCCCGCACCGGCGCCTCCAAGTGTCCGGCCAGGGCCTCCGCCACCGCCTCGGGGTCCTCGGCGGTTACCTCCAGCACCGAATGCCCGAGGGCGCCGATCAGCTCCGACGGCGTGCCGTCGCCGATGATCCGGCCCCGGTTGAGGAACAGGACCCGGTGGCATTCATCGGCCTCTTCCAGGTAGTGCGTGGTGAGCAGGACGGTGGCGCCCAGCTCGGCCCGAAGGCGCTCGATGTAGCGCCAGATGGCGCGGCGGTTGATGGGGTCCAGCCCGATGGTGGGCTCGTCCAGGAACAGCACGCGCGGACGGTGGAGCACACCGCGGGCGATGTCCACCGCCCGGCGCATGCCGCCGGATAGGGCCCCGATGGGGGTATCGCGGC
>CAZQQP010000365.1:0-3767 GCA_964595475.1 uncultured Planctomycetaceae bacterium | reverse complement strand
GCCGGGAGCTGTGGCCGGCGGGGCATCGCAAATGGCTCGAGGCCCACGCCAAAGCGAGGAGGCTTCCCGCTCCTCGCTTTGGCGTATAGGCTCAACTTATTCTTTTCCGCGTCCATAGCTGGCAGGAAACGACCCTGCCACGCCGTTCCGCCGGAAAGAAGGCGCTTGCCAGCGGCAGGACGACTCGCGATCCTGTCGACGGCTCGCGTTCGGCGCGAGCGGACGGGAGAGGCCGGCTCGAGAAAACAGGGGGCCGCAACGGAGGCATGGCCATTTCCACGGACCTGAAGGGACTCACCAGCCGCTGGCGTCTGCCGACGTCCAACTCCTCGGACGACCTCGCCGCTCGCTTCGGCGTCCGCCCGCTGTTGGCGACACTCCTCCGCCGACGCGGCATCGAGGATCGAGACGCCGCCCGCCGCTTTCTCCACCCGCGTCTCACCGACCTCCACGAGCCCGCCGCCCTTCCGGGCGTCGCCCGCGCCGCCGACCGGATCGTCCGGGCCCTCCGGAGCGGCGAGCCGGTGGTCATCTACGGCGACTACGACGTCGACGGCATTACGGGGACGAGCATCCTCTACCACGCGATGAAGACGGCCACCCCCGCCGCGGACGTCCGGCGCTACATCCCCCATCGCATCCACGAGGGCTACGGCCTGAACCGGTCCTCCCTCGAGCGCATCGCCGCGGGCGGTGCGGGCCTCGTCGTCACGGTGGACTGCGGCATCGGGGCGACCGACCCGGCGGAGGCGGCGAAGGAGCTCGGCCTCGACCTCGTCGTCTCGGATCACCACGCCATCGGCTCCTCCGTCCCCGACGCCCACACCCTCGTCCACCCCCGCCTTCCGGACGGCGAGGGGAACCCGCCCGACTACCCCTTCGGCGAGCTCTGCGGCGCCGGCGTGGCGTACAAGCTCGCCTGGCAGATCGCCCGGAGCTGGTGCGGGTCGGAGCGGGTCTCCGCCGCCTTCCGAAAGCTCCTCGTGGACCTCCTCCCCCTCGCCGCGGTCGGCACCGTGGCGGACGTGGTCCCCCTCGTCGACGAGAACCGCACGCTCGCCCACCACGGCCTCCGCCACCTCAAGCACACGCCGTTCACGGGCCTCAACCGCCTCATCGACGCGGCCAACCTCCGCGCCGAGCGGATCGACGCGTATCACGTGGGCTTCCTCCTCGGCCCGCGGCTCAACGCGAGCGGACGGATGGGCCACGCCAAGCGAGCGGTCCACCTGCTGACCACCGCGGAGGAGCCGGAGGCCACCGAGATCGCGAGGTATCTCGACCGCGAGAACGACCGTCGCCGCGCCACGGAGCAGAAGATCCTCGACGAGGCGATCGAGATGGTCCGCGCCCGCGGCGACGACCACGGGGACTCCCGTGCCATCGTCCTCGCCCACGACGACTGGCACCCCGGCGTGGTGGGCATCGTCTGCTCGCGTCTGGTGGAGACATTCGGCCGGCCGACGGTGCTCCTCCAGAGCGACGGATCGGACGCCGCCAGCGGACAGGCCCGCGGCTCCGCACGCTCCATCGAGCCGTTCGACATCTACGAGGCCTTTTCCGCTTGCCGCGAGCATCTGGACGCCTACGGCGGCCACGCCATGGCGGCGGGTCTCCGCTTGCCCACGGAGCGGATCGACGCCTTCCGCGAGGCGATGCGGGACTATGCCGCCCGCCAGCTCAGCGAGGACGACCTCGTCCCCGCCGTGGACGTCGAAGCGGAGACCTCCGCGGAGGAGCTCACCGCGGACGTGGGCGAGCAGATCGAGAAGCTCGCGCCGTTCGGCCGGGCCAACCCCGCGCCCACCGTGCTCCTCCGCGACGCACGCATCTCCCAGCCGGCGTGCCGCTTCGGCCGGGGCGGACAGCACCTCAGCTTCTTCGTGGAGCAGGGCGGCAGCGTCCTCCGCTGTCTCTGGTGGAAGCGGGGCGACCTCGTCGAGCGGCTCCCCGCGGGCCGCCGCGTGGACCTGGTGGGTGAGCCGAAGATCAACCGCTACGACGGCCGCCCCCGCGTGGAGCTTCACCTGACGGACCTTCGCTGGGCCGACGCGGGCGATCCGTCGTCGACCGCGGCCCCCGAGCGACAGGAGGCGGGGGCCGTCTGACGCTCACGCGGACCGCACCGCCTCGAGCAGCGCGTCCTCGTCGCGTCCTCGATGGGCCCGCCCCACGCGGACGAGGGTGGGGTTGATCCGCCGCCACACCCGCCGCGGGAACAGCCGCTTCAGGTCCTCTTCCACGCGACGGGGGTCCGTCTCCGCGGTCCACCCGAGCTTCCCCGCGATCCGCGCCACGTGCGTGTCCACGCCCACCGCGTCCTCTCCGGCGTGGCCGAGGAAGACGTTGGCCGTCTTCCGGCCCACCCCCGGCAGCGTGAGGAGGCTGTCGAGGTCCGCGGGGACCTCCCCACCGAAGTCGCGGTGCAGCGCTTCCGCACACGCCTTCAGGTGCTTCGCCTTGTTGCGGTAGTAGTTCACGGGGCGAATCACCCGCTCGATCCGCTCCACCGGCGCCTCCGCGAGCGAGCGGAGCGTGGGAAAGGTGCGATACAGCTCCTGAGCGACGGGGAGGGTCGTATCGTCCCGCGTCCTCGCCGACAGCAGCGTGGTCAGCAGCGCTTGCCACGCGTGAGGCCAGGCGTGCGGGGCGAGCCGCTCCTCGCGAGCGGTGTGCTCGAGGGCGTCGAGCTGTCGCAGCGCGCGGGTCCGATCCATGATCAAACTTGAGACTCGGTCTCAACACGCTATGATCTAATTGGTCGGCGGCCGAGCGCCGCGGCCCCAACCTGAGCCGGCTCGCCTCCATGCGAATGCACTGCAGGCGAACTGCCGGCGCGAAGCCTCGACCCACAACGGAGGCGGACCAAGTGTGGCGCTTTCCCACCGATCGCGAGGATCTGGGCGTCATCCTCGGCGAGCGACCCGGCACCGCCGTACGAGTGCGGCAACACGACTGCGAGGGCGGCTGCGTGCACCTCGAGCAGCTCGCCTACAGCCCGACCATCGGTTGGTATCGACAGAAGACCTTCTGCGTGCCGCGGGAGATGCTCGACGACCTGACGCGCACATTGAACCACGCGAAGTGCCTCATGCCGCCGGCCCAGCCGACAGCCGGTGCGCTCGCGGACGCTTCGCCGATCCCTTTCCCCGGCCCCCTCGGCGCTGAGGCGGATACGGAGTCGGCCGAGGACCGGGACTGCGGATAACCGGCGGGAGGAAGCCGCCGGACGACTTCCCCCCGCCGTCCCGCGTCGGCCGGCTCACGCCGACCGCTTCGCCTGGTCCGCGCCGGACTTCTGGGCGACCTGCTGCACCTCGCGAAGGTACTTCTCGAGCTCCTCCACGTCCTGCGTCTCCGCGTCGACCTGGTCCTCGAGCAGGTTGCGGTACCCCGCGTGGTCCTCACACAGCGGTAGCGCCTCGCTGTAGACCCGGACGGCCCGCCGCTCGAGGTCCAGACTGTGCCGAAGCATCTCGTGGACGTCCGTGGTCTGCTTCACCGGCTCCGGCTCGCAGCAGGGGGTGCCCCCGAGGGCGACCACACGCGACGCGAAGGTCCTGGCGTGGCTGAGCGCCTCGTCGCTCTGGCCGAGGAAGAAGTCGTGCCAGATCTTCCGCTCCTGGCCGAGGAGCACCTGGCCATACTGGTTGTACTGAAGCACGCCGGCGAGCTCCAGCGCGATCGCCTCGTTCAGCTTGTCGATCAGCTTGGCGTGATCCATCGTCTCCTCCTTTCGTTGGAAGGTCGGCCACAACGGCCGAGAT
>CAZQQP010000364.1:3265-3771 GCA_964595475.1 uncultured Planctomycetaceae bacterium | reverse complement strand
CGACGGCGGCGGTCGGCTGCGAATCCGCGCGTGGGAATCGGACGACGCGGTCCACGTGGAGCTCGCGGACACGGGACCGGGCATTCCGGAGGAGGAGCTCCACCGTATTATGGAGCCGCTCTACACGACGAAGGCGAGGGGGATCGGCCTCGGCCTGGCGATTACCCGCGCGATCCTCGAGAAACATGGCGGCCGCCTCGCCGTCCGCAGCGCGGAGGGGAAGGGGACGACCTTCACCGCCATCCTTCCGGCGTCGCGGCGACCGCCGGAACACGGCGCCGCCGAGACCGCGTAGCTCCGGCCACACGGAGCGCGAAAAGGAGCGGATCGGAATGTCCGAGCCCAGCGCTTCCATCTTGGTGGTGGACGACGACCCGGATGCCCGGGCCAACCTGCGGGATATCCTCACGGACCTCGGTTATGACGCGGAGACGGCGGACAGCGGCGACACGGCCCTCTCCATGGTTCGCCGCCGGCCGTACGACGTGGTGCTGCTCGACCTGAAG
>CAZQQP010000364.1:1502-3255 GCA_964595475.1 uncultured Planctomycetaceae bacterium | reverse complement strand
CTATTGGGGAACCAGACCCCCCGTGACGTAACACGGCGCCGGCCGCCCGCCGGGAGGGCGCGTGGGGCGTCCTCTCCAAGCCCGTGGACTTCGCTCAGCTCCACGGCGTTCTGGAGGAGATCGTCCGCCACCCGCTGCTCATCGTCGTCGACGATGACCCGGCGTTGTGCGAGACGCTCTGGGATCTTCTTCACGACCACGCCTACCGCGTGTGCATTGCGAACAGCCTCGACGGGGCCCGTCGGCGGCTCGAGGAGCGTCGCTACGACGTCGCGGTGCTGGACCTGAGGCTGCCGGAGGCCGGGGGCACCCGGAGCGTGGGGCTGGTTCGCCGCATGAACCCGCATGCCAAGACGCTCGTGATCACGGGCCACGCGGAGGAGCTGACGGAGGGTGAGGCGAGCCGGCCGGACGCGGTCTGCTACAAGCCGTTCGATCCACACCGGCTCGTCGGGGAGATCGACCGGCTCGCGGGACGGTCCGCCTAAGTTGTCCTGGAGGGCGCTCGATGTCCACATCGGATGAGATCGTCGTCGTCGAGGACGACCCGGACACGCGGTCGAATCTCCGCGACCTGCTCGAGTTGGACGGCTACGCCGTCGAGACCGCGAGCAGCGTCGCGGAGGCCCAACGCACGGGGGCGCTCCACAGCGCGGCCGTCGTCCTCCTCGACCGAAAGCTGCCGGACGGCCCCGCCGAGGAGCAGCTCCCGAGCCTTCGCGAGGCGGCTCCCGACGCCTCCGTGATCATCATCACCGGCTATCCGGACGTGGAGGGGGCGATCGCGTCGCTCCGCCACGGGGCGGCGGACTACATCCTCAAGCCGATCAACCCGGACATGCTCCGGGCCACGCTCGCGAGGACCTTCGAGCGGCGGACGCTCGCGGAAGCGAAGCGGCGGGCGGAGGAGGCCCAGCGTCGCGAGCGGGACTTCGCGGAGCGGCTGATCGAGACGGCGCAGGCGATCATCCTCGTCCTCGACAACCACGGACGGATCGTCCGCTTCAACAGCTACCTCGAGCGGCTGACGGGCTACTCCCTCGACGAGGTCCGTGGGGAGGACTGGTTCGAGCGCTTCGTCCCCGCCCGCGAGAGGGCGCGCATCCGGGCGGTCTTCGACGGGTCGCTCCGCGGCGACCCGGCCGCGGGCAATGTCAACCCCATCGTGGCGCGCGACGGGACGGAGCGGGAGATCGAATGGTCCGACACGGTGCTCACCGACGACGACGGCCGTCCGTTCGGCGTCATCGCGGTGGGGCAGGACATCACGGAGCGGGTCCGTGCGGAGCGGGCGTTGCGGGACCGCGAGGCCCGTCTCCGCACCATCGTGGAGACCGCCCTCGACGGCATCGTCAACTTCGACGGCCGCGGCACGATCGAGTCGGTCAACCCGGCGGCGGAGCGCCTCTTCGGCTACGACCGCGACGCGCTGGTCGGCCGGTCCATCGCGGACCTCCTCGGCGGTCCGGATCGGGAGGCCTTCGAGCGGCGGCTCGCGGAGGGGGAAAAGCCGGATGCGCTCCTCGGCCGCCGCGAGATCCAGGGCCGCCGCGCCGACGGCGAGCTCTTCCCGCTGGACCTCTCCATCAGCGAGATCGGCGTGCCGGATGGGCGTGTCTACGCCGCGATCGCCCACGACCTCAGCGATCACAAGCGGCTGATGCGTCAGATCCTGGAGACGAGCAGTCGGGAGCAGCAGCGGATCGGCCAGGACCTCCACGACGGCCTCGGCCAGGACCTGACGGGGATCAAG
>CAZQQP010000364.1:1136-1492 GCA_964595475.1 uncultured Planctomycetaceae bacterium | reverse complement strand
CGCGCTCGCCGGCCAGAACCTCACCGGCGTCTCTTTTCTCCTCTCGACCCTCCGCCAGCGCATGACCTCCCGGGGCCTTCCGGAGGCGTCGGAGTTGGGGGAGATCGAGCGTCTGGTGAAGCACGCCATCGAGCAGCTTCGCGGGGTCATCAAGGGGCTCTCTCCGTATCGCCTGGAGGCGGACGGGCTGATGCTCGCGCTGGAGGAGCTCGCCAACCACGCGGAGCAGGTCTTCGGCGTGCGGTGCGAGGTCGCGTGTCCCGAGCCGGTGGTCTTCGACGACCTCAACGTGGCCACGCATCTCCACTACATCGCGCGGGAGGCGGTCCACAACGCGGTCCGCCACGGACGGGCCG
>CAZQQP010000364.1:0-1126 GCA_964595475.1 uncultured Planctomycetaceae bacterium | reverse complement strand
GCATTCGCCTCGACCGCGACGGGTCCCGGTGCACGCTCCGCGTGGAGGACGATGGGGTGGGCCCTCCGTCCGCGCCCGACGGGTGCGACGGCCACGGCCTCCAGATCATGGGCTACCGAGCGCGGATGATCGGCGGCACGCTCGACATCCGCCCCAATGGCGACGGGGGAACGGCGGTGACGTGTCGATTCGAGATCCCAATGAACGAGGAAACGACCCATGGCGAATCCGGGACAGAAGGCGAAGCCCAAGCGACAAGCCCATCCCATCAGCGCTGACCACGGGCCGGTGGACATCTGGATCGTGGACGACCACCCGATCGTCCGGCAGGGCCTCACCCAGCTCGTTCAGCAGGACCCGGATCTCACGGTGGGCCGGGACCTCGGGTCGGCGAAGGAGACCCTCGGTGCCCTCCGCGAGGCGCTGCCGGACCTCCTGGTGATCGACCTCTCGCTTCAGGACGTCAACGGCCTGGAGCTGATGAAGCAGATCAAGGCCCAGTGGCCCACGCTTCCCATGCTGGCCTTGTCGATGCACGACGAGACGCTCTACGCGGAGCGGGCCCTCCGCGCCGGCGCCCTCGGCTACATCATGAAGCAGGAGGGCACGGAGAAGCTCGTCACCGCGATCCGCACGGTGCTCCGCGGCGAGCTCTACGTCTCGGAGGCGATGGCGCGGCGCATGCTCGGCCGCGTGGTCAGCGGCCGGCCGGATACGAGGGGCTCGCCGCTCGATGCGCTCAGCGATCGCGAGCTGGAGATCTTCGAGCTGGTCGGCCGCGGCCTCAGCACGCGGGCGATCGCGGAGCGTCTCCACGTCAGCGTCAAGACCGTGGAGTCCCACCGCGACCACATCAAGGCCAAGCTCCAATTGAACAACGCCATCGAGCTGGTCCAGCACGCCACGCAGTGGGCCCTCGACGAGCCGCAGAGCTGACGGCATCGGGTCGCTCGGCCGACGCGTGCGGGAGCGCCCCGCCGCCGTGATCCGCCTGTGGATTGCGTCGTGGCGCGTGGCGGACGGGTCGCTCCGAGCGGCCGCACTCGCCACTTTTGCCGGTCGGTTGCGGCGGCGAACGGCGTAGGCCCCCGCAGACGATTTCTGGAAGAGGAGGCGGGTGTGATTC
>CAZQQP010000363.1:0-3786 GCA_964595475.1 uncultured Planctomycetaceae bacterium | reverse complement strand
CGTGGTCTGCGGCTACGGCGACGTGGGCAAGGGTTGTGCCCAGGCGTTCCGAGGGCAGGGCGCCCGGGTGATCGTGACGGAAGCCGACCCCATCTGCGCTCTGCAGGCCGCGATGGAGGGCTTCTCCGTGCTTCCCCTCGACGAGGTGGTCGAGACGGCCGACATCTTCATCACGGCGACCGGCAACTACAACGTGGTCGGCGTCGAGGACATGAAGCGGATGAAGGACAAGGCCATCGTCGGAAACATCGGCCACTTCGACAACGAGATCAACCTCGCGGGCCTCGCCAAGGCCGACGGCGTTCAGAAGCGGGAGATCCATCCCCAGCTCCACGAGTGGGTGTTCCCCGACGGCCACGGCGTGCTGATCCTCGCGGAGGGTCGTCTCCTGAACCTCGGCTGCGCCACCGGCCACCCGAGCTTCGTGATGAGCGCCTCCTTCACCAACCAGGTGGAGGCCCAGGTGGAGTTCGCCAACAACCACGAGAAGTACGGGAAGGAGGTCTACGTCCTCCCGAAGAAGCTCGACGAGGAAGTGGCCCGGCTACACCTGCCGCACCTCGGCGCCAAGCTGACCGAGCTGTCCAATGACCAGGCCGACTACATCGGCGTGCCGGTCGACGGGCCCTACAAGCCGGAGTTCTACCGCTACTGATCCGGCGCATGTCCAGCCGGAAAGCACGAGCCCCGGGGCGTCTTCGCCCCGGGGCTTTTTAATTGGAGCGGGTGCGAGCAGGCTCCGGCTTCAAAGAGGGTGTCGGCTCGGCCGACCGCAAGCGCTGGCCGACCGTCTCTTCGAGCTGGAGGGGGCGGTCGACTCGACGTCAGCGGTTTCGCCGCGAGCGCAGCGGCGAGCCGAGCGTCTTCCGTGGCGAGCTCTTCGGGGCCACCCCGCCCGGGAACTTCACCGGGTCGCGCGCTTCGTCGCCGTTGCTGCCGGCGCTGAAGACGGGCGCTTCGAAGTGGTCTTGGGGGACGCTCTCCTCCTGCGAGGGCTCTGGCTCGCCGGCGGAGGGTACGGACGGCTCGAACTCCGGCAGCTCCAGCTTTTCCAGCTGGACGTTGATCAGCTTCTCGATCTCGGTCAGGAGCTGGCCCTGGTCCGGGGTGACCAGCGACCACGCGATGCCCGACCGACCCGTCCTCGCGGTCCGGCCGATGCGGTGGACGTAGACGTCGGGGTCCTCCGGAAGGTCGTAGTTGATGACGTGGCTGATGTTCCGGACGTCCAGCCCTCGGCTGACGAGGTCGCTCGCGACGAGCACCTCAAGTTTCCCCTGCCGCAGGCGATGCATGATCTTCTGCCGCTGACCCTGCCCGAGGTCCCCGTGGATCTCGTGAGCGTCGATGCCCTCGCCCTTGAGGAGGCGGGCCAGCTCGCCCACGGTCGCCTTGGTCCGGCAGAAGACCACCGTCAACGCGGGCTTCTCCTGCTTGAGCAGGTGAAGCAGTGCCCGCTTCTTCACGTCCGGCCGCACCGGGATGTACTTCTGGGCCACCTCCGCCACCGTCACGGAGCGGGCGGGCGGGCTGATTCGCGTGATGTCCGAGCGGGCGAACCGGCGGGCGAGCTTCTCGATCTCGTCGTTGATGGTCGCGGAGACGAAGATGGTCTCGTGGTCCTGCTTGATCCGCCCGAGAATGTCCCGCATGTCGTCGCGGAAGCCGATGTCCAGCATGCGGTCCACCTCGTCGAGGACGACCCACTGCAGGCGGTCGTAGCGGAGCTCGCCGCGGCGGTGGAGGTCCCGGATGCGGCCCGGCGTGCCCACCACGATGTGGGCGCCGCCGCGGAGCTGCTTTCGCTGCTCCTGCATCGACTCGCCGCCGACGACGTTGGCGACCTTCACCGGCGTGAAGCGGGCGAGCTCGCTGAGCTCGGCGACCAGCTGGCCCGACAGCTCGCGGGTGGGGGCGAGGACGAGGGCCTGGACCGGCACCTTCACGTCCACGCGATGGATGATCGGAAGGCCGAAGCCGGCGGTCTTGCCCGTGCCGGTCTTCGCCTGCCCGAGCACGTCCTTGCCCTGGAGGATCGCCGGGATGAGCTCGGATTGGATCCGCGTCGGCTGCTGGTAGCCCGCCGCGTCCAAGCCCTTCAGGACGGAGCGGCGGAGGCCGAGGTCGGCGAAGCTGTGTTGGTCGTCGAAGATCTCGCTCATGGTCGTTCCTCTGCAGGTCTGTCGCCAGCGGCCGGGTGGAAGGCGCACTCACGTGAATCTGATATGATACGGCAACCAAGCAAGGGAGCCATTGGATCCACGAGCAAGGACGCTCTTCCATGTTCAGCGAACCGCACCGCGTGGAAGTCGACCTGGCGGCCCTCGACCGGAACGTCCGGACCTTTCAGCGTCTCGCCGGCTCTCGCCGGAGCCTCTGCGCGGTGGTCAAGGCGGACGCCTACGGGTTGGGTGCGGTGCCGATCGCACGGCGGCTCGCGATGCGCGGGGTGGACTGGCTCGCGGTCTACAGCGGCCGCCAGGCGATGGAGCTCCTCGCCGCGGGGATCCGGAGTCGCATCCTCATCCTCATGCCGACCGACCTCGACGGCGCCGACGAGCTCCTTTGCCGGGCGGTCGCCGAGGGGCGCGTCCAGCTGACCGTCCATCGGACCGACCAGCTCCGGGCCCTCGACGCCCACGGCGAGGCGCTCGGCGCTCGAGTTCCCGTCCACGTGGAAGTTGATACGGGCATCACGCGGGGCGGGATGGCGCCCGCGGAAGCGGAGCACGTGCTGCGGAACCGAGGGGGTTATCCCCACGTGCGGCTGGCCGGGATCTTCACCCACCCCGCTTGTCCTGCGGGCGACGGCACGTTCACGGAAGCGCAATTCCACCGCTTCGCCCGGCTCCTCGCCCGCCGACGTGGCTCGATCGACCGGGGCGCTCGTGCCCATTTCGCGGAAACCTTCGCGGCCTTGCGGGACGGGCGCTACCACCTGGACATGCTCCGGATCGGCCTCGGCCTCTACGGATACGGCGGCGACGCCGTCAGCGAGCCGGAGGAGGCGCCCCCGTCGTTGTCGCCGGTGGTCCGTTGGACCAGCCGCGTGGTCCACCTCCACGACGTGCCGCCGGGCACGCCGGTGGGCTACGGCGGCACCTTCGTCACGGAGCGGCGGACGCGGCTGGCGCTGGTTCCGGCGGGCTACGGCGACGGCTACCCGCTGGCGTTGACCAATCGCGGCGTGGTCCGCGTGGGCCCGGAGCGGACGGCGGCGCCGGTCCGCGGGAAGGTCAACATGGACCAGATCACCGTCGACGTGACGGACCGACCGTCGACGGAGGTCGGCACCGAGGTGGAGCTGATCGGCGCCGACCCGCAAGCGCCCAACGCGCTGCCGCGGCTCGCGGCGCTCGCCGGCGGAAGCTCCTATGAAATGCTCTGTCGGCTCTCGCCGAGGCTTCCTCGCCACTATGTCGAGAGGATGGCGCCCGACCCATCCTCAGCGCCTCGCGAGGCCGAGCCGGAGGGCGGCCAACCCGTGACCCAGGGCTGACCGGGCGGCGGGTTGAGCCAATCTGGTCGATCTCGAAGTCGTTGATGAGCATAACGACCGCGGCCGGAATGAGGAAGAGGCTGAAACATAACAAAGTCAGCGCAATCACCCCCACAACGCCGCCGCTGTACCGGAGCCGGTCTTTTGCCATCGGTTGCCTTCCTTCGCGTCGTCCGCTCGAGTTGATCCCCGGCCACGATCGGTGTGGCGTGCTCGAAGACGACCCGGCCTGGAAGGAGGCGGAAAAGAATAAGTTGAGCCTATACGCCAAAGCGAGGAGCGGGAAG
>CAZQQP010000362.1:0-3790 GCA_964595475.1 uncultured Planctomycetaceae bacterium | reverse complement strand
TCCTGGACGATGGAGAGCCCAAAGCCCGTCCCCTGGTCGCTGGTGGTGACGCCGTGCCCGAATACCTCCTCGCGATCCTCCTCGGGGATGCCCGGGCCGTCGTCGGAGACGTAGAACCCCTCGGGCTGACGCCCCACTGTCACCGTCACGTGCACCTCGGCAGGATTCCCGTCACCTGTCGCGTGGTCGGCGGCGTTCCGGAACAGGTTCTCGAAGACCTGCGTGAGCGCCGACTCGTCCGCCCGGACCGTCCGCATCTCGGACTCGAGGTCGAGTTCCATGCCGTCCGTCTGGACGTCATCCCAGGCCTGGCGGGCGATGGCGGCGACGTCCAGTCGGCTGGTCTCACCGCGTTCGGCACCCGCTCGCGCGAGCGTCAGCAACTCCTCGAGAAGTTGCTCCATCCGGTCGTGAGCGTCCGCCACTTTCTCGAGGTGGGAGAGGTCCTCGTGCTCCCTGGCGGCCTGAGTGAACCCGTTGGCGACGGTCAGCGGGTTGCGCAGGTCGTGGGAGACGATCGTGGCGAACCGGTCGAGGCGCTCGTTCTTTCGCTCGAGTTCGGTCCGGGTGCGGTCTAGCTCCGCGATCCGGCGGTTGTGACCCGCCAGGTCGGTGACGTCGTGCAGGACAACCGCGGTGCCGATCCGGTGGCCACGTCGGTCGTCGAGGGCGGTGACTACCGGCTCGTACATCCGTGATTCGCCGTCCCCCGCGATGGTGAGGTGGGGAGTTGAACGCAGGTCCGCCAGGTCGGCGTCGAGCAGGGCCGTGAGCGTCGGGCTGGTGCCGGTATCGCCATTGGGAAGGAACCGCGCCCTGGCCGCGGGATTGAGCCGGACGACGCGGTGGTCGGCATCCAGGATGAGGACCGGTTCCGACAACTGCTCGAAGACGAGATCCGGACCGAGGTTGGCGGGTGCAGGGACACGCTCGAACACCCGTCGGGTCCTGAACAGCCTTCCCGTGGCGAGGGCCCCGAAGACGAACCCTATCGCCGTGAGCGTCCACGGCGCTGTTGGCGCCATCAGATCCGCCTGCACCCAGTCGTCCATCTGCAAGCCAGCGGCGGTGACCATCCAGGGTGTTGCGCCACAGACGACGAGGAGGGCTAGCGTTCGCGTGGAAGGCACACCCTGGCGGCGCCAGGTCCAGAAGAGCAGCCCGATGCCCACGACGAGCAGGCCCGCGGCGTACACCAGCGCCAGGAGCGCGAGCACGTTCCCGATCCAGAGGACGCTGAAGAGAACCCCGGAGACCGCTCGTCCCCAGGCGAGCAGATTGAACCCCAATCCCGCCACCGGCACTGCGACGATCGGTACCAGGATACGTGGGGACCGAACCGCGTCGAAGCCGACGTACGCGAGGACGAATACGACCCACGAGACCGGCACCAGGTACAGGAGCGGGTAACTCCGGGGCAGGAGCGGGGCGTCGCCGCTGACGAGGGGCGGCACGGCGAGGACCAACCCGGCCAGCCCGGTACCCAGAGTGAGCACGACGAAGGGGCCACCGGCCGGGCCGTCCGCCCGGTCGGTCCCGTGGGCGGCGACGACGACGTACCCGAGTGCACCGACTGCCGTCAGCACCTGCAGTGTGGTCACAACCGAATCTCCCATACGATGTCACACCGCAGTCGTTTCAATAAAAACTCCGCCGGGCGGCACCGGTGTCGACGGCGGTTCGACCTCGGAGGGACGCTGGTTGTGTCGTCAACGCCCGCTCCTCGACGATCAGGGCGCTCGCCGGGATCGATGCTTCCCGGAACGGGCGCTACCGCTGGGATAGCACGACACTCACCCAACGTCCGCGATGAACCGCACTCTGACCGCATCTGCCAGGTCCGAGAGGTGGACGTGGCCGAAGACGGCGACGAGGAGGGCCCCCAGCGAATTGAACACCAAGTCGCGGACTGTGTCGTCGAGTCCGTGTTGTGCGAGCGGCATCGTCACGCCGGTCGCATCGGCCGTCAGGTCGAGGCCGAACTCGATCAGTTCCCAGATCACTCCGAAGGTGAGGACCACCACGAAGATGAAGACGAGGTAGAGCCGCCGAGGGATGTGGATGTCGTGGCTGTGAAGGTCGATCGCCCGGGCGGCGGTATACCCGACGCCGGCGACCAGCGATGCCGACATCGCGCGTGTGAGGTGGTCCCACCAGCCGATCGTAGGCGCTTTCGTCCGTGACGAACAGGTCCCCGGTTCCGATCACGGCCGTCGCGTAGAATCAGCGTCCGTGGTTCGTGGCTCCCTGCACAGGCGGAAACTGGATACAGGTCGTGCATACTCACACGGGAGGGGGCGTTCGACAGTCTGTGGTGGGCGCTCCTGCCGCGCGGGTTCGGGCCTGCTCGGAGTAAGCACATTGTACTCAAGGGGATAGCGGTCGACCTCCGCCCGATGAGCGGGGAGACAGTCCTGCGAGCTCTGGGGCGTGAGCACGCGCTCGCCATCCTTCGGGGGACAGCGGAACCCACGAGGGCCGCGGACCTCGCCGAGCGCCTCGAAATTCCGACGGCCTCCTGTCACCGGCGCCTCGAGGAACTGGTTGACATCGGCCTGATCCGAGCGGTCGGCAGGGGCTCCGAGCGGGGCCCGTCAGCGCAACAGTACCAGCGCGTCGTGGACGACCTGCACGTCAGTATCGAGGGCCGGATGGTGGAAGTGATCTACGAGCCAGACGCGAACACGTTGACGAAACTCGACCTTGCCTGGCAGGGGCTTCGAGTTTGAAGGGAGCCCTCCGGTAGCGAACGTGGAGACGGGCGTCAAGTAAGGGGGTGGCGGTCCAGTACGGCCGTCACCGGTCCAGCACGGCCGTCACGAGCGTCGCCTCTGCGCGGCGAAGGAGCTCGTTGGCGGTGCTGGGGGCGTACTCGAGCACCTCGCCGAGCTCCTCGTAGTCGGTATCCCGGGGCCGCTCGTAGAACCCCAGGTCCGTCGCCGCCTCGAGCGCCTCCCGCTGGCGGCCGGTCAACCTCGCCAGCGGCGTGTCCGCTCCGGGTTCGTACCCGCCGGACCAGACGACCTCGATCGGGACTGCTTCGCGGGCCTCGGCGTAGGCCGACCGGAGCGCGCCAGCGTCGCCGGCAACCGTGATTGCGATGCCCTCCTCGGTCACGGCGAAGGGTGGGTCCATGAGCATGGCGTGGCCCTCCGCGATGGCCAGGAGCGCGGACAGCGTCGGGCGCTCCTCCGTGTGGACGAACACGTAGACCGAGTCCGCGCCGGATCGCTCCGCCCCACTGACGACGTCGGCCTCGATGACGTCGGTGTGGTCGGCCAGGAGGTCACGCACCGCGTCCGGATCGCCGGTGAGTCGGTAGAGCAGGGCGTAGGTGCCGTCGGAGAGCCACTCGAGGTTCAGCAACTGCTCGCGCTGGACCCCGGACGCCTCGGCGAAGGTCGCGTCGACGCCCGGGAAGGCCCCGCCCGCCGGCCGGACCAGAAGCCGTGCCGCTTTCACGGGCCCAGGTGCGACGCCGACCGGCAAAGAGCTACCGCCGCCTCGGGAGGGGAAATCCGTCCGGGTCCACCGCCTCAGTAGGCGAACTCCGTGTCGACGTCCGCCACCTCAGTAGGCGAACTCCGTGTCGACGTCCGCCGCGTTCTCCGTCATCACGATGGCGGCCTGGCTGTACTGCATGACCTTCTGCATGTCGCCGTCGAGCTCGAACTTGCCGTCCATCAGGCCTTCGATCGGGTCGAGGTCGCCCTCGACGAGCGCCTTCCAGTCGCTGTAGTCGCCGCGGTAGGCGAACCCCCAGTCCTCGCTCGCCGGGTCGTCGGTCGCG
>CAZQQP010000361.1:0-3815 GCA_964595475.1 uncultured Planctomycetaceae bacterium | reverse complement strand
GAAGCGGCGGAAAGGCCGAAGACGCGGGTTCGGGAACCGCGCTCCCCCGATCGAGCGGTGCCGGAGGAGCGCGCACACGCTCGTGACCGCCTGGACTCTTTTCCGCGGTGGGAACACGAACCCGCGGGCAAGGGGCTCTTGCGTGACTATTCCCAACATTGAGCAGGCGTATCGGGTCGACTTGCTTCGTTCGGGGCGTACTGGAGGTCGAACCGGAGCTCCTCCGCAATCGAGGGTGGCAGCGGAATTCGTTCGGCCAGCTTCTCTGTCGTCTTCGCATCGACCTCGAATCGCCCTCCCATTACCACGTTGAACCAACGCTCGCGGTCGATCACCACGCGGTACATCTTCTCGTCCTGGGTCTCCGCAACATACGGCATGCACACCTCGAGGGGCCGTCCGGACCGCTCGATCTTCGCGCCGATGCGGTCGACCCGTCCGGTCCGTTGCTCGACCGTGCTCGGGTTCCAGCCGAGGTCGTGATGGATGACATGACGGCAGTTGAGATGCAGGTCTACGCCCTCGGCCATGACACTGCTGGTGACGAGCACATCGGGGTAGAAGGGCGTGTTGAACGTGAGGAGCAGGCGCTGCCGCGTGTCGGGCCGGGTGGTACCGTTGACGAGACGGACGTTCGGCACGAGGCGATCGCTGGAGTCGCCCTGGAGCTCGTCCGGGGCATACGCCTCGGAAGGGTCGCTCCCGAAATGAGCGCCGGTCTGGACTCGCTTGATCGCGTCGATATAACCACGCCGCTCATCCTCCCCACAACGGTCCGCAAGGAAACGGAAGAACTCAACGAGGATGTCGTGCAGAGTCATCCCCGACCCGTCGCGGGTCGAAAAGGCCTCGGCGATCGCCTCGCGGCCAAAGCGGCCCGGGCCGAGGGGGAAGAATCGAGCCAGAAACGCCGGCGTCCGGAGGTTTCTCCGGACGATTTCCCGCAGCTCACGGTGGGACGATCGCAACGCGGGAAACCCATCGAGGATCTCGGAGGCGTGCGCATCGCACGCCTGACGGGCCGGGGAGTCCTGATCGAAAAAGCGACGGCCGATGCGGTCGAGCTGCCGGCCGACCTCCTGCTCAGAGACCCGAAGCTTCTCGGCGGCGACGCGCTTGATCTCCCGGTCGATGGCTTCGGCGATCCGCCGTCGAAGCGCTTGCCCGGTTGCCACGTAATGACAGAAGACCAGGACCTTCTCGCCCGTCCGCCAGCTGCGAGCGACGCGCTCCACCGTGGCGGCCAGCTTCGGGTGGGACGGCGACTGAGTCGGTCGCTCGACCGGGAGGACGCGACGGAGATGGTCAAGGTACCACGCCGCTTCCTCGTCCGCCGACGCCGGGTCGGTCGGGTCGTCGTCGTCGGTCGGCGAGCTCGCGGTGTTCGCCTCTCGTGTGTACCAGAACGCCTCGAAGCTCGAGGCGAGCCCCTCGGCGAAGACCGGGCGCGACTGGGGCGTGCAGGCCGTCGCCCGCGCCGCGAGGAGAAACGGCAGGAGGGCGTCGCCCTGGACGGTCAGCCCCGACTCGTCGGAGGCCGCTTCGTTTTCGATTTGCCGGCCCGGGCGTCGACTACGACGGGCGGAGAAAGCGTGCGGCGCCGGGAGGTATCGCGGCCGCCGATGGCGAATGACCCACGGCCGGAGCGATTGCTCGGCCTCTCGCATGCGATTCCGACACTCGTGGTAGAACTGAACCACCGTGCGAAGTCTGTCCGACGGATCGTCGGTCGACCGGGCCGCCTTCCACCACTGCTCCTCATCGCGGTACGGCACCCCATCCACGACGCGGTCCTCGGAGCGGAGCCTGCCCCACGCATCGTCGAGCTTCAGCGCGGCGGCTTGTGCGCGATCCAGGCGATGGCGAAGGGTTTGCATCTGTTCCCGATACCGCTCTCGTCCCATTGTCGGAGCGTTCTTGCCGCGCCACCGCACGCCGTCGAATCGGTCGAGGACGGAGCACAGCTCGTGGTGGCCGAGCTGGAACGGCGTCGCCGTGAGGAAGAGCATCCGTTCGAAGACCCCGGCCAACGGTCCGGCAGAGATCTCGTCCGCGTCGGCGGTCGCCTCCGGGGTCTCGAAGAGCGACGCGAGACGCGTCGTCGGATTCTTCACGTGATGCGCTTCGTCGAGGATGAGCAGCGGCAAATGCACGGATAGGCGGCGCAGGCAGCGTCCCCAGAGATCGCGCAGCGACGTGTCGATCTGACGGCGGGCATCCTTCAATCGCTCGTCGATGCGGCTGGAGCTTCTCTCGGGGACCCGACGTTTGAGGACATCGAACAACTCGTCGGTATCCAACTCCCACATCGCTTTCGTCACTTCCCGCGGAACGGGGTTGTCGATTGTGGAGTCCGCGTCTCGCCCGGGGTGGATCCCCCGCTCCTGCAATATTCCAAGCCAATTCTCCGGCGGACTCCTGAGCAGGCGGTGCCATATCTCCGGATCTTTTCGCTCCACCCATCTCATCCGAAGCAGTCTTCCCATCCAACGGGAAAGCCCTTGTCGGAGACCCTCCGCCCCCTTCCGGTGGTGCAGCGTCCGGTAAAGAAGGGCGAGCTTGACCCAACCGTCGTTGAGGCCCCCATGCATCGCGCCGTGCGTCAGGAATATCACGGATTTCCGACGCTTCGGCGGGTCGTCGAGAAGCTTGAGAAACTCCACCGCGGACTCCGCTTTCCCAGCAACGACCTTCTGAGCAAGGCCGCGAGGTAAGCACTGCTCGCGGAACAGCGAGAAGTCCCGCGGCCACTTCTTCCGGAGCGACGGCGGGACCATGACAACCACCGGCTGAGAGCGCGTCAGCGCCACGGACGTGGCCGCGGCAAGGGCCACGAAGGTCTTCCCCATCCCCACTTCGTCCGCGAGAACGAGCCCGGGTTGGGACTCGAGGCGATGGAGGATCTCCTGGGCTGTTGCCCTCTGCCGGGCCGCATCGGCCTCGGAGATCCGCTGCGGCACATGGAGGTCGATCCGCTCGCAAAAGGACCAGGACGCAGCCATCACGTCACCTGCTCGAAAGCTTCGTCGACGTATTGCTCGAGTGCCGGGATGCCGAGCTCCTTCTCCCGCCTCACGCCCTGTCGGATCTGCTGCGCGGCCGACCGGATTGCCTCCGCGACCCTGGCACGAGGAAGGGACTCCTCCGTCTCCGAGGGCGTCGGCCGGCTGAGCGTCAATGCCAGCTCGGCGAGAAGGAACGCCTCTTCGTCTGCCGACTGCGCCTCGCGGGAGAGGGCCGCCGCGAGTGCCGTGGCGCCCACCGGTCCGAACAGACGCCAGTTCAAGCTCTGCTCGTTCGCGACGGGCCGCTCCAGACGCTCGCGGAGCGCTCGCAGCCCCCAGGAGACGCGCCGCGTGCGTTGCAGAAGAAAGCCGCTGGTGTCGACGCGCTTGTGGGGATCAAGGTCTGGGTCGGGCCTCTTCGCTCGGTCAGCCCGACGCCGCCCACGGCGGCGGAGGACCTCGTGGAGCGGGCGGGCCGAGGTGAGAACCTCGATCAGGATATCGAGCGGCAGGTCCTTGAGCTCCGCCGGGGGCGGGAGCGACGAGGGGTCTTGCACGTTCACCGGCCAGCACGCCCGGCGGCCCGAGCCCGTCCAGTCGACCTCGAGCGTGTGGGGCGGCCGTTCCGCGTCCCATGGAACGCTTACGGCCTGCGGCTCTTCCTCCGCGCGCCATCGAGCTTCGTCGTAGAGCGGCTCCTCGCTGCCCTCGGAAAAAACGCGCCACCCGGCGGGCGGCCGGCCGTTGAAGGTGAGCTGGACTCGCCCCTGTGGCCGCTCGTCGCGCGCAAAGGTCGCTGTGCCGAACGCG
>CAZQQP010000360.1:0-3885 GCA_964595475.1 uncultured Planctomycetaceae bacterium | reverse complement strand
TGGTTCGAGGCCCACGCCAAAGCAAGGAGGCTTCCCGCTCCTCGCTTTGGCGTATCGGCTCAACTTATTCTTTTCCGCCTCCTTACGACGACGGCTGTCGAGCAAGCCCGCCACGGGCGAGTTACGCCCTTTTGCGGATGGCTCGGCGTTTCGGCCCGTGCATTTGTCGGCTCACTTGGCACGTCACTCATCGCCGCCGGCTGTCGCGTCTCCGTCGGCGACGGGGAGAACCACGCGAGAGCGGTATGGGGCGAGAGCGGGCGGCCGCTCAGGCGTCCGCGACGAGCATGCGGTCGTGGCCCTCGTGGTCGGCGAGCACACGCGGGTGGCGGAGGCCGGCGTCGGTGGCGAGCTCCACGACGGACCGCTTCTGCTCGGGGGAGATCTCCAGGACGAGCTGGCCGGGGTTCTCCAGATGAGCCGGCGCTTCCGCGATGAGGGGACGGATCACGTCGAGGCCGTCCACCCCGCCGCGGAGCGCTTCGGCCGGCTCGTATCGGGCGACGTTGGCGGGGAGCTCCGCCCACGCCGCGTCCGAGACATATGGGGGATTGGAGACGACGAACTGGAAGCGGTCGCCCCGGAGAGGCTCGTGGCCGGCGCCCTGGCGGAGCTCGATCCGCTCCGCCACGCCGTGGCTGCTCGCGTTCTCGGCCGCCACCGCGAGGGCCCGGTCGCTAACGTCTGTGGCGACGATGCGGGCCTCGGGGAGGCTCTTGGCGAGACCGATGGCGATGCACCCGCTGCCCGTTCCGACGTCCGCGATGAGCGGGGCCATGGAGAAGCCGGGCGTGAGCCGGACGTGCTGGACGACGTGCTCGAGGAGGGTCTCCGTGGAAGGACGGGGGATGAGGACGTCGCCGGTGACCTTGAAGGTGGAGGAGAAGAAGTGGGCCTCCCCCACGATGTGCTGGACCGGCTCGTGAGCGGCGGCCCGCTCCACCAGGCGGCGGAAGGCGGACCGCTCGTCGGGGCTCGCGGGGCGGTCGAGGTTCGTGTAGAGACGAATGCGCGGCACGCCGAGGACGTGGGCGAGGAGCATCTCGGCCGAGAGACGGGGCGAGTCCAACCCCTTTCGCTTGAAATAGCCCGACGTCCAGTCGAGGAGCTGCCGGGTCGACCAGGTGTTCCCCGAGCGGGTTCTGCCGCGTGGGTCCGCCATCGCAACCCAGTGTAGGAAAGCCCGCGCGGACCAAGCGGACGGAGATACCTCTTCTCCGCCGCGACTCCGTCGACGAGGCACGTCGCCAGTTGGCTCCGGACGCGGCCGTGCCTAGAGTGGGCTTCACCAGTTCAACCGGATAAACGGATTATTGGAGAGCCCCGCCTATGAACGCTCCTGACCTCGATTCCGCCCCGTCGGGGGCGGCTTCGGTTCACAGCTCGACGGTCCTTCAGGCGATCGACGCCCAGGACCGGTTTGCGGACCGACATATCGGGCCGAGCCCCGACGAGATCCAGCAGATGCTCTCGGCCGTGGGGGCGGCGAGCCTCGACGACCTCGTCGAGAAGACCGTGCCCGGGTCCATCCGGACCGAGCGGTCGCTGGACCTGCCCGCCGCCCGCAGCGAGGAGGGGGCCCTCGAGGCGCTGCGGGAGATCGCTCAGCAGAACCAGGTGTGCCGCTCCTTCATCGGCATGGGATATCACGGGACGATCACCCCGCCGGTCATCCAGCGGAACATCCTCGAGAACCCGGGCTGGTACACGCAGTACACGCCCTATCAGGCGGAGGTGGCCCAGGGGAGGCTCGAGGCGCTGCTCAACTTCCAGACGATGATTACCGACCTCACGGGTTTGCCGGCGGCGAACGCGTCCCTCCTCGACGAGGCGACCGCCGCGGCGGAGGCCATGGCCATGTGCCGGTCCATCTACCGGGGCAAGCGTGGCCGCTTCTTCGTCAGCGAGGACTGCCATCCGCAGACCATCGAAGTGGTCCGGACGCGGGCGCGGTCCATGGGCGTCGCCTTCGAGGTCGGTCGCGTGGACGAGCTGTCGGTGGACGAGGACCTCTCCGGCGTGCTCGTGCAGTATCCGACCACGGACGGACGGATCCTCGACTACAGCGAGCTGATCGGCCGCGTCCACGAGGCGGGCGGCATGGTGGTCATGGCGGCCGACCCGCTGGCGTTGACGCTCCTCCGCTCGCCGGGGGAGCTCGGCGTGGACATCGCGGTCGGGTCCACCCAGCGCTTCGGCGTGCCCATGGGCTGCGGCGGCCCCCACGCCGCCTACCTCGCGTGCAGCGACAAGCACGTCCGGCGAATGCCCGGCCGCCTCGTCGGTCTCTCTAACGACGAGGAGGGCACGCCGGCCGTCCGCCTCGCCATCCAGACCCGGGAGCAGCACATCCGTCGGGACAAGGCGACCAGCAACATCTGCACCGCCCAGGTGCTCCTCGCCATCATCGCGAGCATGTACGCCGTCTATCACGGGCCGGAGGGGCTCCGCCGGATCGCCAGGCGGGTGCAGGCGTTGACGGCGCTGCTCGCGGCCGGCCTCCGGCGGCTCGGCCACGAGGTGCAGCCCGCGTCCGTCTTCGACACCATCCGGGTCCGCCCGAAGGGCTCCCGCGGCGCCGACGTCCTGAAGGCGGCGCGGGAGCGGGGGACGAACCTCCGCGACTTCGGCGACGGCACGGTCGGCGTCAGCCTCGACGAGACGGCGGACCGGGAGGACGTGGAGAATCTGCTCGCCGTCTTCGCGAACGGCGACGCCGCCCCCTCCGTGGACACGCTCGCCGCGGAGGCGGACCTCGACCTCGGGCCGCACACCCGCACCACGGAGTTCCTCACCCAGCCCGTCTTCAACCAGTACCACAGCGAGCACGAGCTGCTGCGGTATCTCAACCGGCTGCAGGCGAAGGACCTCTCCCTCACCACGTCCATGATCCCGCTCGGCTCGTGCACCATGAAGCTCAACGCCGCGGCGGAGATGGTCCCGGTGACGTGGCCGGAGCTCGCGAACATCCACCCGTACGCGACGGAGGAGCAGCGGCTGGGATACACCACCCTCGTGGACCAGCTCAACACGTGGCTGTGCGAGCTCACTGGCTTCACCGCGGTCTCCATGCAGCCGAACGCGGGGTCGCAGGGGGAGTACGCGGCCCTTCTCGCCATCCGGGCGTATCACGAGGCGCGGGGCGAGGGCCATCGCGACGTCTGCCTCATCCCGGTCTCCGCCCACGGGACCAACCCCGCGAGCGCCGTCATCGCGGGCATGCGCGTGGTGGCGATCCAGTGCGACGAGCAGGGCGACGTGGACCTCGAGGACCTCAAGGCCAAGGCGGAGGCCAACCGCGAGAATCTCTCGTCGCTGATGGTGACTTACCCGTCGACCCACGGCGTGTTCGAGGACCACATCCGCGAGATCTGCAGCGTGGTCCACGAGCACGGCGGTCAGGTCTTCCTCGACGGCGCCAACCTCAACGCGGAGCTGGGCCTCGCCCGCCCCGCGGAGATCGGCGCCGACGTCTGCCACCTGAACCTCCACAAGACCTTCTGCATCCCTCACGGCGGCGGTGGGCCGGGGATGGGCCCCATCGGCGTGGCCGACCACCTTCGGCCCTACCTCCCCGGCGACCCCGTCCGCGGCGACGGACAGGTCGGCCCCGTCGCGGCGGCGCCGATCGGCTCCGGCGCCATCCTCCCCATCTCGTGGATGTTCATCGCCATGATGGGCCCCGACGGCCTGAAGCGGGCCTCGGAGGTCGCGATCCTCAACGCCAACTACATGGCGGAGCGACTTCGCGAGGACTACCGCATCCTCTACACGGCGCGGTCCGGGCGGGTCGCCCACGAGTTCATCGTCGACTGTCGCCCGCTGAACGACCTCGCGGGCATCTCGGTGGACGACGTGGCCAAGCGGCTGATGGACTACGGCTTC
>CAZQQP010000359.1:0-3912 GCA_964595475.1 uncultured Planctomycetaceae bacterium | reverse complement strand
GTCGTTGGTGATGTAGAAGAAGTACCGGATCTCGTCGTAGAGGGCGTTCTCGCCCCGCTCCACCGTGATGTTCTTCCGGATCACGACGACCCGATACGTTTTCTTGCACTTCGTCGGCTGGTAGCGGAAGGCGGCTACATGCTCGGCGTTGAGCCTCAGACCTCCTACCATACTCGCTGTGAGCCCGGAATGTTCGGGACCGTCCCGCCGGCCCGTAACCAGAAGTCGTGAGGCGTGCAGGTCGCAGCTACAGTCCTCCACCCGCGGGACATCCGGGGCCGACCTGGGCGTTCGGGCGGTCCCGAGGGTCGCGAACCGGTCAGTTCGCAGAGGGGGTATGTCTGGAGGTCTGAGATAGGGCTAAGAACGCGTGGGAGAAGCGCTTCTGGCTTCGCCCTGCTGCGGTCGCGGCGGGTCGGCGTCGGCCTGTCCCGACGGGACACAGCCCGGCATCGCCTGCTTCGGCCTCCTTGCCAGCCACGACCTCGCGACGGGCTCGGGCCGACGAATCGCTTCTCACACACGTTCTAAGAGACAGCCCGCCGGGAGGCGTTCCGGAGGCCGGCCTCGCCGAAGTGCCCGCGCGACATCGCGCCCGACCGGAACAAACGATTCCGCTGACGGGGGTGAGGGCCGCCCCGTCGCCGCTGATCTATCGCGTCTCCCCCGGCCCCACCGGTGCGGCCTCCGACGGCGGCCCTGTCTGGGTTGCCGGCGCCGTCCGGCACGTCAGGATCGCTTTTCCTTTTCGCAGCTCGATGCCGGTGACGCGTACCTTCCGTCCGTCGCGGAGGGGGAGCTCCAGGTCGACCTTCTCCAGGGCGCGGAGGATCTCCTTGGCGGTCGGCCGGCTTCCGGAGCCACCCTGGGCGTAGTTCTCGAGAAGCCCTTCGACGGCCGCCCGCGGCAGCGGGAGGCGTCCGGCGTACATGCCGTCGAGGGTGAGCCGGACCAGCCCGTCGTCCGTGACCGTCGGGGTGTAACGGAGGCTGAGGATCTGAGACAGGTCGGGTGTCGTCAGCTTCGCCGCGACGACGACGTGGTCTCGTCGGAACGCGACCATCCGCTGCTCGACGGCGTTCTCCAGCTCCTCGGCGATCTCGATCCCCTGGTTCCGCAGCCACTGCGGCAGCCGCGTCGCGAGCCACCGGTTGAGCGGCCGCTGCTCGAGGACCAGCCGCCACGCCTTCTCCGGCGGCCGAACGTGGGTCAGCCGGGAGACGGTGGACCGCTCGAAGCGCCCCGCCGCCTTCTTGACCTCCTCGTCGTCGGCGTCGACCACCCGCCAATGCGCCGGGCTCGCGGACCACAGCGCGTAGCCGACGCCCGCTGTGAAGAGCAGAACCCCTCCGAGACCGACGAGCGTCCAGACGACCCACCGAGCCTTCCGCGACCGAGCTGCTGCACTCTTCATCGCGCCCACCGATCGGAGCCGTCCTCGTCCGAGGGCCGCGGGACACTGCCGTCGCTCACACTCAGTCGGTGTCGGCCGACTGAGCCCCGCCAGTGGACTCCGACGGTGCTTGCTCCTCGCCGGTCGCCCCGGACCGTCCGGTCTCCTTGAACAGAATCCCGAAGCCAATCATGACGACGCCCGCGACGATCGCGGGGATCAGCCAGAAGGTCTGGTACGCCTGCATCTTCTCCGCGTGATCCTCGATCCCGGCGACCATGTTGTTGAACAGGATCGACCCTGTGAAGATCATCCCGATGAACATCCCCACCCCAAGGGTCATCTGCACGAGGAAGCCCTGCGCCTGTGCCCGGATCTCCGGCGAGGAGATTCGCTCGACGTAGATCATCCCCGTGACGAAGAAGAAGTCGTAGCAGATGCCGTGGAGCAGGATTCCCGCCCAGATAATCCAGAACACCTCGTCGGGCGCCCCCATCGCGAAGAGCGCGTACCGAAGCGCCCACGCCGCCATACCCGTCACGAGCATCCATTTCACTCCGAGCCACCGGAACCCTAGGGGCATCAGGAGCATGAAGAGGACCTCGGTCATCTGCCCGGTCGACATCCACGCCGTCGCGCTGAACTCCCACCCGAGGATCTTCCGACCCATGCTCGCGTCGACCGCGAATTGATTCGCGTAGGTGTAGTAGGCAGCGAGCGGAATGCAGATCAGCAACGAGGAGATGATGAAGACCCAGAAGGACCGGCTCGACAGGCGTTGGACCGCGTCGAGGCCGAGAATCTCGCCGAGCCTCGCCTTCTGTCCCTTCATGCGTGGCGGCGTGTGTGGAAGCGTGAGGCTGTAGAGGCCCATTACGATCGCGGTGCCAGCCGCGAGGTAAAAGGGCCAGGTGGTATGCTCGGGCTTCACGCTCGTCTCGCCGGTGCCGAGGATCCACGCAAAAAAGACGCCCACGACCAGATTCGAGACGATCCAGCCGATGGTTCCGAAGACCCGAATGACCGGAAATTGCTTCTCGGCGTCCGTCATCGTGTTGAACGCGACCGCGTTCGTCAGGCCGATCGTCGGCATGTAGCAGAGCATGTGGAGGATGATCAGGCCGATGAAGCCCACTGCGCTCGGCCCACTCGGCAGCTCCCCAAAATAGGGGACGAAAAGCAGCAAGACGCCGCCGAGCAGATGGAGGGCCGCGAGAACCCTCTCGCTCGAGAAGTAGCGGTCCGCGACCAGCCCGAGGAAGAAGGGGGAGACCATCGCCGCGATCGGCTGGCTCAAATAGGCCAAGAAAATGAGGCCGGCCATCCCGACGTGGTCCGAGGCCATATAAGGGGCGAGGGTCACCCACCAGGCTCCCCAGAGGAAGAACTGCAGGAACATCATCAGCCCGAGCCGGAAACCGACCGCTTTCTGCGCTCCCTGGTTGGTCTGCGAGCTGTCGGTCATCGTTGCCTTTCCTGTCTCGGAGGATCAGTGAAGCCGCGGATGCCGGCGGAGCGGCCATGCTACCAGTCCCTTTCCGGGCCGTCCTGGGCCGGTTCCCGTCGTCCCCATCCCGGAGCACGCGAAGCTGCACGAGTGGAGTCAGCGAATCCTGCCAGAAGCACCCTGCCTGTGCAAGGGCGGCCGGGAGCGGCTGGCGCAAAGTCGGATGGATTCCAGGCCGTCGCGGAACCGCGCCGCCCGAGCCATCCGCCGCCGCGGCGGGCCTCGCGACGACCGCTGCATGGCGGCGGCCGAGTTCCACGGGTGTCCGCGCCCTTGCGATGGCTCGTTCGGTGGGGAATTCGGTCGGGACGCTCGTGGCTGTCCGGCGGGGAGGCGGCTCCTCGCCTCGCGACGCGACGGCGGGAGTGAGGTGGCCGGAGGGACGGCGAGGGGGTCAGGAGGGGGAGTCGACGGTCTGCCAGAGGCCCGCCAGCCGCTCGCTCGCCGCCCACAGCCGCGCCGCGGCGTCCGAGTCCGTGGCTTGCGTGGCTGGCTCCGCCCGCTCGAAGCGCTCGAAGTAGGCGCCGTTCAGGTTCGCGAGATCGGGAAGGGTGGCCACCGCCACCACGGGGGCGGCGCCGTCCTCGGGCGTGCGAGGGAGCGCTCGTGTCAGCCGGCTGAGCAGCCGGATCGGGGCGGGAAGGTGCCGGACGATGTCCGTGTTCACCCCGCCGGGGTGGACGCAGTTCGCGGTGACGCCGCTCCCCTCGACGCGGCGGGCGAGCTCCCGGGTGAACAGCACGTTGGCGAGCTTGGTCCGCTTGTAGGCGAGCACCGGCCCGTAACGACGGTCGCGTTGCGGGTCGTCGGGGTCGAGGCTGCCGTCGCGGTGCATCATCGACGTGACGGTAACAACCCGGGCGGGGGCGCTGGCCCGGAGGAGGTCGAGGAAGAGGTTGGTGAGGAGGAAAGGGGCAAGGTGGTTGACCGCGACCTGTCGCTCGATCCCGTCCTCGGTGAGTGTCCTCCGCCGCGGCACGGTGGCGGCGTTGTTGATGAGCACGTGGAGACG
>CAZQQP010000358.1:0-3946 GCA_964595475.1 uncultured Planctomycetaceae bacterium | reverse complement strand
GGGGCCGCGGTGGTTACACCGCGGAAATGTCGCCCACAACCTACGCGGGCGCTGCGAGCGGGTGCTTCAATGGGGCCGCGGTGGTTACACCGCGGAAATGGCCGGCCCGCTAAACCGCTCACTCGCCGGAGGATAGATCCCCGCTCGCGAGCGGTCCCCGCCGCCGGGGGCCGCGGGGCGGGTGGAAAGAGGCCCGAGCCGATCGTAAGTCTCCACATGCCAAGGACCTCGAGCGGTGCCGGGGGATGCGCAATCACTCCGCCGCTCGTCGACAGTATACCACAGAGCGGCGGAACGCGAGGGGGCGCTCCGCCGCGGCGGGGGGGGACCGTCGTGTGGGAGGAGGACGCTTCCCATGCCGTCTTCCGAGCTCGGCCCGCCGGGTCGGCCGCCGCAGCGGCCCGCTCAAACGACCATCGCCCGAGCGGGCGGCTCGTACGCCTTCCCGAGGGTCTCGAGACGCGACTCCACCGGATTGTCGGACTCGCCGAGGTCGAGGATCATCACCTGGTCCTCGCGGGCGTGGATCGCCTCCGCGAGCCTCCCGCGGAGCGAGGCGAGCTCCCGGTGGTCGAGCTCGCAGAAGAACACGGAGTACTGGGCGTGGTCCCCCTCGTCCTTGAGGCTCTTGAAGACCTCGTCCCGTCGCTTGTCGTCGGCGATGTCGTAGCTGATGAGATAGCGTCGCCGAAGCATCGGAGCACCTCCCGCCCGCAGCGGCTTCGGATTCGTGCCCGGTCGACCTCCCTTCGTGGTTCCGATGCCTCCGTGCTCCCTTTCGTCTGCCCCCCCTGTTGTCCCCCCCAAAGGGGGGGACGGTGGTTCCGATGCCTCCGTGCTGCCTTTCGTCTCCTCCGGCGGTCTTCGGCAAGCGCCCGGTCTACCTCGCCCGGACGCCCGTGTACGAGGGGACGTCCCCCCTCAGCCAACGCGCCAGGAGCCGCGCCTGCATCCCGACGATGGCCCGCCAGGTGCATCGGTAGCCGAACAACGGATGCGTGACGAGCTGCTCCAGACGTCCCTCGTAGGCCCGGATGAACGCCTTCCGGCCGGCATCCGTCAGGACACACCCGGCGGTGGACCGGGTGAAGTGGGTCGGCTTGAGCATCCCCGTGTTGACCGCGGTCACGACGGCGCTGTCCACGATGAGGGGGCGGATCTCCTCCATCAGGTCCAACGCCAGCGCGGGGCGGCCGTGGCGCGGCTGGTGATAGAGCCCCCACCAGGGGTCGAGCCCCTCGGCGGCCGCCGCGACCGTGCAATCCTTCGAGAGCAGCGCGTAGCCGAAGGAGAGCAGCGCGTTGATCGGGTCTTGCGGGGGCCGGCGATTGCGCCGGTGAAAGTCCCACTCCGTCTCGATCGTCCGGGCCCGGAGCATCGACCCGAAGTGAGCGAAGTACGCCGCCGCGGCGGCCCCCTCGAGGCCGAGAAGAGACGCCCGGCTGGTCGCCTGGTCGACCTGGGGGAGCCGATCGCCGATGTCCCGGAGGGCGGCGGACGGCGAAGGGGCGGCGTTCCGCCGGAGGAGGGTCCGCTGGTTCCACGCCTTGGCCCCGATTACCGCCCGGCCGAGCGAGAGGCAGCGCCCCGGGTCCGCCGCGGCACGGAACTGAGCGGCGCGGTTGTAGGCGTTGCGAAGGGCCATCCCCGTCGTCATCCCGTAGAACCAGTGGCCGCGAGAGAGGTGGACCACCGGGATCCCCGCCTCGCAGAGGAGGTGGAACGTCGGTGCGGAGACGGTGACGCTCCCGCAGAGGACGAGCTGGCTGACGTCCTTCAGCTTCACCCGGGTGAGCTCCTCCTTCCGATGGTTGCGGACGATCAGGCTCCCCCGGGTCTTCCCCACGCGAGCGCCCTGCTCCTGGACGTAAAGGGGCTGGGCCTCTTCGCGGGCCGGATAGAGGCGGCGGACCCGCGGGGCCGCGGGGTCGGGCGGGACGTCGCGGAGGGCGAGCGTCTCGTCCGGCAGGCAGATCGGCGCCAGCGAGCAGCCGTTGCACTTGGGGCTGTCCTCGAGGGGGTCCGGCAGGGTCGTCCGGGTCGCGGCCTGTCTCGCGGCGGCGATCAGCGTGAGCGTCCGGCTCTCGAGGTCCGTGGTGAACGGCACGTCCACCCGAGAGCGGGAGCCCGCGAAATAGAGGACGCCGTGGTCGCAGCGATAGCCGTGGTCGCGGAGGAGCAGGCCCTGGGCCATGAGCTGGACCCGCTCCGGTTCCCAGCTCCGCTCGGGGTTGTTGGGGACCCGTCCCCGCTTGCTCTCGGCCGGGACGGCCTCGTCCCCGGCGGTGGAGACGAGGTCGAGCTTGGCGGTGATCCCGAGGCGCTCGCTTCCGAGGCTGACGGAGCGCGTGATCTCCGGGGCATCGTCGGCGTCGCCCGCATCGGTGGCTTCCGCGTCCCCGTCCCGCTCGGGGTCGGGGAGGACGTGGTCCATCTTGTCGACGCGGCTGTGGGTGTGCCGGCCCTCGACGGTGTAGGCGTTGTCCGCCCAGCGGCCCTCGACGCGCATGAGGTGGAAGAGCCTCGCGCAGTACGTGTACTCGTTGAGCATCCGGACCGGGAGGAGGGCGTCGTCCGGCCCGTTTCCCGTGGCCGCGTCGGGTTCCTCTCCCGGAGCCGACCCGCCCGGTCCCCGTTTCGCCTCCGCGGACTGCTGTGTGCTCGACCCTTCCGGCCCGGCGCGGCCCGCCCGCGATTCCCCGCTCGGCGGGGGATCCATCGCGCTCATCATTCACCTCCCCGCCCCGTTTCCGGGGCGACTCGAAGCGCCGTCAAGGCCGAAAGCCTGTCCCTCACAAGCCGCGACGGCGCACCCCTTAATATACAGCGCTCCGGCGGGTGCGCCATCCCTTTTTGGTGAGAAGAGGAAATGCGATGCGGACGCACGCGGAGGGACGCCCCATCCGTCGCCGCCGTCCCACCGGTCGGGCTGTGTCTGCATCGAGCGCCGCCGCTGATCGAACTGACGCTTCACCTTCCGAACCCGCTGATCCATCAGCTGTCCTCCTGAAACACTCCGAGAACAGCCGATCCACACCGCTTCGACCGCGCCGACTCACGCACGGCTGCCGAACGGACACGGAGAGATGCACACCCGGGCTCGGCGGGCTCCTGTCGCGCCGCGGTCCTCCGGAAGAGGCTGGTGCCTGCCCGGGGTTCGACCCACTGCATTACGAGATGTAGCATAAGGTAAGGAAGTCTCGGAACGCAGCGGAGCCCCGTCATGCCCAAGTCCACCCTCACGAACAAGTACCAGACCACCGTCCCGAAGGTCATCCGGCAACGGCTCGGCCTCTCCCCGTCGGACACCCTGCAATGGGAGTACCGCGACGGGAGGGTCGTGGTGAGCGTGGCGCGGACCGGCTTTCTCAAGCACCGCGGGATCCTCGAAGAAGGCCCGACCCCGGCCGAAGCCGTGCGTGAAACGCGCCGGCGGCGCGGGACCGCGTAAGCGATGGAAGCGGTCCTGATCGACACCAACGTGGTGGTCTCCTTCCTTCACCGGCGCTCGGCCTCGCAGCAGGCCCAGGCGGTGGCGCTCTTCGAGGCGGCGGCCCGCGGCGGGATGAAGGTGCTGCTCCACCAGCACGTCCTGACGGAGACGGCCTTCGTCCTGGTCAACGTCTACGGCCTTCCCGACAGCCGCGTGGCGGTCGTGCTCGCCGACCTGGTCGCCATGCCGGGCATCGAGCGCATCGATTCCCTCGACGATGGAAGGCTCCTCGAGCTCTGGCCCCGCCCGGTCCGCGACTTCGGCGATGCGGTCACGGCCGCGGTCGCCCTCGGGGAAAAGTGCGCCGTGGCCACCTTCGACCGGAGGTTCCGCAACGCCCTGCGCCGGCTCGATGTCGCGCTGCACTTCGGGTCGCGGGCATGAGAGGGCGGTCGGGTCAGGCAAGGGATAAGGAGGCGGAAAAGAATAAGTTAGCCTATACGCCAAAGCGAG
>CAZQQP010000357.1:0-3957 GCA_964595475.1 uncultured Planctomycetaceae bacterium | reverse complement strand
TGCCGAAGCCGAACGAGCGACCCGGGGGAACGAGTGGAGGGCCCGGGCCGAGAACACCTTGAGCCCCGAGCAGCCGGCAGAAACCTGTGGCACGAGGGTGCAGGGGCTGCCGCCGACCCAAGCCGAGCGTCACCTACGGAAATTCCGGAGAACCCTTTTTACATCCCAGGCCGGCCAACCGTGTCGTCGCGGCTCGCCGTGGCGAGCGCCTCACCGTCGGGGACTAACGCCACAGTGGTCACGTCCGGCCTATAGCCCGTGAAAGCGGCCTTCTCATTCGGATGCGTCGACGGAAGGGCACCCGCTCAGGGTGAGGACGAGCGCTCCGATGGCAGGGATCAGCCAGGCGACGTGCCCCGTCGCATAGAAATGCGCTATCGGCTCCAATTCGCACCCCTACGAAGGAAAGCGGGGGCACCGGGTCTTTTCGGGAGCGCCGCCCCGATCACTCGGACGTGGCTGGTTTCTTGCTCAGACCCTCGATGCGCTTCCGCGCGGAGGAAAGCGTCTCGCGGACCTTCTTGATCGCGGCCTTGGTCTTCCGCACCTGCTCCTCGAGCTTCTTTACTCGGTCCGCGGCTTTCTGGTCGTTTTTCGCCTTCTTCTCGGCCTTGGCCAACGCGTCCTCCGCGAGGCGAAGATCCCGCTGGAGATCCTCGAGCTCCTTCTCCTTCTTCTCGACGGTCTTCTTCGCCTCGTAGAGGTCCGCCTCCCGCTTCGCCTCCTTCAGCCCCTTCAGCTTCTTCTCGGCCGCGGCCACCTTCTCCCGAATCGCCTCGACCTCGGCGACCTTCTTCTTCGCCTGCTCCACCCGCTTCTTCAGCTGCGGCACCCTCTTCTCGAGCTTCTTCGAGCGCTTCTGCGCCTTCTCGAGCGACTCCTCCGCGCTCTTCTTCTGCTTGACCGCCCGGCTCAGCTCGGACGCTGCTTTTTCGAACCGCTTCTTCGCGTCCGCCTTCGCCCCCTTCGACTTCCTCGCCTGCTTGGCGAGCCGCTTGGCCTTCTCGTCGGCGGCCTCCACCGCCTTCGCCCGCTCGGCCACCTTCCCCTTCAGCTCCTCCACTTCCTTCTTCAACGCCTTCTTCTGATCCCCCTTCGCCTTCGCAAGAGCCTTCTTCTTCTTCTCAAGCTTCTTCTCCGCTTCGCCATGGGCCTTCCGCGCTTGCTTCAGCGCCTTGGCGGCCTTCTCCGCGGCCGTGGCGTGCTCGGCGGCCTTTCCCTTCGCGGCGGCGAGCCGCTCCTTGGCGTTTTCCTTCCCTTTCCGCGCTTCGGCCACACGCTGTTTCGCCTCCTTGACCGCGTCCTTCGCCTGCTGGATGCGCTCGGGCAGCTTCTTCTGCCGCTTCTGACCGCTAACGAGCGCCTTCTTCGCCTTCTGGAGAGCGGTCCTCGCCCTCTCGTGCGCCTTGTCGCCCGCTCCGTTGGAGGTCAGCTCCTCCAGCCGCTTCTTCTGCTTGGCGATCCGCGTCTCGAGCTTCGGCGGGTTGGTGGAGAGCTCGCCGATCTGCTTCCCGTCCTCGACGCTCGCGACCCGCACGTTCCCGGCGAGGTCCCCGGCGATGACCTTCTTCCCCTCGTGGCCGAAGACGGAGTGGAGCCCCACCCCGTCGAGCATATCGAGCGTCGCTTTTTTCTCGCCCGAGCTCGACCAGACCTTCACCTTCTTGTCCCTCCCCGTGGAGACGATCCGCCCGTCGTGGGTGAACGAGACGTCGAGGACCCCATCGCTGTGAGCGCCCCATTGCTTAAGCCGCTTCCCTTCGAGCATGTCCCACAGCGCGATCCGCCCGTCGTCGCCCGCGGACGCGAGCGCATTGGAGTCGGGTCGCCACGCCACCGACGTCACGCGGCCGTTGTGGCCGTCGAGCGTGTAGAACTCCCTCCCGCTCGGCGCCTCCCAGACGTAGAGGCCGCCGTTCCGGTCGCCGCTCGCGAGGAGCACGCCGTCGGGGCTGTACGCGAGCGCGGTCACCCACTCCGTGTGCTTCTCGATCTCGTAGACCAGCTTCCCCGTCTCCATGGAGTACGCCCGCACCCGCTTATTGGGCCCACCCGTGGCGATGAGGCTCTGCGGCGCGTTCATGTCCGCGGCGAGCACGGTGTCGTAGGCGTCGCCCACCTGCAGCACCCGCTCGCCGCTCTGCACGTCGAACAGCGCCGCGAACCCCTTGCTCGCTCCGTATCCCCCTCCGGCGACGAGGTACCGCCCGCTCCGGCTGAACCGAAGCGACCTCGCGAACCCCTCGGGGAACGGAAGCACGCCGGCGAGCTCCCGCGTCTTGCTGTTGTAGAGCAGGATCTGCTTCTGCGCCCCCACCGCGACCACGGGGGCCCAGGGGCTGTGGGCGAGCGCCGTGGCGGCGCCCGCCCGCTCCGTGTGGACCCGCGGCTGCAGGAGCACGTCGCCGGGCATGGTCGGCTCGCCCTCGGGCCGTCCGACCTTCTTGTCGACGGACAGCTCCAGGTCCGGCTTGTCCAGCCCCTTCGCCTCGTCCTGCGCGTTGCGGAGTGCCCCTTTCCCGATCCATTGCCGAATCACCTCGATCTGCCGCGCGGGGAGCTTGTCCGCCCCCTTCGGCATGTAGGGCTTTTCCTGATGAGCGACCACTCGGAACAGCTTGGACTGCGAGGCTCGCCCCGCCTCCACGATCGAGCCCGAGCTCGACCCGGCCATGGTCTGCTGATATGTGGTCAGGTCGAGGTCCTTCTTCTTGTCGTCGGGATTGTGACACCCGAAGCAGTGCTCCTTGAAGATGGGCCGCACGTCGCGGGCGTAGGTGATCTTGTTCGTCTTGGGCGCTCCCTCCTCGATCCACTTCCGAATCAGCTGGATCTGCTCCTCCGGAATCTTGGGCTCGTCCGGAGGCATCTCGGGGCTCTGCTGGCGGGTGACCACGAGGTAGAGGATGGAGCTCTCGGGCTTGTAGTTCTTTTTGTCGATGATGGGTCCGACGTAAGAACCCTTCATCACCCCCCCGTAGTCCGTCAGCTCCAGCTCCCCTTTGGCCTTGTCGGGGTTGTGACACCCCAGGCAGTGCTCGTCGAAGATGGGCCGGATGTCCTCTTGGTAGGTCACCCCGCTCGCGGAGGAGACGGCGAGGAGCAACCCCGCCGCCACGCCGCTGACCAGCCGGCTCGGCCGGTGTCCCCCGAGCGCACCGTCGACCCGCATCGCTCGTGCTGCACGCTTCCACATATCACTTCGACTCGCTGCTCGACGGAAGCGGCCCGTCGCCGCTTCCGCCTCATCGGAGTTGGGACAAAACGTGTGCTCCGGCGCCGCGGAGACGGCCTCCCTCCGTGGAAGGCGTGTCGGGTCTTCCCGCGGCGAGCGCCGCGGGCCATCAGTGGTTGAAGAGGAACTCCTTGGAGTTCAGCAGCGCCCAGAACACGTCCTCCAGCGCCTTCTTCTTGTCGTCGGCGCTTTTGACCTTCCCGAGGACCTTTTTTACCTCGTCGTCCGTTGGCTTACGCGAGACGCACCGGACGTAGAGGTTCCGGATCACTTCCTCGGCGCTGTGGCCCTCCTCGAGGAGCTTCCCGACCACGTTGCCCTGCTTGATTTTCTTGTGGACCGTCTTGCCGTTGATCAGGTGGAGCGCCTGCGACAGCGTCGGCTCCGTGGAGACCTCGCAGGAGCAGACCGACTCCCGCGGCGCCCGCCCGAACGTCTCGAGGAAGTAGTTGGTCGTCTCCCCGTCCGCGATCTGCACGGCCCGGGCGCCCTTGGGCAGACCCTTGAACTTGTTCTGCCCCGCCGTCTCCGTCACCTGCGAGATGACGTCGAAGAGCACCTCCGCCCGCATCCGCCGCACGTAGCCGTGCGAGAAGTTGCGGTGGTCCCCCTCGTTGGTCGGGTTGGTCTGGGTGGACAGCTGATACGTCCGCGACGTGCAGATGTCCCGGACCAGCTGCTTGAAGTCGTAGTCGTACTCCGTGAACTTCTCCCCGAGCTTC